>DATMSO010000033.1:0-20556 GCA_035565335.1 Methylovorus sp.
AGAGCGCTTACAAATTCATATATGACCTTAATGAAAAAAATCTGGAGCCAGACGGAACGGGTAATTGAAAAGCTGGGTGGCCGTGTCGTGGCCACCTTGATCGCTGCCATGACCCTGACCCTGCTCGCCGTGGTGATCGCCGATGGCTGGATCGTTTCGATCAGTCGCTTGGCGGAGGATATCTTCGTGATCCGCAACAATATCTCCACCTTGTCTGACTTGCGCTATCGGGTCACCGAGGCCGAAAGCGCGCAACGCGGCTATCTGCTGACCAAAAAAGACATGTACGCGACCACGTTTAACAACGCCGTTGCCGAGGCCAGGCTGGGCATACGCCGCCTGCGCGGGCTGGTGACGGAAGATACCGGCCGTATGTCGCTCAATAATGAAAAAGACTGGCTGATGACGGTCAGCGGCACACTGGAAGCCAAAGCGGCAGAAATGAAGCTGACCATGGCGCTGGCCCATGCCAACCGTACGCTGGAGGCCAACAGCGTAGTGGACCTCGATCAGGGCGTGCAGGAAATGGCGAAGCTGAATGGCTACATCAATACCTTGCTCAACCAGCAATATGACGCCTTGAATAAACTAGTCACCAAACGCCGTACCAGTGTGCTGTACACCCGTATCGCCATCATCGGCACCTCGCTGGTATTGCTGGTGCTGGTGATTCTGGTGATCAGGCAGTTGCTTAGCGAAATGTCCATGCGCGATAAATTGCGTCAGCGCCTGGAAGAAGAGGTGCATTCCTACGAGAGCCAGCTCAATGCGCGAACTCAGTTATTGCGCACGCTGGCACTGGGCTATCAGTCTGACGTTGAACGCGAGCGCGAGAAACTGGCGCGCGAACTGCATGATGAGCTCGGTTCGATTCTGACTGCCACCAAAATGGACATTTCCTGGGTGACACGCAAGACCCGCGACACCCACCCGGATGTGGCGGATAAGCTGGCGAAAACCATGCGCTATATCGACCAGGGGATTCAGTTCAAGCGTCAGGTGGTGCAGGACTTGCATCCCTCCATGCTGGCGACCTTCGGCTTCTGGGCGGCATTGCGTTCGCTGATCTCCGACATGGCCGAGCGCAATCAGTGGGAGCTGCATATGGTATTGCCGGAAGAGAGCGTGAAATTCGGCGACACCATCGGCCTGATTGTGTATCGCGTGGTGCAGGAAACCCTGAACAATGCCAGCAAATACGCTAAGGCGAGCAAAGTCTCTATTCATCTGATGACCGAGCTGGCCTTCGTCAAGCTTGAAATTGAAGACAATGGGGTAGGTGCTGATCTCAGCGTCAGTGGCGGTACCACCCATGGTCTTTCCGGCATGCGCCACCGCGTGATGGCGATTGGTGGCAATCTCGAAATCCAGTCGTCCCCCGGCCATGGCATGCTGACCCGCGCCTTGATTCCTCTGGATATCAATCAGGCCTGATCGCCCGCCTCTCGGTCCTTGGATTTCCTCCAAGGCCGCGCCAATAGGGCGTTTCACGCTGTAGTCTTCATCTGACATCAATTACAGAATAGCGCTGACTGCCTGCCGCTCGCGCATCCCGTAGCATGCCTCCAATGCCAGTAGAGCTCCTGCTGGCAAATTTGTCTGCGGCACGTCCGGTGCCGACAACAACAAGGAGAAATCATGAAAACAATTCGCACCTCTCATATTGCAACGCTGGCATTGCTTGCTGGCGTAGGATTCGCCAATACGCCGGCCTTTGCCTTCGGCACAGCGGACACCATCGACCAGAGCCCTCTGGCCACCGAATTCCGTAACTTGGATACCAATAGCAATGACCTGCTGACACCGGCAGAGGCCTCCAAGGACAAACTCTTCACCAAAAAGCACTTCAAGGCAGCCGATGTCGATGGCGACGGAACGCTGGACCAGCAGGAATACTCTGACTACAAGTCGAAAGATCAGAAAAAGAATGCCAAGCGCGTGATCAACGACAGCGTGATTACCAGCAAGATCAAAGCCAATATCCTGAAGGATGAAGGCTTCAAGGGTCTGGAAATTTCCGTTGAAACGCACAACGGCGTGGTGCAGTTAAGCGGCTTTGTGGACAACAAGGCGCAGATCGAGCGCGCCAAGGAAATTGCTGCCGCGACCGAAGGTGTGAAATCCGTACATAACAGTCTGATAGTAAAGGGCTAAATCATGAATCTCTCAAGCATGCTGGACGATACGATGACAACATTCCGCGTTAAAACCAGCCTGCTGCGAGAGGCCGGTTTCACTGGACTCACCATGGGCGTAGCCACGCACCATGGTGTGGTCTACCTGAGCGGCAAGATCACATCGTATGGGGATATTGTGGCGGCCATGGCCATCGCGCGCGGCGTCGTCGGCGTGCGATCCGTACAAAACGGTTGCCAACTGCGTCATGCCTGATGCTCTGGCCAGATCAACCAATCCCTTGATTTTAAATAAACATGCGATTTGACATGAAGCAAGTCCATAAGCACGAACGGCTCATTAATATGGCAGCACTCAGTGTCATTATTTTTGCCTTCAGTGCCAGCATCATCATGGTGGGGTGGTTTTTCAAACAGCCTCACCTGAATGCTCAAACGGCTATCCAGGAACCCCGCCATTCGGTAGAGCTCCCGTCTGAGCATGCGCCGGCTGAAAGCCCGAGCGACCTGCCACCGACCACGGGCGTTATCCTGATTTAAGCGTTCGTTTCTGCGGGCTTTAAGCTCGCACAATTTGCGTAAACCGCATCTGAATTTATCAGATCTATCTCTCTCCCCCTCAAATTACCATCGGGGCCTTATCTCCGGTTCTATCCTGCTTGTGAGGTTTTCTCATAAGCGAGTCAGAACTGGCTGACATGACAATCAGCAAGCAACCGACTGCTGCTTGCATACACCTTGATTATCATGCTCTTACTTCATCAACCCCATTATGAAGGCCGCCGCAAGAGGCGTACTTCTTTACACTGAAAGAGAGCTAATCATGGATGACTTGTCTGCCGAGTTCACAATGTCCGATTACATCGCTGATAGCTTTACGCTGTCGCCAGCTGCCCGCATGCCAGATAACCTGGCCAAGGCCCGCGAGCTGCAACCAGCGGTCGTGCTGACGCCGGATGAGCAGATTCGCAATACCGTCGTGCAGCGCCTGCGCGACGACCCGTATTTCAAAGGCTTCGATATCGAAGTCGAGTCCAAACGGTGCATCGTCGTCCTCAAGGGACAACTCGGCACGTATGACCAGATTGCCTGCGCTTACCGCCATGCGGTCACTGTGCCTGGCGTCAAGGCTGTCTATAACGGCCTGGTGTGCAGTTACCATTAATTCTAATAAACGCATGTAGGCCTTTTCCTACGCTATTTCAGGAGCTCGGCGGACGGACAGCAAGGGAACCAATGCCTACAATGCAATCACTGGTTAGTTAATTGCCTCATAAACAATCGCCAAGAAGCGAGAGTACGGCAAGACAGCATTCACATTACCGCAGGGAGACGCATCATGAAACAACATCAGAATTTTCATCAGGGGCAATACCACTGGCTGGTAAATCTCGCCGCATCGAGTCTGATCCTCTTTGCGGTTGTTGGTAGCGTGTCCTTATTTGTGCCTGAAATCAAACAATCCGCCATCATGCCGGTAACACAGGCAACCACCATCCCGCACCATGAGTTTGATCGCAGCTATCTGCATCAGGCCAGCCCTGATAAGGAAATCCTCAATATCAAACCCAAGGCGGAAAACAATGCCTTCACCCGGGTGAAAAAAGTCACCGCCTGATCATCTGGCTTATCGGATGTACAAAAAAGCGCCCCTGAGGGCGCTTTTTTTATGGGCTGGCATTAAACCTGCATATCGAAAAGCATGCGTTATTGTCAGTTCAGACCGACATGAAAAAGTGCTGCTTGCCGACGGCTGAGCTTCCGTGGCCCTTGTAGACTGTATCCATCTTCATTAGCAATAGAAGGGAGTTAGTATGAACAGAATCGTGTTTATGAAACAGCTTCTTGCCATCGCTACACTGACGGTTTCGACGGTAAGTTTACAAGCCCACGCAAGGCCGGGGGATGTCACAGTTAACCCGCAGCTAGAGGCTTTCAAAAAACTGGATACCAACAAGGATGGCGTCTTAACTGTCAAAGAGGCGGGCAAGGATTCCCTGTTCAACACCACGCATTTTGCCAAGGCTGACCTCGATAAAAGCGGCACGCTGGATGAGCAGGAATTCATGGACTATAAATCTGCCGAACAGAACAAAGAGGTGGAAAGGATTGCCGACGATAGTGTGATCACCGCCAGCATCAAGGCGGCGATTGTAAAGGAGGAGGGCTTCAAAGGCTTGCAGATCAGCGTGGAAACGCATCGCGGCGTAGTATTGCTGAGCGGTTTCGTTGACGCACCATCGCAAGTGGCCACCGCGGAACGTCTGGCGAAAGCCACCACGGGCGTCAGATCAGTCAAGAACAGCCTGATTGTGAAACGCTAAATAAGCTGGAAAATAAGCCTGCTTGCATACGGGGCAATAAAAAAGCCGGAGATAAGCTCCGGCTTTTTTATTGCGATTGCGATATCGCTTATGGCTTTTCTAGCTGCCGCGGATAAATCAGCTTGTCTGTGGCAAAGCCCAGGCTTTTCGCTTTATCCAGCAGGGGCTGCAATGTTTTGTTCGGCAGTTGCGGCGTGCGCGACAGTATCCACAGATAAGATGTATCAGGCCCGCTGACCAGTACATGCTGGTAGTCGGGGTCTAGTACCAGAATATTATAGGCACCGTAAAACGGCCCGAAGAAAGACACCTTCAGCATGCCGGGGTAGCGGCCGTCAGTGCCGGCGGGTTTGAGAAAGTAGGCTTTGCCCTCGGCTTCCTGCCATTTGGCTTTCTCTGGATCATAGCCGCGGTTGATGACCTTGATGCCGCCATCCTCGCGCGGCGAATAGGTGGCGGAAACCTGCTCCAGGCCCCGCTCAAAGCTGTGGTCTAGCCGCGCGATTTCATACCATTTCCCCAGATAACGCTGGGCATCAACCTTGGCGACCGGTTCGGCGCCCGGGGGTACGCCCATGCAGGCGGTCAGCAGGCAGGCAAGGGTAAGGGCAATCAGTCTGTGCATGGTGTTCTTCCTGTCAGTGATCAAGCTTGGGCAGACGCGCCAGAAAACGATCCAGCGAGGCGGCAAAGGTCTGCCTGTCCTGCTGGTTGAGTGTGGCTGGGCCGGAGAGTTCCACGCCGCTGCTGCGTAGGGTTTCCATCAGGTTGCGCATGCTGAGCCGTTCGTGGATATTGGCTTTGTCATACATCTCGCCGCGCGGGTTTAGTGCATGGCCATCCTTGGCGATGACGGCGGCAGCAAGCGGAATGTCGGCGGTAATAACCAGGTCGCCGGCTTCCATTTTTTCGACAATCGCATTATCGGCTACATCAAAGCCACCTGGCACCTGCATGGCTTGCAGATAAGGTGAAGGCGGCAGGCGCAGCAGCTTATTGGCGACGAACACCGTGGGCAGACGGCAACGCTCCGCCGCACGGTAGAGGATTTCCTTGATGACGACCGGGCAGGCGTCGGCATCTACCCAGATTTTCATCGGCCGCGACCACCTCCGCCGCCACTGCCATTGCGTGGGCCTTTAGGCATATGGCGTGGGCCGGGCTTGGGAGCAAAGATCGGCGTCTGCGGCAGGGCCTGGTGACGCGCCGCTTCGGATAATGGTTTGCCCGAAGCTGCGGCATCCTGAGGTTTGCGGTTGCCTTGGGCAGCGTTATTGGCGCCATTCGGCTTGCCTGTCTGCGGACGGCGCTGACCTTGAGGCTGTGCGCCATTGCGGGCGCCATTGGCCTGGCCTGGGCCGGCTTTGCCTTGACGCGGCTGACCAGCGGGGCGGGCTGCATTTTCCCTGGGCGGGCGCGCTTGCCCTTGCGCCGCTTGCGATTCGCGTGGCTGGTTCTGGCGAGCTTGATTCTGGCGTGGTTGGCCTTGGCGTGGCTGACCTTGACCCTGGCGAGGACGTGGGGCGCGTGGTTCGCGCTCTTCGCTGGCGGCAGATTTATCTACTGGCGACGGCACAAAGCCTTCTACTTCAACGCGTGGAATCTCGCGCTTGATCAGGCGTTCAATGCCTTTCAGCAGCTTGATTTCTTCTTCATCGACCAGTGATACCGCGGCGCCTGTGGCACCGGCGCGGCCGGTACGGCCAATCCGGTGTACATAGTCTTCCGCCACGTTCGGCAGCTCAAAGTTCACCACTTGCGGCAGCTGATCAATATCCAGGCCGCGCGCCGCAATATCCGTGGCTACCAGCACTGGCAGGCTGCCATCCTTGAACTGGGCGAGCGCCTTGGTACGGGCAGATTGACTCTTGTTGCCGTGAATGGCGGCAGCGGGAATACCATCCTTGACCAGCTTGTCGGCCAGGCGGTTGGCACCGTGCTTGGTGCGGGTGAAAATCAGCACCTGCTGCCAGTTGTTCTGTTTGATCAGATGGCTGACCATGTCGCGCTTGTGGCTCTGGCGTACCAGGTGCACGGTTTGCTCCACCAGCTCGGAGGCGGTATTGCGGCGTGCCACTTCAACAAAGCCGGGGTTATGCAGCAGGCCATCAGCCAGGGCCTTGATTTCATCGGAGAAGGTGGCCGAGAACAGCAGGTTCTGCCGTTGTTTGGGCAGTAACGCCAGTACGCGCTTGATGTCGCGAATAAAGCCCATGTCCAGCATGCGGTCAGCTTCGTCCAGCACCAGGATTTCCACGGCGGAAAGGTCCACCGTTTTCTGATTGGCGTGATCGAGCAGGCGGCCCGGCGTCGCCACCAGAATATCCAGCGGCTTTTTCAGCTGGGCAACCTGTGGGTTGATGCCCACGCCGCCAAACATCACCATGGATTTCAGCGGCAGATATTTGCCATAGGTTTGTACAGATTCTTCTACCTGCGCGGCCAACTCGCGCGTGGGGGTCAGGATCAGGCAACGCGGTTGCCCGGCTTTGCCTTTGCCGGGGCGGCTTTGCAGCAGGTGCAGCAAGGGCAGGGTGAAGCCTGCGGTTTTACCGGTGCCAGTCTGGGCACCAGCCAGCAAGTCTCCCCCGGTCAATACCTGGGGAATGGCCTGCATTTGAATAGGGGTGGGGGTGGTGTAGCCGGCATCTACGATGGCACGCAAAATGGGTTCGGCAAGGCCGAGCTGGGCAAAGCCAGCGGCAGATTCAACAACATTAGACAAGATTAAAACTCCTGCAGCTGCCTATTGCTTTGTGAGCATACCAATTCAGGCAACGAGATGGGGTGGTGTGAGGGACGCTGCGGTCATTGGTGAAGCGCAGGAGTCCGCATTATACGGTAATGCCTGTGACTTGCGGGCAGAGATTCGGTTCCGCGCCCATCTTGGTCATCCGGCATGACTATGGGCGATGGTAGGCAGTCTCAGGCAGAGCCAGGCTGGGGCAGATATCCATGCTTAGTCTGGCAGCCTGTGCCTTTAACGCGGGCAATCAGGCGCGCGCGGCACCATTCAACAAAGCCAGCTCACTTGCACTCAGCCAGCGCCATTCGCCTTCGGCCAGGTCGTACGGCAAGGCCAGCTCGCCAATACGGATGCGCTTCAGGCTTTCCACGCGATTGCCCACGGCGGCCAGCATGCGTTTGACCTGATGGTATTTGCCTTCTGCCAGCGTGAGATGCAGCACGTTTTCGCTGATTTGCTCGCAGGCGAGGGCGGCAATGGGAGCAGGCTCATCCACCAGTTGCACGCCTGCCATTAATTGCGCGACCTGGTCTGCGCTGACGGCATGTTTGGCGCCCACTTCGTATATTTTGGGCACTTTCCACTTGGGGGAGCTCATGCGATGGATAAACTGGCCGTCATCCGACAGCAAGATCAGCCCGGTGGTATCTTCATCCAGCCGCCCTATGCATTGCACGCCGCGCTCCAGCAGCGGGTGCGGCAGCAGGGCAAATACGCTGGGGTGGTGCTGCGGCTTGTGCGAGCATTCGTAGTTGGCGGGCTTGTTCAGCATCAAATAAGCCTGCTCACGATATTCCCACGGCTCATCGTTCACCGTGAATTGCAGATTCTCGGTGTCAAAATCGGCAAACGGGTTGTCGCAGGGTTCGCCATTGACCGTTACCGCATGGTGGCGAATCATGATGCGGCAATTTTTACGGGAGCCGAAGCCCTGCGCGTGGAGGATACGTTCGAGATGCATGTATGTGAGACTCAGTGAAAAGAGCGCGGGTTAAGGGCTCAGGTTAAAAGGTTGTCAGCGACCGGCTTGGCCTGTCACCCCGGGGGCTCAGGGGAAGGTGGGCGTGTCTGCGTTGCATGTGGCTTGCACCCAGCGGCCGGTGAAATCGGTGGTCTGGTCTATTGGCCCCAGCTCGTTGCTGTTTCCCTGTGCCGTCAACTGGCCCTTGAACGCTGTATCGCTTTGCACCTGCATATTGAATTTGCCGGTGCCCTGCAAGGTGCCGGAGCATACCACATCGCCATTCACCTGTTTACCGGCATGGTGGTAATTGCGGATGACACAGCCCTGATCGTTGGCGGGGACAATCGGTTTGTCGAGTTTGGCCTGCTCGGGCGTCAGGCATTGCAGCACTGTCATTGGTTGATTGCCGATGGGTAAGGCGATGCCCAGCATCTCCAGTTGCTGCAGCTGTTCATCCGGAATCTGCGGCATATTGTGCAGCTTGAGCTTGATACTGGTCTCCCACAAGCCTGGCCGCAATGGATCGGCGGCCCACGCAGAGGGGCTGGCATACAGGCTGCAGACAAATAGCAGCAGGGCCGGCACCTGCCTGGCAAGACGGTGACGCGAGATGGCAATCCGGTGTGGCGATGTGCGCATGCTCATGCCGTAATCACTTCCACTTGCCCCTGATCGGCGATCAGCACCAGGCTTGCGAGACCACGGAATACGCCGTGCTCCACCACACCCGGGGTGTTGTTCAGCAGAATGTCCAGCTCGGCATCGTCCAGCCAGTCGGGGAAGCGCACATCCAGCACATAGCTGCCATGCGCTGTCACGGCCACATTATCCTTGCCCGGGTTGAGCCGCAATTCAGCATCGCCGTTGGCCTTTTCCAGCGCATGCCGCACGATTTTCCAGGCTGCGGGCATGACTTCCACTGGGATGACGAATTTCTCGCCGATGCGGCTGACCTGCTTGCTTTTATCAGCCACCACCACAAACCGCTCGGCGGCACGGGCCAGCAGTTTTTCCATGACCAGGTCCTGGCCGCGGCCTTTCAGCAGCGTGAGCCCCGGGGTGATTTCATCGGCACCATCCACATAAAGATCGAGATGGCCCAGCTGCGAAATATCCAGCAAGCTCAGCCCATGCTCGGCCGCCTTGATGGCGCTGATGGTGGAGCTGGCGACAGTGGTAATGCGCAGCCCTTCCTCGCGCTGGCGACGGCTCAGCGCCTCAATAAAGTAATTGGCGGTGGAGCCGGTGCCCAGGCCGACGATCATGCTGTCTTCTACCAGGCTGGCGGCATGCTCGGCTACCAGTTGTTTGTCGTTCATGGTGCTGCTCCTTTTGGCGTAAGGACGTTATTCGAAATATGCAGCTTACATGCCCCAGCGCAAGGCGGCTGTATGTACCGGGCTATCCCAGTGCTGTTTGATTTCATCATCCAGCAGGCACACGGTAATGGAGGCGCCTGCCATATCCAGCGCGGTGGTGTAGTTGCCGACCAGCGAGCGGCTGATGATGAGACCATGCGACTGCAGCAAACGTGCGGCGCTGTTGTACAAGAGATAAAGCTCCATCAGGGGTGTGGCGGCAAAGCCATTGACCAGCAGCAGGATTTCATTGCCCGGCGCGGGGGCCAGCTCGTGCAGGATGGCTTTCACCAGATCAGCCACAATCTCATCGGCGGGGCGCATGGCTTCGCGGCGGCGGCCGGGTTCGCCATGGATGCCGACGCCCATTTCCAGCTCCTGCTCACCCAGATCAAACGTGGGTTTACCGGCGGCCGGCACCGTACAGCTGGTGAGAGCCACGCCCATGGAGGCGGTGCGGCGGTTGACCCGGTCGCCCAATGCTTTGCATGCGGCGAGATCGGCACCGGTTTCCGCCAGGCTGCCGACCACTTTTTCTACAATGACGGTGCCCGCCACGCCACGGCGGCCCGTGGTGTAGGTGGAGTTTTCCACCGCCACATCATCGCTGGTCAGCACGGTGGCGCTTTCGCAAGACAGCATCTCTGCCGCCATTTCAAAGTTCATGACATCGCCGGCGTAATTCTTGACGATAAACAGCACGCCCTTTCCGCATTCCACCGCCTCGGCTGCGGCCAGCATCTGGTCAGGGCTGGGCGAGGTAAACACATAGCCGGGGCACACCGCGTCCAGCATGCCGTAGCCCAGCAGGCCGCTATGCAATGGCTCATGGCCGGAACCACCACCTGAAATCACGGCGACCTTGTTCTGCGCTTTTTTGGCACGCACCAGGTAATTGGGTTCCAGATGCAGGGACACCAGATCGGCATGCGCGGCAGCAAAGCCTTGCAGGCTTTCGGTGAGCATGGTGTCTGGCTGGTTCATGAATTTTTTCACAGGGTCTCCTCCGGTTTTAAAGGTGGCATGGATGAGGCTAAGGGCGGTGTGACGGATTTGCCTTAATGACGCTCGCTCATTAGCAAGTCGCACACGGCATGGATCATGACCTGGCAGCTCTTGGCGCCGGGGTCGATATGGCCGATGGCGCGTTCACCCAGTCCGGCGGCGCGGCCTTTGGTTGCCAGCATGTCACGCGTGGCCAGCATGCATTTTTCTGCTTCGGCCTTGGTCGCCTGCAGCATCTCCATATCCAGTGCGGTACGTGTGCCGGCGAGCTCAGTGACGAGCGCAGCCACGGGAATCAGCACATCCATCATGGTTTTTTCGCCGACCTGTGCCTTGCCACGATGCTGGATGCCCGCCACACCGGCGGCGAACAGCGCTGCATGGTCGGCAAGCGACACGGGCGGATTCAGCTTGCTGGCCTTGGCCATGTCCAGGAAAAAGCTGGCAATCAGCGGGCCCGATGCGCCGCCTATGCTGGATAACATTTTCATGCCGATTTTTTGCAGGGCAACATCCAGGGGCTGGCCTTCCAGCTCGGGTCGCATGGCGGCTGCGGCGGCACAGCCGCGCTTGATGTTGATGTAATGGTCACCATCGCCGATGTCACGGTCCAGGCCTTCGATGTCGGCTTCGTGGGCAATGATGGCGGCATTGACGGCATCAATCGCCGTCAGGATGAATGTGGTATTCACGTATTGAATTCTCCTCAGGCTGGGCTCCGCGGCAGGGGTATCGCGCCTTGTCCAGCGCGCTGCCGCAATCGTTCCGGGTGCAAAAGTATTACCCCGAACGCCATCTTTTGCAAACCTCGCTTGGTGACGCGAAGCAGCCCGTGCAGGTAATCGGGTAAAATGCCGGCATTCCCCCCTGGAACCTGCCATGAGCTTCAAACATATTACCTCGCGCGACAATCCTGTTTTCAAGCAACTGAAAAAGCTGGCGGAATCTTCCCGCGAACGCCGCCATCTGGGCCAGACCCTGCTCGATGGCCCGCATTTGCTGCGTGATTACATCGCCGTATTCGGCATGCCGCGCCAGCTCATTATTGCTGAAGGGAAATCCACCAATGAGGTGAATGGCCTGATACAGGAGCTTGCGGATATCCCGACCCTGATGGTCACCACGCTGATGTTTGCCGAATTGTCGCCGGTGACCACACCGACCGGCATCCTGGCGCTGGTAGATACGCCGCAACTGCCATTGCCCGAGACCCTGGCGTTTGTGTTGATGCTGGAAGATATTCAGGACCCGGGCAACCTCGGCAGCATGTTGCGCTCAGCAGCGGCGGCAGGGGTGCAGGCGGTGTATTTGTCAGAAGGCTGCGCCGAGGCATGGTCGCCCAAGGCGCTACGCGGTGGGCAGGGGGCGCAATTTGTGTTGCCTGTGGTCGAGCGCGCCAATCTGCTGGCATTGACCGAGAATTTTGCGGGAGAAACGCTGGCGACCGTCATGCAGGGCGAATCCCTGTATGCGCAGGATTTGCGTCAGCCGGTGGCTTTCCTGATCGGCAATGAAGGTGCAGGCCTCAGCCTGAAGCTGCAAGCCGCCGCCAGTCGCAAGATTCATATCCCCATGCAGGGGCAGGTCGAGTCATTGAATGCGGCGGCTGCGACGTCCATTTGCGTGTTTGAGCGCCTGCGGCAAAACCTGGGCTGAATCCAGCTCCGTCAACCAGCCCAATCATTCGGTCCAACCGTCCGCAACGATTGGTACATCTGGCAGCAGGACATTGCCCACTACCTCCGATTTTACGTCTTATGTGGCGGATTTGCGGCGTTTGGCGCGGCGCTGATCCTGCCGCCATTTCCAGATCACCAGCGTTGCCACATAGGTCACGATAGAACCAACCACGGCCAGCGTGGCTAATCCCGTCACCAGCGGCAATCCTGCACCCTTTAACCAGGCCAGGCTGCGGTCTATCCAGTGCATATCCACCATCATGGGTTCCGCTTCAATGGCATGCTCCAGCAGCGGGGCTATCTCCTGTTGCCCGATCAGCAGCGAACCTATGCTGTAAGCCAGCCAGTACACCGGGGGAAAGGTGAAGGGGTTGGTGACCAGCGTCGCCAGCATGGCAATGCTGATGTTGGCGCGCATGAAAAGGGCGGTGATTGCCGCAGCGAAAAACTGGCCGAATGGAATCATGAACGCGAAGAAAATACCAATGGCTGCACCGCGCGCGACCGCCTTGCGCTCAAGGCGCCACAGCCGCCTATCCTGCAGTTGATGGCGGAACGGGCTTAACCAGCGCGAGGCGATAATGGTATCCCGCGAGGGGATGTAGTGCCTGATTGGCTTGAATGAAAAGGCCATGGTTATGCCGTAGGAAGGAGGGCGTGCAGCTTAGCACGGCCCTCATGACAGCTTGATGACCCGCGGTGGCCGGGCTGCCTAGTGGCGGCTCTGCGTGGCAGGCATGACAATATCCGGGCTGAACAGCTGCTCGGTATCCACCTTGTCGAAGGTATATTCGGCGTTGCAAAAATCGCAATGGATTTCAATGGTGCTTTGCTCCTCCAGTATCTCGGCTACTTCCTGCGGGCCCAGCATTTTCAGCATATTGCCCACACTGGTGCGTGAACAGCTGCAATGAAATTTCACGGCTTGCGGCTCAAACAGGCGCACATCTTCCTGATGAAACAGGCGCTGCAGCATCTGCTCGGCGGATAATCCCAGCAGCTCTTCCGGTTTGACCGTATCAGCCAGAAAGCCCATGCGATCCCAGGCATCCAGGTCTTGCTCCGGCTGGTCCGGCAGCTTTTGCAGCAGCATGCCGGCGGCACTGTTTTCATTGGCCGACAGCCAGATGCGGGTGGCAATCTGCTCTGAGCGTTGCATGTAGTTCTGCAGGATTTCGCTGATATTCTCGCCTTCCAGCGGCACAATGCCCTGATAGGTCTGACCGCCGTCCTTGGGGTCCAGGGTAATGACGAAATGGCCATTGCCCACTAGTTCGGTGAAGCTCATGCCTTCCAGATCGCCTGTCCATTTGGCCGTGGCGCGCAGCCCAAGTTCCGCCGTGCACTCCACTACCAGCAGATTGACCGGGCCTTGCCCCTGAATTTGCAGCACCAGGGCGCCACCCTGCATCTTGAGCGTGGCGGAAAGCAGGGCGCTGGCGGCCATCAGTTCGCCCAGCGCGCTTCGCAGCACGGGCGGGCAATGCTGGTGTTGCAGCGCGCTTTGCAGGGTACGGTCGAGGTGTACGGTATTGCCCCGTATCGGCGTATTGTCGAAAACGAAGCGGTGCAGGAGGTCTTGATGCTGGGGAGATAAAGTAGTCATGGTGTCATTTTAACATGGAGGTTTGCCCACTGTTTTGCAAGCGGGTCTCAGCAATATGCTGCAAGGGCTAATCTGTGTGGGTAATGTGGCGGGTTTGCAGGATAGCCTGCAACTGCCAGTGCGCGCGGGCCCATGCCCAGATTTCTCTGAGCGATGCCTGTCGCAAGTCCTGTGGTGGCGCCTGCTGCAAAAACTGCAACACCTGCCAGAGTTGTTCGCCGGCCTGCTGCCATTCCAGCGCCGGGGCCAGGGTCTGCTTGCTGAGTTTTTCGCCGGCGGCGTTGGTGGCGACCGGCACATGGGCATAGCGGGGTTGCGCTAGCTGCAGCTGTTGCTGCAGGAAAATCTGTCTGGGGGTCGAGTCCAGCAGGTCGGCGCCACGCAGCACATGGGTAATGCCTTGCCAGGCATCGTCCACCACCACCGCCAGCTGGTAGGCAAACAGGCCGTCAGCACGCTTGAGTACGAAATCGCCGATGTCTTCCGCCAGGTGCTGATGTTGCGGCCCCTGAATCTCATCCTCAAAGCGGATGGTGTGATGGTCAACCCGGATACGCCAGGCCCTGGCGACCTTGCCAGCGGCCAGGCCATTGCGGCAAGTGCCGGGGTACACCATGCCATCAATGCCCTGATGTGCGGAGTCGGCGATTTCCTTGCGCGAGCAACCGCAGCCATAGATCATGCCCTGGGCTTTCAGCTGTTCCAGCGCGGCTTCATAGGCCTGCTGGCGCTGGCTTTGGTAGATGACGGGGCCATGCCACTCGAAGCCATAGTGTTCCAGCGTGCGCAGGATATGGTCGGCAGCGCCCGGCACCGTGCGCGGGGTATCGAGGTCTTCCATGCGCACTAGCCATTCGCCCTGCAGGACGTGCGCCTGCAGATAACTGGCGGTGGCGGCGATCAGCGAGCCGATATGCAGCGGCCCGGTAGGCGAAGGAGCAAAACGGCCACGGTAAGGCATAGGGTTAACGATTTAATGCACTGCCTGCAGGTAGGGCGGAATATGCCAGCCATGCAACTGGCGTCCCAGCATCTGCAACTGGCAGGCCATGCGGTCGCTGCCATGGGCGCTCACATCAAACTCATAAGTGCGCAACAGTTGCACACGGCCACGGCTGTTACGGCCCAGGCGTATACGCGTGCAGGCCACGGTTTCATCGAGCAATTGCAGGTTGGTGCGCTCCACCAGCGAAGTGCCATGCTGAATGGCGACTTCGCGACTACCTATGCTATCCAGCCAGAACCAGGCGCCGGCAAGCAGTATGACGATCAAAAGAATTTCCACGGTCAGGACTTTTTAAGGTTGTTGATTTTATAAACACGCATCAGGACATGCGCCGCTGATAGAGATCGTGGCGACCACGTTGTAGCTGCCTGCTGGCATGCCCTGTATTTCTCTATTTTTGCACGGAGCCCATGCACAGGAAAGCTTATTGGAGATGGGGCCCGCCGGCCGCTTTTAAAGAGCCATGTTTAAAAGGTGATGGTTTCAAGAGCCACCTGCGCGCGCCGATGGCAGGCGCATGCAAGCAGCTTTCATTCATCCTCCCTTATCAGTTATAGTGATTCGTCACAATTCAGGCTTTCCATCGTCAAGTGCATGTATGAGCAATACTCGTGAGCAAGAGGCCCGTCAGGCCTATCTCAATTTATTGAAAGCCAAAGGTGTCGATGCCGCTACCCTGCAGCATCGGGAGCGTTTTTTACAGGCACTGGCGGCAGACCTCGCCGGTCAGCCTGCGGAGAGCAGTGTTTACCGGGATGTGGTGGAACAGCATCTCGAACACCTGCCACGCGCTGAATGGCCTTTGCTGCTAGCCGTTGCCCGCGAATATTTCCCTTTCTGGATACAGGATCTTAAAGCGGTGGCCGCCATGAATGCCGATGCCAGCTTCACGCCATCCGCCATTGCCTGGCAGCCCCTGGCGCAGAGCCTGCAGACCTTGTGGGATAAGCTCGATGAAACCCAGTTCAGCACGGCGGAAAACTGGCCGCTCAAAGCCTACCGCCATGCCTTGCGCCAAGAGGGCGCCGAGCTGGATGTGGTGGAGACCAGGATCAAGCTAGTGAAGCTACTGCTGGTGAGATTGCGGGATGCGCCCGCGCAGGATGCCAAGCTCTACCGCCTGGCGGTGGACAACACCTTGCCACTGTTTGATATGAAAGAAACCCGCCGGCTGTTTCTGGTGGTGGTGCGTGAGTTTTATTACTTCTGGATAGGTGACCCCGAAGCGCTGGATCATATCGTCTTGGGTTAGCTAGTCCTGAGTCAGATAGTCCTGAATTAGCTGGCTCGGGATTAAAAAGTCTTGAATTAAATCATTCCCTGCTGCATTCCGCCTGTTGCAGCTCGATGCCGGGCGTCCGGGCAACCCGGCTCCGGCCCGGCAAGCTGCCAACTCACTTTTTACTATTGTCAGATGCTTCCTGCTCGTCCAGAGCCGCTTCAAGCCGATTGCACACGGTTTTCAGGATCTTGATCCGGGCAAAGTATTTATCGTTTGCCTCGATCAGGGTCCAGGGCGATTGGCCGGTGCTGGTGCGGTCTATCATGTCGCAGACGGCATCCTGATAGGCATCCCACTTGCTGCGGTTGCGCCAGTCTTCCTCGGTGATTTTGAAGCGCTTGAACGCGGTTTTTTCGCGCGCCTCGAATCTAGCCAGCTGTTCCTCCGGACTGATTTGCAGCCAGAATTTCAGCACCAGAGTGTTGTGGTCGGCGATCTGCTCTTCAAAATCATTGATCTCCGCATAGGCGCGCTGCCAGTCGGCATCGGCACACAGGCCTTCCACGCGCTCCACCAATACGCGGCCATACCAGCTGCGATCAAAAATGGTAATACGGCCGCGGCGCGGCAGGTGCCGCCAAAAGCGCCACAAATAAGGGTGCTGACGCTCTTCTTCGGTAGGCGCCGCAATCGGCACCACGTTGTAACTGCGTGCATCCAGCGCCTGAGTGATGCGGCGGATGCTGCCGCCTTTGCCCGCGGCATCCACGCCTTCAAACACAATCACCACCGACATCTTTTTGAAAGCCGGGTGGCGCGTCAGCTGGTTGAGTTTGCCCTGGGTTTTTTCCAGCAGCACACTGTATTCCTCTTTGCCGAGGGATTGATCCAGATTCAGCGTATCCACAACCCGCAGTTGATCCAGCGGCGGCATGAACGGCGCCGCCAGGGCGCTGGGTGGCCGTGGCTTGTTATCCAGCCGGTTGCGTATGGCCTCCAGAATGACCTGGCCTGCCGTCAGATTGCGGTAATTGGCATCAAAGCCTTCCACGATCACCCACGGTGCAAAGGCCGTGCTTGTCTCGCGAATGACATGGCCGCTAACATTCTTGATCTTGTCGTAGAGCTTGAGCTCGGCCATATCCTGCTCGGTAATGCGCCAGCGCGTGGCAGGGTCTTTCTGCAGGCTTTTGATGCGCGTTTTCTGTTTGTCCTTGCTCAGGTGAAACCACAGCTTGATCAGCAGCGTGCCTTCATCGGTCAGCATGCGTTCCAGCCGCACGATATCTTCAATGGCTTTATCCAGCGCGTTTTTCTTGATTTTGCCGTGCGATTTGTCCGCAATCGGGTCGTTGTACCACGAGCCAAAGAGAATGCCGATTTCGCCCTGCGGCGGCAGCGCTTGCCAGAAACGCCACATGGGCGGGCGCTGGCTTTCTTCGCTGGTGGCCGGGCCAAACGCCACGGTATTAATATGCCGCGGGTCAAACCATTCGTTGAGGATATTGGCAGTTTCGCCCTTGCCACCACCATTGACGCCGCCGATCAGCACAATCACCGGGAATTTGCGTGCCTGCAGCATATCGTATTGCGCATCCAGCAAGGCTTCGCGCAGCACGGGCAGACGCTTTTTGTATTCTTCGCGCTCTATCTTGTGGCCGATTTCGGCAGATTCAAACATGCAGGGTCTCCGCTAATGAAGGGCGTGGGCCCCCCCGGGGAAATGGAATGCCAGTGTATACCGATGACGTCGACATGCGTATGACATCGGCGCTGCTTTATTGACCAGCCTCACGCTTCAATAATTCCTGCTTGCGCGCAATGCCCCAGCGATAGCCGGTCAGGCGGCCGTCGCTGCCCACTACCCGGTGGCATGGAATCGCCATCGCCAGCACATTGACCGCACAGGCGCTGGCCACGGCGCGGATGGCCCGTGGCGCGCCGATGCGCTCCGCCAGCTGGCGGTAACTGATGGTGCTGCCGCGCGGAATATCGCGCAGGGCTTGCCAAACCCGTTGCTGAAACGCCGTGCCGCGGATATCCAGTGGCAGGGCCAGCCCGGCGGCAGGGGTTTCAATAAAACGCAGCACGCTGGTCAGATGCTGTTCCAGCGCGCTGTCTTTTTCCAGAACCAGGGCATGCGGAAATCTCTCATGTAATGCCGTCATCAGCGCGGGCGCATCGTCACCCAGCGCAATCGAGCAGACGCCTTGCTCCGTGGCGGCCACCATCACCATGCCCAGGCTGCATGGCGCAAGCGCAACGCGCATCTGCATGCCGCGGCCGCCTTGCTGGTAACGCGTAGGCATCATTCCCAGGAGCGCCCCTGATTGGGCATAAAAACGGCTGCTGCTGTTGAACCCGGCCTCCAGCATGGCGGATGTCACGCTAGAGCTGGTCTGGAGATGTGCCTGTAGACGCCGCTGACGTTGTGCCATGGCATAGGCGCGCGGGCTCAAGCCGGTGCTGGCTTTGAACAGCCTATGAAAATGCGATGGGCTGAACCCCGCCATCATCGCCAGGGTGTGCAGGTTGGGTATGGTTTCCGCCTGCTCAATGTAACGGCATACCGCGGTGATGCGGTCGCCATGCAATGGGGAATGGCTGTTTTGCGCAAGCTCAGGCTTGCAGCGTTTGCAGGGTCTAAATCCGGCGCGCTCGGCTTCGGCGGCCGTGTCGAAATACTGCACATTTTCCGGCTTGGGCGTGCGTGCGCCGCAATTGGGGCGGCAATAGATACCGGTCGTGCGCACGCCATATAAAAAGCGGCCATCTGCTGCCGGGTCGCGCTGTTGAATCAGTTGCCAGCGAGGGTCAATGGAGTGGGTCATGGAGCAGGGTGGTGTGAGGGTATCGCACATGATTTTACGCTCAATAATTTGCATAGCCGCAATCTACCTTCTGGCGGGTTCTCTCTGCACTCCGCTTCTTATCATCGAATTTCTAACCTTGGGTATCCGCATCGTTACATGGCCTCTGTATGCACAAACATGCTGTTGGTGCGAATCGTGAATCGTAGCGGCCCCTGGTACGCCGCCAGAAGCTGATGCCCCATTTTTAAGCACGCATGTCTGGCTTGCGCCACTTAAATCGCCCTTTTTAGACTAATGAGCACTAATAATGTGCAATGCACTTTTAAATGCACTTTAGATGTGCATGTTTTTGAATTCTCCTAAACCGAAATCCTGAATAAACAATAACTTGCTGTATTGGCTTGAATTTTGCTCTTCTGAGCCAAACAAAAATTTTACAGGAGAGTAAGACATGGAGACGGTGCATTCAGCAAATGACGTTATTTTTATATTGCTAGGGGCGATTATGGTGCTTGCCATGCACGCCGGGTTTGCCTTTCTGGAGGTGGGCACGGTGCGTAGCAAAAACCAGGTAAATGCCTTGGTCAAAATCATGGTGGATTTTTCCGTATCTACCATTGCCTATTTTTTCATCGGCTATGGCATCGCCTACGGGGTCGATTTCATGCATGGCGCCGATGTACTGGCCGCCAAGAATGGCTATGAGCTGGTCAAGTTTTTCTTCCTGTTGACCTTTGCCGCCGCCATTCCCGCCATCATCTCCGGCGGCATTGCCGAGCGTGCCAAATTCAACCCGCAAATCGCGGCTACATTCGCGCTCGTCGGCCTGGTGTATCCTTTCTTTGAAGGCATCGCCTGGAATGGCCACTACGGTATTCAGGCATGGATGACCCAGCAGTTCGGCTTTGCATTCCATGACTTTGCCGGCTCGGTGGTAGTACACGCCATGGGCGGCTGGATCGCACTCGGCGCCGTCATCATGCTCGGTGCGCGCCATGGCCGCTACAGCAAGGATGGCCGTCTGCATGCCTTCCCGCCATCCAATATCCCGTTCCTGGCGCTGGGCGCATGGATACTCACCGTAGGCTGGTTCGGCTTCAACGTCATGTCCGCCCAGACCGTCAATGCTGTCAGCGGCCTGGTCGCGCTGAATTCCCTCATGGCGCTGGTCGGTGGCACCATCGCTGCTGTCATCCTCGGCCGTAACGACCCTGGCTTCGTCCACAACGGCCCACTGGCTGGCCTCGTCGCTGTCTGCGCCGGCTCCGATGTCATGCACCCGCTGGGCGCATTGGTCACCGGTGGAGTCGCCGGTGTCCTCTTCGTCTGGACCTTCACCCTGGTACAAAACCGCTGGAAAATCGACGACGTACTCGGCGTATGGCCGCTGCACGGCCTCTGCGGCGCCTGGGGCGGCATCGCGGCAGGTATCTTCGGCTCTCATGCCCTCGGTGGCATGGGCGGCGTCAATATTGTCTCGCAACTGATCGGCACCGCGCTGGGCGTAGTCATCGCGCTGGCAGGTGGCCTGGTGGTGTATGGCGTGCTAAAAGCGGTCGTCGGCATACGCCTCACGCAGGAAGAGGAGTACATGGGCGCTGATCTCAGCATCCATAAAATTCCGGCGACTTCGCAATTAAGTGCGCTGGGGGATGATTGAGGAACGGTAGGCAGGATTGAACATGGCTCATTGTGAGT
>DATMSO010000034.1:0-42210 GCA_035565335.1 Methylovorus sp.
GGTGGTGCGGCTGCCGTTTAAGGCAGCAGCGGTGTAACGAATTAAGATAAAGATTGAGGATACCAAGATGAGTCAAGGTAAAGTTGTTCAGTGTATTGGTGCGGTGGTTGACGTTGAATTCCCACGCGACCAGATGCCTAAAGTGTATGAGGCACTTGTTTTAGATGAAGAGAACTCCACAGCCGAAGCTGGTCTGACGCTGGAAGTTCAACAACAGCTGGGTGACGGCGTTGTGCGTACCATTGCCATGGGCTCCAGCGATGGCCTGTCACGTGGCATGAAGGTGAAGAGCACCGGCAACCAGATTCAGGTTCCCGTAGGTCACGGTACCCTGGGTCGTATCATGGACGTGCTGGGTCGCCCAATTGATGAGGCTGGCCCTATTGAATGTGACGAGCGTCGCTCCATTCACCAGAAAGCGCCTACGTTTGAAGAGCTTTCCCCTTCCGTTGACTTGCTCGAAACCGGCATCAAGGTGATTGACCTGGTATGTCCGTTTGCCAAGGGCGGTAAAGTGGGTCTGTTCGGCGGTGCCGGTGTGGGCAAGACCGTTAACATGATGGAACTGATCAACAACATCGCTAAGCAGCACGCTGGTTTGTCCGTGTTTGCCGGTGTAGGTGAGCGTACCCGTGAAGGTAACGACTTCTACCATGAAATGAAGGACTCCAACGTTCTGGACAAGGTAGGCATGGTGTTCGGTCAGATGAACGAACCACCAGGCAACCGTCTGCGTGTGGCATTGACTGGTCTGACCATGGCGGAACGTTTCCGTGACGAAGGCCGTGACATTCTGTTCTTCGTGGATAACATCTACCGCTACACCTTGGCTGGTACCGAAGTATCCGCCCTGCTGGGTCGTATGCCTTCCGCTGTGGGTTACCAACCTACCCTGGCTGAAGAAATGGGCCGCTTGCAAGAGCGTATTACCTCCACCAAAGTCGGTTCGATTACTTCGATCCAGGCCGTTTACGTTCCTGCGGATGACTTGACTGACCCATCCCCAGCCACCACCTTCTTGCACTTGGATTCCACCGTTGTGTTGTCGCGTGATATTGCAGCGCTGGGTATCTACCCTGCTGTTGATCCGCTGGATTCCACATCACGTCAGCTGGACCCATTGATCGTGGGTGAAGAGCACTACAACGTTGCCCGTGCTGTGCAATCTACCCTGCAACGCTACAAGGAACTGCGCGACATTATCGCGATTCTGGGTATGGACGAATTGTCTCCAGAAGACAAGCTGGCTGTGGCCCGTGCACGTAAGATTCAGCGCTTCCTGTCGCAGCCTTTCCACGTAGCGGAAGTGTTCACTGGTTCTCCAGGCAAGTACGTCACGCTGAAAGATACTATCAAGGGCTTCAAGGCGATTGTGGATGGTGAATACGATCACCTGCCAGAACAAGCTTTCTACATGGTAGGCGCGATTGAAGAAGCCGTAGAAAAGGCAAAAACCTTAAACTAAGCTAGTCTTAAGGAAACTTAAATATGGCATCCACAATACATCTAGACGTCGTCAGCGCAGAAGCTTCCATTTTTTCGGGTGAAGCCGAATTTGTGGTCGCTCCTGCCAAGCTGGGTGAGGTTGGTATTTACCCCAACCACACTCCGCTGATTACGACGATCAAGCCTGGCGTGTTGCGCGTCAAGGTGGCTAACGAGGCTGAAGAGCAGGCGATTTACATTTCTGGCGGCATGCTGGAAGTACAACCTGGCATTATTACAGTCCTCGCAGACACCGCGATTCGTGGTCATGATCTGGACGAAGCCAAGGCTGTAGAAGCCAAGGCTGCGGCTGAAGAAGCAATGAAGAACAATGCTTCTGAAATCGATTATGCCCGCGCCCAGGCTGAGTTATCTGAAGCAATGGCACAGTTGCACGCCATTGAGCGTCTGCGCAAGAAATCGCACTAAAAAGCCGCTAGAGTAGCGCACGGAAAGGCAGCCTCAGGCTGCCTTTTTTGTTTATACTTGAAACATCAGAAACCACACTCCACCATGCTGAATATACTCATACTGGCCGCGGGAAAAGGCACCCGCATGCATAGCGATCTGCCCAAGGTATTGCATCCTGTCGCTGGTAAACCCATGCTGGCGCATGTGCTTGATACTGCGAAGCAACTCTCCCCTAGCAAGATATTAGTAGTCTATGGATTTGGTGGTGACACGGTGCCAAGCCGCTTCAGTCATGAAAATATCCAGTGGGTACAGCAGGCGGAACAACTGGGTACCGGGCATGCCGTTATGCAGGCCATGCCTTTTCTGGATCCGGAAGCCAAAACCTTGATCATGCTGGGCGATGTGCCTTTGATCAGCGTAGAAACTTGCCGCCAATTACTTAGCAGCGATAGCAAACTGACTTTATTGACCTTTGCCAAGGCAGACCCCACGGGATATGGGCGTATAGTCAGGGATGCCAAGGGTGCCGTGACAGCTATTGTTGAGCACAAGGACGCCAGCGATGAGCAGCGACAAATTCAGGAAATCAATACTGGCATCATGGCGGTCGATAACCAGGCGCTGTCGCAATGGCTTCAAAACCTGGGCAACGACAATGCTCAGGGCGAATACTATCTGACTGATATCGTGGGCATGGCGAGTCACCAAGGCATCGCAGTCGGCGGTGTATTGGCGCCTGATGAGCCGGAAATCACAGGCATCAACAGCAAATCAGATCTGGCGGCGATTGAGCGTTGCTATCAGCTGCAGCAAGCGTCGCAATTACTCCGGCAAGGGGTTACGCTCAGTGACCCCGCGAGAATCGATATACGCGGAAAGTTGAGCGTTGGACGGGACGTGTCCATTGATGTCGGCTGTGTGTTTGAGGGCGAAGTAACCCTGGCTGATGGCGTGCGCATCGGACCTTATTGTGTCATCCGCACCGCAAAAATCGGCGCAGGTACTTCAATCGCTGCGTTCACGCATATCGATGAAGCTGACATTGGCAATCAGGCCAAGATTGGGCCCTATGCACGACTACGCCCCGGTACGGTCTTGCAAGATGACACCCATGTCGGCAACTTTGTTGAGCTTAAAAATGCGCAGGTCGACGTGGGTAGCAAAATCAATCACCTTAGCTATGTCGGTGATACCACGGTAGGCAAACAGGTGAATATCGGCGCCGGGACCATTACCTGCAATTACGATGGCGTTAACAAATTCCGAACCATCATTGGCGATCATGCCTTTATAGGATCGGACTCACAGCTGATTGCCCCGGTTACCATAGGCGCCGGCGCGACCATTGGTGCCGGTTCCACCATTAGTAAGGATGCGCCAGCCGGTGAGCTGACGGTAGCGCGTGGCCGCCAAGTCACGGTAACGGGCTGGAAACGGCCAGAGAAAATCAAGAAGTAACCCTTCAAAAGGAAAGCAAGTCATATGTGCGGTATCGTAGGTGCAGTAGCCAAACGCAATGTAGTGCCCATCTTGATTGAAGGCCTGAGCCGGCTGGAATATCGAGGATACGATTCGGCAGGGATTGCCGTACTCAATCAGGGCATTCAGCGTGTACGGGCCGTCGGCCGCGTCAGCGAAATGCAGAACAAAGCCAACGCGCAACAGCTAAGCGGCTTTGTCGGCATTGGCCATACTCGCTGGGCAACGCATGGTGGTGTGACGGAATCGAATGCGCACCCGCATGTTTCCAAGGGTGAAATCGCCGTGGTACATAACGGCATTATTGAAAATCACGATGAGCAACGTCAACGCCTGACAGCGCTGGGCTATTTCTTCGAATCCCAGACCGATACCGAAGTCATTGCCCATCTGGTGCATTACCATCACGCCCAAGGTAAGTCTTTACTCTCTTCGGTACAGGCCGCCGTCAAAGAACTGACCGGTGCATTTGCCATTAGCGTTATCACCATCAATGAACCGGAACTGATGATATGTGCCCGCCAGGGTTGCCCATTGCTGGTGGGGCTGGGTCAGGGCGAAAACTTCATTGCGTCCGATGTTTCAGCCGTATTGTCCGTCACACGTAGCGTGATGTACCTTGAAGACGGCGATGTAGGTGAAATCCGGGAAGATGGCGTCACCATTTACGATGGTGCCGGTCAGCCGGTGGAACGCAAAGTCCACATGAGTGATGTATCCCTGGCCTCGATGGAACTGGGTCCTTTTTCGCACTTCATGCAAAAAGAGATACACGAGCAACCTCGCGCACTCACGGACACCATTGAAGCCTTGATTGATGACGCCAGCTTCTCCCCTGCGCTGTTTGGAGATGGAGCGGAAGATGTTTTTGCCGAGGTGGAAAGCGTGCTGATACTCGCCGCCGGTACCAGCTACTATGCCGGCCTCACCGCTAAATACTGGCTGGAAAGCATCGCGCAGGTCCCCACCTCGGTAGAAATTGCCAGCGAATATCGCTACCGTCGGTCGGTCCCCAATCCCAAGCAATTGATTGTGACTATTTCGCAATCAGGTGAAACGCTGGACACCATGGAAGCCCTGAAGCATGCCAAAAGCCTGGGACATACACTGACATTGGCGATCTGCAATGTTCAGGAAAGTGCGATCCCACGTGCATCGCGTCTGATCCTGTATACCCGTGCCGGTGCTGAAATTGGCGTGGCATCCACCAAGGCATTCACCACCCAGCTGGTCGCCCTGTTTACCCTGGCAGTGACGCTGAGCAAGCAACATGGCCGCCTGGGCGAAGGTCAGGAGCAGGAATACCTGGATGCTTTGCGGCATTTGCCCGGTAGCGTGCAATATGCGCTGAACCTGGAACCGCAGATACGCGAATGGGCTACCTTCTTCGCCAACAAGCAGCATGCCCTGTTCCTGGGTCGAGGCATACATTACCCGATTGCGCTCGAAGGCGCGCTCAAGCTCAAGGAGATTTCCTATATCCATGCGGAAGCCTATCCGGCTGGCGAACTCAAGCATGGGCCGCTGGCGCTGGTAGATCGCGACATGCCTGTGGTGGTTATCGCGCCTAATGACGTCCTGCTGGAAAAGGTGAAATCCAATATGCAGGAAGTAAAGGCGCGTGGCGGCGAATTGTTCGTGTTTGCCGATGCGGACAGTCACTTTACTGAAAGTGAAGGCGTGCACGTGATCCGTACGCCGCGTCATGTGGGGGTGCTCTCCCCTATTCTGCATACCATCCCTGTCCAGCTGCTGGCTTACCACGCTGCGCTTCTGAAAGGCACAGACGTGGATAAACCCAGAAACCTGGCCAAGTCTGTCACTGTGGAATAAACCCTTCCGTCGCGATTACCTTTATCGCGCTTCTATTAAATCAAACTTAACCTGACCAGCCGCAGAAAAGGCTGGTCAGGTTTTGAGCCAATCTGAATATCTCTGTAACTTCATTTTTTTATCCTTATATCAAAAAAACCACTTCGGCATGCGGAGGGCTTCTTGAATAGGATATTGCTAACAATAAGCGATGCAGCTCGGCTGCTGGCATATCCATAATCTGCAGATACCTTGTCAAGCATCAAGCAGCATAATAGGCTTTGTATAGCCATCTTCAGGATCAAACATGTATTCCTCCCGGTCATTGTCGTTTACCGATGATAGATAGAGGAATATCGTGTGATTGGGGATAGGCCCAATAAAGAGTGCTAGCGCAAGCGCCAGCAGAACGAACAGGGCAAGTGGCGCATTAATCATGAGCAGGCTTGAATTACATACGGATGGGGGCATGGTGGATATTCCGGCGATATTGAGCTTTGCGCTCAATAAAGTGACGGAATCTATCTTCCTGATTGATGCTTCCTCCCGCATCCGGTATGTCAATCAGGAAGGCTGCCGTACGCTGGGCTATAGCCAGCAGCAACTCCTGGGCATGAAGGTAGCCGACATTGATCCCACGGTTGACCAGACGGTCTGGGAAGAGCATTGGCAAGCACTTGCCGCTGGCGTCTCGCTAACCTTTGAAAGTCAGCATCTCACCTCCCAGGGCAAGCGTCTGCCGGTCGAAATTAATGCCAATTACTTTGAGTATGCCGGCATAGCCTACAACCTCGCCCTGGTAAGGGATATCGCAACGCGCAAGAGCATGCAGGAGCAACTGGAAGCAAGCGAGGCCAAGTTTCGCGATCTGGTCGAACATGCGCCGGATATTTTCATACGCTATGACCGCGATTGCCGCCGCATTTTTATCAGCCAGGCTTATGAAGCGGTCTATGGCATTCCTTTAGCCCAGGCACTGGGCAAAAAACCCACCGAGGTGTGGGGCAAGGCATGGATGACGCCGGCAGAATTCGAACGCCAACTGCAGCACATCATGCGCTCACGCAAACCTGGCAACATCGAGCTGCAATGGCTAGGCGAAAATGGCGAATATATCTGTAAGTCGCTGCAGGTAGCCCCGGAGTTTGATGAAAGCGGCGAGGTTGTCAGTGTGCTGAGTATCACGCGTGACATTTCGCAGCGACGGGCGGCCGAGAATGCCTTGCGTTTGCGCGATGAATACCAGCGTGCGCTGCTGGATAATTTCCCGTTCATGGTCTGGCTGAAAGATCGCCAGAGCCAATTACTCGCCGCCAATACGGCCTATGCTGATTGGGCACAAGCCGCCTCCACACGCGATGTGGACGGTAAAACCGACTTTGATCTTTTTCCTGAAGAGATAGCCAAAAGCCATATCGCAAGCGATCAGGTGGTACTTGATAGTGGTAAGCCCTGGCATGCGGTGGATCAGGTAACTGACAAACAAGGTCGCCAGCGCTGGATGGAGATCTACAAATCGCCAGTGCGGGTGAACGATGAGCTGAAAGGGATAGTGGGCTATGCGCGGGATGTGACCGAGGCCAAGCTCAACGAACTGGAAATCGTGCGTCGCGAAATTGAATTGCGCACCCTGATTGATAACACGCCGGATGCGATTACGCGCTTTGACCGGGAGGCAAGACGGATCTTCGTGAATCATCGCAAGCTGGAAAAACTAGGCATGGAGCGGCATGCTATTCTGGGTAAAAAGCCGTCTGAATATCCCGGAGGCCAGGCGTTTGCAGACTACGAGCAGAAAATTCTGGAAGTGGTCGCCACGGGGCAACCTGCCTTCATGGAAATGTCCGGTACCAGTGCTGAAGGAGAAACCTGGCATTCGCACATCCGCATTGTGCCGGAGCTGGATGAACAGGGTCAGGTGCAACATATTCTGGCGGTGGAGCGCGATATCACCGAGCTGGTGGCATATCGTGAGCGTGTCTACTATCTTGCTTATTATGATTCGTTGACCAATCTGCCCAACCGTACCCTGTTTAATGATCGTATCAGCCAGGTACTGATGGAAGCGCAGTGGAGCAAGCAGAAATTTGGCGTCATGGTGCTAGATCTCGACCACTTCAAGAGCATCAACGACAGCCTGGGGCATCTGGTCGGCGATGAATTGCTCTGTGCCACGGCCGATCGCCTGCAGACGGCGATCCGGACCTATGACACTGTGGCGCGCATGGGTGGCGATGAGTTTGCCATTTTGCTGCCTGATATCCGCAAGCCCGACGATCTCGCCACCATCGCCAGCAAAATTGTGCAGGTGATTGCGCAGCCTTTTCATATCCAGGGCAAGGAGTTATTTATCTCCACTAGTGTTGGTATTGCCACCTACCCGCTCGATGGCGAAGACCAGGAAGCCTTGTACAAATGTGCTGATGCGGCGATGTATCACGCCAAAAGCATGGGACGCAGCAACTACCAGTTTTATAGTCACGACCTAGGCTCCAAGGCCTCGGAATACATCGCAATTGGTACGTCATTACGGCAGGCCTTGCGGCAGCACGAGTTTGTGCTGCATTTTCAGCCGCAGATAGATCTCACCAGCGGAAAGCTGTTAGGCGCGGAGGCCTTGCTTCGCTGGCAACACCCGGTGCGCGGGCTGCTGCCGCCAGATGAATTTATAGGTGTGGCGGAAGAAAGCGGTTTGATCGTCGAGATTGGCGAATGGGTGCTGGAAAATGCGTTTACTGCCATCGTTGAGCTGAATCGTTTGCGTAACGATACATTGACCATGGCCATCAATCTTTCCGCGCGCCAGTTTCTTTATAACGACCTGCTGGAAACCGTCAGTCGGCTGCTACTGAAAACCGGCTGCCCACCGGAATGGGTGAAGCTGGAAATCCGGGAAAGCCTGTTGCTCGAAGAAAACCCGGACGTCATGGCCGTACTCAACGGTTTCAAGAGCATGGGCATTACCATTGCCATTGATGACTTTTGTACCGGCTATTCCGCACTCAGCTATCTGGGCCAGTTTCCGGTGCGTCAGGTCAAGATTGACCGTTTGTTCATGCAGGATGTGGTGCAGCAGCAAGATCGTGCCGAGCTGGTCAATGCCATTATCCGCATTGCCCAGGCACTGCATCTGGAACTGGTGGCAGAAGGCGTGGAGAGCGCCAGTCAGCTGGAATTCTTGCGGGAAAAAGGATGCACCATGGCGCAAGGATTCTTCCTGGGGAAACCCATGCTGCTGGCTGAGTTAAAACAGCTTGATCCGCGGGCACCGTGCGTGGCCTGATCCGGACGGAAGGCACGCTCTCACTCTGCCTACCGTAGGATTATTCGACGTCGATACGCGCCTTGTGCGGCGCGCGCAGCATCAGCTTATCCCACAACCAGCAAGGCAATATTCTGAGCAGACGCGCGACCCAACCCATCTGCCAGGGAATCACCACAAAGCGTTTTCGGGCAGCAATGGCCTCGGCAAATTTTCTCGCCGCCACATCCACATCCATCAGGAATGGCATGGGATAACGGTTGATATCGGTCATGGGGGTGCGAATGTAGCCAGGCGCAATGGTGGTGACAGCTATGCCCTGTGGCTGCATCTCAATGCGCAGACTTTCCAGATAGGCAATCGCCGCCGCCTTGGAGGCACTATACGCGCCTGCACCCGGCAGGCCACGTATGCCCGCTACACTGGCGATACCCACCAGCTGACCATGCCCAAGGTGCTGCATGCCCGCGATAAACGGCTGAAAGGTATGTACCAGCCCCTGCACATTAATCGCCATGACCGCCGCAAACGCAGCGCTGTCTTCCTTGATGGCGGTCAGCGTTCCCCGGCTGACGCCAGCATTGCCAATCACAATATCCGGAACCCCATGCTTGCCTATGAAATCAGCAGCGGCCTGGGCCAGCGCATCGGCATCACGTACATCAATAGCGTAGGTTTCACACGCCCCGGCATATTGCTGGGAGAACGCGAGTAAAGGCTCTGCCCGCCGGGCAACCAGACCCAGCGTGGCGCCCTCGGCGGCATAATGCTTCGCCAGGGCCATGCCTATGCCACTGGAAGCCCCGGTAATGAAGACCTTTAAAGTATCAGCCCGCCGGGCGTGGGCCGAGGCGGGCTGCGAATCAGAGAGGATACTCAATGGGGACTACTTGCCGCCGCGTTCCTGTTTGGCCTTGGCAATCAGGAAGTCCGCTACGCGCAAGGCCTGGTCATTGCCACCGGCCATGCTGCTGGAGGTAATGTATTTGCCATCGATAATGAGGGTGGGGACACCAGTGGCGCCAGAAGCGCGGAATACCTGGATGGCGCGCATGATCTTGGTATTGCTTGAGAAGGAGTTGTAGGCTTCTTCTACTTTCTTACGATCCATACCGCTTTGCTTGACCAGCCAATCCACAAAGGCTTTTTCATCATCTGGACGGAAAGCGTGTTGCTTGTGGATAGCATCAAACAAAGGAGCATGCAGTTTTTCCAGCACGCCCAGGGATTCCATGGCGTAATAGGCTTTTGCCATGGGCGCCCAGTCAGGTCGTGGCACGCCGGGAATACGCTTGAACACGACATCGGCAGGCAGCTTCTTTACCCAGGCGTTAATGGAAGGCTCCATCTGATAACAGTGCGGGCAGCCATACCAGAACAGTTCAATGACCTCCAGCTTGCCATTGCTATCGCTGGGGATAGACTGCACAGTCATGTTGTAATCGGTACCGGCTTGTGGGTCTGCTGCCATGACATGGGTGGAAACCAGAAGCAGCAGGGCCGCCAGGAATTTTTTCATGATTCGAATCCTTGTTGATGTAAGTTGTAATCGACTAACGCACTAAGCGGGTTGCGGCTGACAGCCTTTATCCCGGCGTACTGCTATTCACTTTGATCAGGTCAACCTTAAATCCGTTCTGTACCAGTTCTTCACGGGATTTATTGATCTGGTCAACATTGGCAAAAGGACCTACGCGCACACGGTGCCAGACACCCTTGTTGGGGATAGTGGCGGTCTGCACAATCGCTTCCATACCCAGCAGCGCCAATTTGGCCTTCATGTTGTCCGCTTCCTGCTCGGTCTGAAAGGCGCCCACTTGCAAGAAGTAACTTTCCTGCACCTTAGTGGCTTCGGGGGCCGCCTGCTTCTGCTTGATCTCCTGCTCGGTAACTTGGGTTTCGCTACCAGGCAGTATGGTATAGAAATCAAAACGCGGTTTTTCAGGAGTGTCGGCGTTTTTTTCAGTCTTAGGCAAGGCGCTGGTGTCGGCTTGTGCCGTCTCCTGCGGGGCTTTTTCCGGAGCACGGCTGACAAACGGGCTCTCGCTGCCTTTCACCATGATCGCCACGGCGACCGAGAGGCCCACGCCCAGTACCAGCCCAACCAGCAGACCGGAAAAGAACGGGCTACCCTTGGATTTGCTGCCGCCTTTGCTGGATGAAGCGCTGCGGGGTTTGTAATCTCTGCTCACAATATCTCCTTGCTTTAATCTGGCTTACATTTTCTCCGGAGCGCTGACGCCCAGGAGATCAAGGCCATTTTTTAATACCTGGCGGGTAGCGCTGATCAAGGCCATACGGGCCAGCTTGAGTGCGTTATCTTCTACCAGGAACTGCTGTGCGTTGTAATAGCTGTGCAGATCGCTCGCCAGCTCTTTCAGATAGTTGGCGATCATGTGCGGCGCCAGTTCGTCCGCTGCATTTCTGACCACATCACTGAATTCATCCAGACGTTGCAGCAGCGCTGCTTCGTGCGGTGTATCCAGGCGGCCGAGGTCAGCGCTTACCAACGTGCTTTCATCGCCGCCCCACTGCCCCAGTACGCTGCAGATACGCGCATGGGCATACTGGATGTAGTAAACCGGGTTGTCGTTGGTTTGTGCACGGGCCAGGTCAATATCAAATACCAGTTGCGAATCCGCCCGCCGTGCTGCCAGGAAGTAACGCGTGGCATCGCAGCCGACTTCTTCGATCAGGTCGCGCAGGGTGACATAGCTGCCAGCACGCTTGGAGAGTTTAACTTCCTCGCCGCCGCGCATCACGGTCACCATCTGGTGCAGCACATAATCCGGCCAGCCCTGGGGAATGCCGATATCCAGCGCCTGCAAGCCAGCCCGCACGCGGGTAATGGTGCTGTGGTGGTCAGCGCCCTGCTCATTGATCACGCGCTCAAAACCACGTTTCCATTTGTTCACGTGGTAGGCGACATCCGGCACAAAGTAGGTATAACCGCCCTCGCGTTTACGCATCACGCGGTCTTTGTCATCGCCAAAGTCCGTGGTCTTAAGCCAGAGGGCGTCATCCTGTTCGTAGGTATGGCCGCTGTTGATCAGCGCCTGTACCGTGCTTTCCACTTTGCCTTCGGTGTAAAGGCTGGATTCGAGCGAAAAGACATCAAACTTGATCTGGAAAGCCTGCAGGTCAAGATCCTGCTCATGGCGCAGGTAAGCTACGGCAAAGCGGCGTATGGATTCCAGGTTGTTGACATCGCCGCTGGCGGTTACGTGCTGGTCGTCGGCAACAACGGTTTCGCCTGCCAGATAAGCCTTGGCAATATCGATGATGTATTCGCCGCGATAGCCTTCTTCAGGGAAGGTGGGATGTTCGGGCGTAAGCCCCAGGGCGCGTGCATGCACGGACTTGGTAAGGTTGTCGATCTGCGCGCCGGCATCGTTGTAATAAAACTCACGTGTCACATCCCAGCCATTGGCGGCCAGCAGACGTGCCAGACAGTCGCCCACGGCGGCGCCGCGGCCATGACCGACGTGCAGCGGCCCGGTCGGGTTGGCCGAGACAAATTCTACTTGCACCTTGCGGCGCTGACCGCCCGTATTGTGGCCAAAACGGTCACCCTGCTCGCGGATCTGTGCAATCACGCCATGGCGGGCCTGACCATTCAGGAAAAAATTGATAAAACCGGCGCCGGCGATTTCTACCTTGGCAACATAGTCAGAGGCGGGAAGGGCCTTGATTAGGCTCTCGGCGATGGCGCGCGGATTCTGGCGCAGGGGTTTGGCCAGCATCATGGCCAGATTGGTGGCAAAATCGCCGTGATCGGCAGATTTCGGGCGTTCGAGCTGAATCGAAAGACTTGCGCTATCGACCCCCAGGCTTTTTGCGGCCTGGGTCAGTAATTCGGTAAGATGTGCTTTCAAGAGAGTGAAGTCTATACAATATGACGAAAGTCGCTATTCTAACCCATTGACCAACAACGCTCACCACCCGATTCAATATCTGCATCAATGATCACTCCCCCCTCGCCCATGGGCATCCTGCAAGTGGCACTGGATGTGCCTATCGACAGCCTGTTCGACTATCTGGACGGCGGCTTTGATGTCGCTGTCGGGCAGCGCGTGGTGGTGCCTTTCGGCCGCCGTCGGCAGATAGGTGTGGTGGTCGCGAAAAGTGCGGTGAGCGAGGTGCCGTCTGCGAAGCTGAAGGCGATCGAAGCGGCATTTGTCGATGAGCCACCGCTGGATGCAGATACCTTTGCCTTGCTGCGCTTTTGTGCGGACTATTACCAATATCCGCTGGGGCAAGCCCTGCTTGCCAGCCTTCCTGGCCGTCTACGGCAGACCGAGCCTGCGGTATCGCGCAAGCAATACGCCTTTCGGCTTTCTGCAGCGGGGCTTGCCGGTGATATCGAACAGTTGCCGAAACGCCAGCTTATCCAGCGCAAGCTGTATGCGGCCTTGCGCGAGCATGGCGTATTGCCTGAAAGCGCTTTGCATGAGATTTCTGCGGGTTGGCGCATCGCCATGCAGCGCATGCAGGAGGCGGGCTGGGTAGAGGCGGAGGAAGTGCTGGCTGGCTTGTCGGCCTCGATTGCCGCCGCCGTACCGCCGCCGCCATTGAATGAAGACCAGACGGCGGCCTTGCAGCGTATGCAGGCGGGCGAGGGTTTCAAGGCCTGGCTGCTGCATGGCATAACCGGCAGCGGCAAAACCGAGGTTTACATGCAATGGCTGCAACAGATGCTGGCCGATAACGATGGTCAGGCCCTAGTGCTGGTGCCCGAAATCAACCTCACCCCGCAACTGGAAGCGCGGTTTCGTAGCCGTTTGCCGCATCTGCCCATGGTGGCGCTGCATAGCAATCTCGGCGAGGCCGAGCGCCTGCAGAACTGGCGCTTGGCACAGTCTGGCGTAGCGCGTATCGTGGTGGGCACGCGACTGTCGGTGTTTACGCCATTGCCACGCTTGCGACTGGTGATCGTGGACGAAGAACATGATGGCTCCTACAAACAGCAGGACAGCATGCGTTATCACGCTCGCGATGTGGCCATGGTGCGGGCGCAGCGGGCCAAGGTGCCTATTGTGCTGGGCTCGGCCACGCCATCGCTGGAGACCTGGCACAATGCCCAGACCGGAAAGTATGGCCTCTTGACCTTGCAAAACCGGGCGGTGGCCAAATCGCAGCTGCCGCGTATCGGCTGTATTGATACCAATCGCGTTGAGCTGCAGGATGGACTCTCCCCTGCTCTGATCGAAGCCTTGCGCCTGCGTCTGGAGCGCAAGGAACAAAGCCTGCTGTTCATTAACCGCCGCGGTTATTCACCGGTGCTGCTATGCAATGCCTGCCACTGGATTGCAGCATGCACGCGTTGTAGCAGCCGACTGGTGGTCCATTTGCGACAAAGACGTTTGCGTTGCCACCATTGCGGGCATGAGCAGAAGATCGTGCCGCAATGCCCCAGCTGCGGCAATGCGGACCTGCACCCTACCGGCCATGGCACGCAGCGCTTGGAAGAAACCTTGGCGCGGCTCTTCCCCCAGGCGCGTATTCAGCGCGTGGATCGCGACAGCACACGCCGCAAGGAGGCGCTGGCCGATATTCTGCAGGCGGTGCATGCAGACGAGATTGATATATTGGTCGGTACGCAGATGCTGGCCAAAGGCCATGATTTTCCTAATTTGACCCTGGTGGGGGTGGTGGATACAGATAGCGCGCTGTTCAGCCCGGATTTCCGTGCGGCCGAGCGGCTATTTGCCCAGTTGATGCAGGTGTCAGGTCGTGCTGGTCGAGCCGATAAACCGGGTGAAGTGCTGATTCAAACTACCTTCCCTGAGCATAATCTCTTTAATGCTTTGCGCACACATGATTATGTGGCCTACGCAGATTCGCAGTTGCAGGAACGGCAGCTCGCGCAGTTTCCGCCGTATGCGTTTCTGGCCCTGCTGCGGGCTGAAGCCAACCAGTATGCGCTAGTGCAGAATTTCCTTGAGGATGCTTTGGTATTGGCTCGTAGCATAAGTGGGCATGTGCTTACCTATGATCCGGTACGGCCGCAAATGGAAAAACTCAAAGGCATGGAGCGCGCCTATTTGCTGATGCAAGGCGAGAGCCGTTTGCAGATTCAGCAATTATTGCGTCAGCTGGTGCCGCAATTGCGGGCGCACCCCTTGGCTGGCAAGCTGCGCTGGACTGTCGACGTCGACCCTCTGGAATTCTAGCGGCGGGCTTGCCGCCAGGTAGAACCCAGCAGCAAGCACGAGGATGGGTATGTCTTAAGCGTGATACTGTGGGCTCAGGGCCTTGACCGCCTTGATCATGGCTTCGGCATTTTCCGGCGGGGTATGTTGCGTAATGCCGTGGCCGAGGTTGAACACATGACCATGGCCATGCCCGTAGCTTGCCAGGATGTTGGCAACTTCTCTTTCAATCGCGTCTGGCGTCGACAGCAGGATCGCCGGATCCATATTGCCTTGCAGGGCCACCTGTCCGCCTACACGGCCTCTGGCTTCGCCTATGTCCACGGTCCAGTCCAGCCCCAGTGCATCCGCACCGATAGCGGCTTGCGCTTCCAGCCACAAGGCGCCACCCTTGGTGAATACGATGCTGGGAACGGGTGAGCCATCCCGCTGCTTGATCAGGCCGGCCACAATCTTTTCCATATAAGCCAGTGAGAATTCGCGATAAGCGTTATGAGACAGTGCGCCGCCCCATGAGTCGAAAATCATCACGGCTTGGGCGCCCGCTTCAATCTGCGCATTCAGGTAGAGCGTCACCGTTTGCGCGGTAATTTCCAGCAAATGATGCAGCAGCGCAGGGTCTGCGTAGGCCATTTTCTTGATGGTCAGGAAGTCGGTGCCGCCCTGGCCTTCCACCATATAGGTCGCCAGTGTCCACGGGCTGCCAGAGAAGCCAATAAGCGGTACGCGGCCATCCAGTGTTTTGCGAATCTGGCTGACGGCATCCGTGACATACCCCAGGTCGGCTGCAATATCCGGCACGTGCAGCGCATGAATCGCGGCGGCATCGCGTACAGGGCGCTCAAATTTCGGCCCTTCGCCTTCCACGAAATACAAACCCAGCCCCATGGCATCCGGCACGGTCAGAATGTCGGAAAACAGGATGGCAGCATCCAGCGGATAGCGATCCAGCGGCTGCATGGTAACTTCAGTCGCGAAATCGGTGTTCTTGCACAGGCTCAGGAAACTACCGGCATTCTTGCGCGTTGCGCGGTATTCCGGCAGATAGCGCCCGGCCTGACGCATCATCCAGACGGGCGTGTAATCGGTGGGCTGACGCAAAAGTGCGCGCAGAAAGGTGTCGTTCTTGAGAGCGGTCATGGTAGTGGCTTTTCAAAAAAATGAGGGGATACCAGCGGTATCCCCTTGTGTCGTGCCTGGCTTGCCTTATCTTGGCAGCGTGGATGATCCCATCAGGAACTCATCCACGGCGCGGGCGCATTGGCGACCTTCGCGGATGGCCCATACGACCAGCGACTGACCACGGCGCATGTCACCTGCAGCAAATACCTTGGATGATGAGGTGGCATAGCAACCTTCGCCGTCGGTAGTGGCCTTGGCATTGCCGCGTGCATCCTTTTCAACGCCAAAAGCATCCAGTACCTTCTGAACTGGGCTGACAAAGCCCATGGCCAGCAGCACCAGATCAGCCTTGATGGTGAATTCGGAGCCTGGAATTTCGACCATTTTGCCGTCTTTCCATTCGACGCGGGCACCCTTCAGCGCGACGACTTTACCATTTTCCCCAATCAGTTCCTTGGTGGTGATGGACCAGTCACGGTCACAGCCTTCTTCGTGCGAGCTGGACGTACGCATCTTGAGCGGCCAATTTGGCCACACCAGTTCCTTGTTTTCCTTTTCTGGCGGTTGCGGCATCAGTTCAAACTGGGTGATCGATGCAGCACCGTGACGGTTGGATGTACCTACGCAATCGGAACCGGTATCACCGCCCCCGATGACGACCACATGTTTGCCGGTGGCCATGATCTGATTAGCGATCGTATCGCCTGCAACAACTTTGTTCTGGGGTGTCAGGAAATCCATGGCGAAATGCACGCCATCAAGCTGACGGCCCGGCACAGGCAGGTCGCGCGGATATTCTGCGCCACCGGCCAGTATCACCGCATCAAATTCCTTGGTCAGCTGTTCAGCGCTGACATTTTCGCCCACATGCTGGCCGGTGCGGAATTCCACACCTTCAGCGCGCATTTGCTCCATACGACGGTCAATATGGCTTTTTTCCATCTTGAAGTCGGGGATGCCATAACGCAGCAGGCCGCCAATACGGCTTTCTTTTTCCAGCACCACCACGTCATGACCCACACGGGCCAGTTGTTGAGCCGCTGCCAGGCCTGCGGGGCCGGAGCCGACGATGGCCACTTTTTTACCGGTTTTGCTGGCAGGTACCTGTGGTTTTACCCAGTCGTTTTCCCAGGCCTTGTCGATGATGGCATGCTCAATCGACTTGATGCCTACGGCATCCGCATTGATGTTCAGCGTGCAGGCAGCTTCGCAAGGTGCCGGGCAGATACGGCCGGTAAACTCTGGGAAATTGTTGGTGGAGTGCAGGACATCAATCGCATTGCGCCAGTCCTGGCGATACACCAGATCATTCCAGTCAGGAATGATGTTGTTGACCGGGCAACCGCTCATACAGAACGGAATGCCGCAATCCATGCAGCGGGCGCCCTGCGTCTTGGCCTGATCATCGCTCAGGTGAAGTACGAATTCCTTGTAATTCTTGACGCGATCATTGACTGGCAGATTGGCCTCCGACTGACGGCCATACTCCATAAATCCTGTTACTTTGCCCATTTATGCGGCTTCCTTCTTTTCTGCAGCAGCCAGTTCATTCAGAACGCGCTTGTATTCATTTGGCAGTACCTTGATGAATTTGGCACGTGCCTGATCCCAATCGGCCAGTATTTCCTTGGCGCGGTTGCTACCGGTGTACTCAACGTGCTTTTCAATCAGGGATTTCAACGTGGCTTCGTCATGCTGGCCCATATGGTAACCCGCGCCAGCCGGCGCATGTCCCGCTGCCTCAACGGTTTCCAGGCTGACCATACTCATGTTGCAGCGCTTGGCGAACATGCCATCGATGTCGTACACATAGGCGACGCCACCGGACATGCCGGCCGCAAAGTTGAGGCCAGTCTGCCCCAGCACCACGACGGTACCGCCGGTCATGTATTCACAGCCGTGGTTGCCCACGCCTTCCACAACGGCGCTTGCGCCCGAGTTACGCACACAGAAGCGCTCGCCCGCCACACCATTGAAATAGCTCTGGCCGGAGGTAGCACCGTACATCACGGTGTTCCCCGCAATGATGTTGTCTTCTGCCACGCCACGGAATGCTTTTGGCGGCTTGATGACAATGCGCCCACCACACAGGCCCTTGCCTACGTAGTCGTTGCCTTCCCCAGTCAACTCAAAGGTAATGCCCTGGGTCAGGAAAGCAGCAAAGCTCTGGCCTGCGGTACCGGTGAGCTTGACGGTGATGGTGTCATCCGGCAAACCGGCACGGCCGTAGCGACGTGCGATCTCGTGCGACAGCATGGTACCGACAGTACGATTGGTATTGACGATAGGCGTCTCAATGACGGTCTTTTCGCCTTTTTCCAGACCATTGGCGGCCTTGGCAATCAGCGTATTGTCCAGTGCCTTTACCAGGCCGTGGTCTTGTGACTCGTTGTTACGACGCGAAACGGTTTCATCAACCTTGGGCTGGTGGAATACCTTGGTGAAGTCGAGGCCACTGGCCTTCCAGTGATCAATACCTGCCTGCATGTCGAGCAGATCAGCGCGGCCGATCAGGTCTTCAAACTTGCGGATGCCCATGCCTGCCATCAATTCACGCACTTCTTCAGCAACGAAGAAGAAGTAATTGACGACGTGCTCTGGCTGGCCGGTGAATTTCTGACGCAAGACCGGGTCCTGTGTAGCAACACCCACCGGGCAGGTATTCAGATGGCATTTGCGCATCATGATACAGCCCTCAACCACCAGCGGAGCGGTCGCGAAGCCGAATTCATCCGCACCCAGCAAGGCGCCAATCATGACGTCACGGCCGGTTTTCATCTGGCCATCCACCTGGACGACGACGCGGCCACGCAGCTGGTTCAGCACCAGAGTCTGCTGGGTTTCGGCCAGGCCCAGTTCCCATGGCGTGCCGGCATGCTTGATCGAAGAGATCGGCGATGCACCGGTACCACCGTCATGACCAGCAACCACAATATGGTCGGATTTGGCTTTTGCCACACCGGCAGCAACGGTGCCAATGCCGGTTTCTGATACCAGTTTGACCGATACCGATGCCTTGGGATTGGCATTCTTGAGGTCATGGATCAGCTGTGCCAGATCTTCAATCGAGTAAATGTCATGGTGCGGCGGTGGCGAAATCAGGCCAACACCAGGCACCGAGAAGCGCAGCTGGGCGATATAGGAGCTGACCTTGTGACCAGGCAACTGACCGCCCTCGCCAGGCTTGGCACCTTGCGCCATCTTGATCTGAATCTGGTCGGCATTTGCCAGGTATTCCGCGGTAACCCCAAAACGACCGGAAGCCACCTGCTTGATGCTGGAGCGCAACGAATCGCCGGCCAGCATGGGCACGTCTTTTTCGATGCGGTCCTTGCCCAGCACTTCTGCCAGCGAGCTGGCCTTGGCAACCGGAATGAAACGCTTGGGATCTTCACCACCTTCACCGGTGTTGGAGCGACCGCCAATACGGTTCATGGCGATGGCCAGCGTAGCGTGAGCCTCGGTGGAGATGGAGCCCAGGGACATGGCGCCAGTCGCAAAGCGCTTGACGATTTCCTTGGCGGGTTCCACTTCTTCCAGCGGCACTGGCGCACCGGCCGACTTGATATCGAACAGGCCGCGTAGCGTCATGTGACGGCGCGTCTGGTCGTTGATCAGCTTGGCGTATTCCTTGTAAGTGCTGGCGCTGTTGGTGCGTGTGGCATGTTGCAGCTTGGCAATGGAGTCCGGCGTCCACATGTGTTCTTCACCGCGCACACGGAAGGCATACTCGCCGCCTGCTTCCAGCGCATTGCTGAGAACGGGGTCGCTGCCGAACGCGGATTGATGCTGACGTACGCTTTCTTCGGCGACTTCATTGAGGCCGATACCTTCAATGGTAGTGGCCGTGCCAGTGAAGTACTTGGCAATGAACGGGCTATTGAGGCCGATGGCTTCAAAAATCTGGGCGCCACAGTAGGACTGGTAGGTCGAGATGCCCATCTTGGACATGACCTTGTGCAGGCCCTTGCCTATTGCCTTGACGAATTTCTTGTGACCTTCCTTGATGTCACTGCCTTTGCCTTCTGCTGTCAGCATATTGCTGATGGTCTCAAAAGCAAGCCATGGGCAGATGGCTTCCGCGCCATAACCGCCCAGCAGCGCGAAATGATGCACTTCGCGGGCGGAGCCGGTATCGATTACCAGGCCGGTATTTGTGCGCAAACCGGCACGTACCAGGGACTGATGCGTCGCGGAACAGGCCAGCAAGGCCGGAATGGCGATACGGTCAGGACTGACCTGACGGTCCGACAGGATCAGCAGGTTGAACCCATTGTGCACAGCGTCAGCGGCGGCTTTGCAAAGGGATTCGATGGCAGCGGCCATCCCCTGCTTGCCTTGCGAAGCTGGATAGGTGATATCCAGCGTCAGGGTGCGATAACGACCCTGTGTCAGGCTGTCGATGGCTTTCAACTGTTCCAGTTCATCCAGAGTCAGCACAGGTTGGCTGGCTTCCAGGCGGATTGGGGGATTGGTTTCGTCTATGCCCAGCAGGTTGGGCTTGGGACCAATGAAGGTCACCAGCGACATAACCAGCTCTTCGCGGATCGGGTCGATAGGCGGATTAGTCACCTGGGCAAACAGCTGTTTGAAGTAGGTGTAAAGCGGCTTCGGCTTGTTGGACAAGACAGGCAGTGCGCTGTCGTTACCCATGGAGCCCGCACCCTCTTCACCATTGGTGATCATGGGTTGCAATACAAACTTCAGGTCTTCCTGTGTATAGCTAAAAGCTTGTTGCAGGTCGAGCAGGTTGGCATTCAGCTCCAGCTTGGTTTCCACCTTGGGCAGGTCGCCCAGGAAGTAGCGTGATTTTTCGATCCAATCGCGGTATGGCTTGGCTTGCGCCAGGCTTTGTTTAACTTCAGCGTCGTCGATAATACGGCCCTGTTCCATGTCAATTAGGAACATCTTGCCGGGTTGCAAACGCCATTTCTTGACGATTTTTTCTTCAGGGAAGGTCAGCACACCCATTTCGGATGCCAGCATGACATGGTCGTCATCGGTGATCAGATAGCGGGCGGGACGCAGGCCGTTACGATCCAGCGTGGCGCCTATCATGCGACCATCGGTAAAGGCTACGGCGGCGGGACCATCCCATGGTTCCATCAGGGCAGCGTGGTATTCATAGAAGGCGCGGCGGTCTTCGTCCATCAATGTGTTGCTGGACCAGGCTTCCGGAATCAGCATCATCATGGCGTGCGGCAATGAGTAGCCGCCAGCCACTAGCAGTTCCAGCGCATTATCGAAGGCAGCAGAGTCAGACTGGCCTTCCACGATCAGCGGCCACAGTTTTTCCAGATCTTCACCCATCAGGGCGGAGCGCATGGATTCATGGCGGGCAGCCATCCAGTTGACGTTACCCTGCATGGTGTTGATTTCACCATTGTGGGCAATCATGCGGAATGGGTGTGCCAGATCCCATGCCGGGAAGGTATTGGTAGAGAAGCGCTGGTGCACCAGTGCCAGGGCAGACACCATGGTCTCGTCCTGCAGGTCTTTATAGTACACACCGACTTCATTGGCCAGCAGCATGCCCTTGTAAACAAGGGTGCGTGAGGACAGGGATGGAATGTAAAACTGGTTGCCGTCTTCCAGCTTCAGTGCGCGAACGGCATGCTCCACACGCTTGCGGATAACGAACAGCTTGCGCTCAAAGGCGTTCTGGTCGGCAGTTGCCGGGCCACGCGCAATGAATACCTGACGCATGACAGGTTCAACCGCACGTGCTTGATCCGCAATATTGCTGTTGTCACGTGGCACGTCGCGCCAGCCCAGCAGGGTCTGCGCTTCTTCGTGCACGATACGGGCAATGATGGACTCGCAGGCTTCGCGGCCATTTTGCGATTGAGGCAGAAACACGATGCCACAGGCGTACTCGCCCTCGGCTGGCAGGGTGATGCTCAGCTTGGCGGCTTCCTTGCGCAGGAAGGCATCGGGCAGCTGAATCAGGATGCCGGCGCCATCGCCCAGTTTGGGATCGTAGCCAGTAGCACCACGGTGGGTCAGGTTAGCCAGAATCTGCAGGCCCTGCTCCACGATCTTGTGGCTCTTTTTGCCCTTGATGTGCGCGATCATGCCGACACCACAGGCGTCGTGCTCGTTGCCCGGATTGTAAAGGCCCTGCATTTCAGGGTTGGTCACTGTTGCTGTTTCATTCATTGGCGTATTCACTCGCGTTACCAAACTCATGTCTCCATCTCATCTTTCGACACTGCATCTTTATAAGGCACTAATTAGAACCGGGCGCCTTGTTTCTTCCCTCATCCCGTCGCACTAATCGAGGGGGATCGTGGAGTTTTTATGGTGCTTGCTGTCCTGCTTGGCCGAAATTATCGCTGGGCCATAAAATATTTAGCGGAACCTTCAATGTTACCGTTAAAGGGTTATAAGTTCAATCACATAGGGCTAAAAAAGCATGAAACCCTGTGCAGTGAAATCCGCTTACTTTTTCCAGCTGGCAAAAATCTTTTCTGCAGCGGCGATACTGAGGTCAATTTCCCTGTCGCCATGGGCTGCCGAGACAAACCCTGCTTCAAATGCCGACGGCGCCAGATAAACACCTTCATCCAGCATGGCATGGAAGAATCGGTTAAAGGCTTCCTTGTCAGACTGCATGACATCGGCATAGCTTTGCGGAACCTCGGCGCTGAAATACAGCCCGAACATACCGCCCACACTTTGTGCACTGAATTCAATATCGTGCGCTTTTGCCGCATTTGCAAGGCCTTGCACAAAGCGCTGTGTGCTGGCTTCAAGCGCAGCATGGAAGCCCGGCGCCTGGATCAGTTTCAGCGTCGCCATGCCGGCGGCCACGGCCACCGGATTTCCAGACAGGGTGCCTGCCTGATACACGGGGCCAACCGGGGCTAGGCATTGCATGATGTCGCGGCGTCCGCCGAAAGCCCCTACTGGCAGGCCGCCGCCGATGACTTTGCCCAGGGTGGTCAGGTCAGGGGTAATGCCATAACGCGCCTGTGCGCCGCCCAGCGCCACGCGGAATCCGGTCATCACTTCGTCAAATATCAATACTGCGCCGTGCTTGCTGCATTGCGTACGCAAAGCCTCTAGAAAACCGGCTGCTGGGGCGATCAGATTCATATTGCCCGCCACTGGCTCTACGATCACACAAGCAATTTCGTTGCCAATCTCGTCAAACAGCGCTTCAACCGCGGCAATGTTGTTGTATTCCAGCGTGAGGGTATGTGCAGCGACTTCCGGCGGCACACCGGCTGAGCTTGGGGTGCCAAAGGTCAGCAGGCCGGAGCCTGCTTTCACCAGCAAGGCATCGGCGTGACCGTGATAGCAGCCTTCAAATTTGACGATCTTGCTGCGGCCGGTAAAGCCGCGTGCCAGACGGATGGCGCTCATGGTGGCTTCGGTGCCGGAGCTGACCAGGCGCAATTGCTCCATGCTGGGCACCAGCTGGCTGACCAGCTCAGCCATGTCGAGCTCGCGCGCCGTCGGTGCGCCAAAAGACAGGCTGTCACCTGCTGCGGTGCGCACGGCTTCTATTACTTCAGGGTGGGCATGCCCCAGTACCATGGGACCCCAGGAGCCTACATAATCAACATAGGCTTTGTCATCCTCATCCCACAGCCAGGCGCCAGCCCCGCGCTTGAAAAATACCGGGGTGCCGCCAACGGAGCGAAACGCGCGGACGGGCGAATTGACGCCGCCGGGAATAAGTTTTTGCGATTGTTCAAACAGCTGCTGGTTACGAGAGGTCATGATGAGCTCGGTTCATTAAGTATAAAGTCGGGAAAATTGTTGCGCGGTATGGCGGATATCGGCAGACCCCCACAAAGCGCCAATCACAGCCAGCATATCGGCGCCGGCGGCGACGGCCTGGGGCGCGTTGTCGAGAGTGATGCCGCCAATGGCGACTTTGGGCACGGTCAATGCCGGGTCTGCGCGAAAGAGGCTTAGGGCAGCTTCGGGTGCTTGCGGTTTGGTTTGTGAACTGAAACAGGCGCCGAAGGCGACATAATCCGCGCCGGCGGCCTGCGCTTGCAAGGCAAGATCAATGCGGTTGTAGCATGAAGCCCCAAGCAGCTTGTTGCCGATACGCTGACGCGTGGCGGCAATATCGCCATCGGTGCCACCGATATGCACGCCGTCCGCATCCAGTGCCAAGCATAACTTTACGTGGTCATTGATGATGAGCGGCACGCCATGTTGTCTGCAGATGCCGAGCAAGGCTTGCGCCTGCGCAATGCGCAAGACATGACCGGCCTGTTTGTTGCGGTATTGCACCAGCGTAGCTCCGCCAAGAATGGCCTCGGTGACCAGCTGGCACAGGCGTTCCGTATCGTCCAGGTCCGGGGTGACGGCGTACAGCCCTTTAATTGGCGTCATCCTCTTCATCCCTTGCCCAGAACATGCGATCAGGAATGTATTGGCCCATGCCCGGGCGGAAGCCATATTTCAGGGTTTTCCAGGTGTATTCCTGAGCCTCCAGAATGGCTTCCTCGATAGACAGGCCATGGGCGATGCAGGCGGCAATCGCCGAGGTCAGGGTGCAACCCGAACCGTGGTAGCTGCCTGGCAGGCGCTCCCAGTTATAAGCCTTGATCAAGCCATTTTCACCATACAAGGTGTTGATGACTTCCTGCGAGCGCTCATGAGTGCCGGTAATCAGCACGTACTCGCAGCCCATGCCCAGCAGTCGGTCGGCACTTTCGTCGAGCGAAGCATGCTCAATGGCGTCAGAGTCGTCATCATGAAACGCCAGACGGCGGGCTTCCAGGCTGTTAGGGGTAATCATGGTGGCCTGGGGAAACAGCAGGTCTATCATGGCGGCCTGCATTTCTTCATTGGCCAGTTCATCGCCGCGGCCGGACGAGAGCACAGGGTCGATTAGCAAGGGCACATCCGGATAATCGGCCACGATCTCGGCAATAACCGCGACATTTTCCACGCTGCCCAGCATGCCGATTTTGAAAGCGGACACCTGCATGTCTTCCAGAATGGTGCGGGCCTGGTCATTGACCCAGTCGGCATCAAACATCATGACATTTTCGACGCCTACGGTATCCTGTACAGTAATTGCCGTGACCACGGAAAGCGGGTGGCAGCCTATGCTGGCGAGTGTCAGCAGATCCGCCTGCAAACCCGCACCACTGCTGGGATCGGTGGCGGCAAAGGTCATCACGGTGGGGGGCATCAGATTCATGGTGTTGGTTCCGGGTGTTGACCGTATCAAGGTGGGCGGAGATGCTTAGAGGCGCTGGCACAGCGCTGGTTCTGCTATCAAGCATGCTATTTTAACTTAAATTGCCCACGAACAATAAACGAGGAGAAAAGCCCATGAAAACATGGATGTGTAATATCTGCGGCTGGCTGTATGAAGAAGAAAAAGGCTGTCCGGAAGATGGCATACCACCCGGTACCCGCTGGGAAGATGTACCGCCAAACTGGACATGTCCGGAATGTGGTGCCCGCAAGGAAGACTTCGACATGATAGAAGTCTGAATACCATGATGCTGGTGAAATATGCTGGTGTCTGTTTGTTAACCCCAGCCTGATTGCGCATGACGGATATACAGAACAGTTTTCAGCTGGAGTTTGTGGCGTATTTTTCCATGCATCTGGAAAACATCCACCTGCAGATAACCGGAAGCAAGGATACGCGGCAGCGCGACCGCTATATGCAGCTGATAGCGATGATCAACCAGGCCCCGTTCGAAGTTGCCTTGCAGAAATACCAGCAAATTGCGCTGGCCGATGCTGATATCACGGCGTTTTCAGATTCCATGATCAAAACCGCCAAACGGCTGGCCTGCCAGGAACTGGGATTACCTGAAACATCCGCTGACCGTATTGAATGATGAAAGATTAGCTTGCCCTGATGTTACCCGCCTATGTATTGCTCGACCTTGAAACCACCGGCGCCACGCCACTGGTGGACCGAATCACCGAAATTGCGCTGATCCGCTTTGAAGGCGGGCAGGAAGTCAGCCGCTGGCAGACGCTGGTCAATCCGGAAACCAGCATTCCCCCGTTTATCCAGCGATTAACCGGCATAGACAATGACATGGTCGCCTCCGCGCCACGCTTTCAGGAAGTGGCGGGCGAGCTGCTGGATTATCTCGAGGGTGCCGTGCTGTGCGCGCACAATGTCCGCTTTGATCATGGGTTTCTCAAAAACGAATTCAAGCGCATAGGCATCGATCTCCGGCAGAAGGTGCTTTGCACGGTCAAGCTTTCGCGCAAACTGTATCCCCAGCATCGCAGCCACAGTCTGGATAGCATTATCGAGCGGCATGATCTGCAATGCGGTGCCCGCCACCGCGCCATGGGCGATGTCGTGGCGCTGGTGGATTTTTTACGGGCAGCCGAAGTGGAGCTTGGGCCGGTGGCGATAGCGCAGGCCGCCCGCGAGTTGCTCAAGGGCCATACCCTGCCGAGTGGCATCGATGCTGCCATTCTGGACGATATTCCCGAAGGCCCTGGCGTTTACCTGTTTTATGGCGATAACCAGTTACCGTTGTATATAGGCAAAAGCATCAATATTCGCGGCCGCGTGCTGTCGCATTTCAGTGGCGACCATGCCTCGACCAAAGAGATGCGCATCTCGCAAGAAGTGAAACATATTGAATGGATAGAAACCGCGGGCGAATTCAGTGCGTTATTGCTTGAATCGCGGCTGGTCAAAGAGCGCCAGCCCATCTACAACCGCCAGCTGCGCCGCGAACGCCAGCTATGTTCCTGGCGGCTGGCTCCTGCTCATGACGCCCGCCCGCTGCTTACGCTGGTGCGCGAGGAAGAAATTGACCCGGCGGAGCTTGGTCAACTGTTTGGTACCTTTCGCAGCAAGCGGCAGGCAGTGGAAGTCTTGCGCCAGATTGCCGAAAATCACGCCCTCTGCCCCAAGGTGCTTGGTCTGGAAAGCGGTAAAGGCGCCTGCTTTGCCCATCAGCTACGCAAGTGCAAAGGCGTTTGCGCCGGTAAGGAAGCCTCCGAGCTCCATCACCTGCGGGTACAGCAGGCACTGGCCGCGCATCGCATGAAAACCTGGCCCTACCCCGGCAAGATCGGTATTCATGAACAAAACCCCCTTACCGGCCAGAGTCAGCTGCATGTGTTTGAGCACTGGTGCGCCTTGGGCAGCGTAGATGATGAGACCAGTCTTCATATTCTCACTAGTTCACGGGCAGATCTGACGTTCGATCTTGATACCTACAAACTGCTGCTGCGAGAACTCGCCAAAGCTACTGCCAATATCAAATGCCTGGTGTCGGGCAAACCTATGATCGCGACAGGTATCTAAGCAGCAGCAATCACAATAAATGCCTTGCTCCATCCGGGGCAAGGCGCCCACTGACCACTTACCGGCCGGATATTCCGGCATTGAGGAACGCATGACAAATGAACATATGAAAATCTGGGATGGCTACGCCATGGCGGCCCTTAACGCGCTGGTACGCGAGGGAGCGCAAGCTCAAACGCACGATATAAATGCCTTATGCGTACAGGCGGCCAAGCTGGCAGATGCCATGCTGCTGGAGCGTGCGAAAAGAGAAAGCATTGATGTTGTTTATGGCGAAATTGAACGCGCGATTGATGCGTAAAGAATTTGCGTGAACAAGGCAGTTGAATCAGCAAGTGTTATCTAAACGGATAGCTCACTTGATATTCAACTGCATGGAATTTTTGTGTATGGATATTTTTGTGAAAGGCACCTGAAACGGTGCACTAATGAAAAAATCTGGAGCGGGCGACGGGAATCGAACCCGCGTATCGAGCTTGGGAAGCTAGCGTTCTACCATTGAACTACGCCCGCATGGGGTCGTATTCTAAATGGCGGGCTGCTGTCGTTGCAAACGAATCCTGCATATTTATTTGGCGCGGGCACGCCGCGTGTGATGCGGCTCAGCTTTTGCCATAGCGTTTTCTGACTTGTTCGCGGCAGGTGTTCTGTTCGTTGCTATTCAAGGCGGCACATTTCTTGAGGGCCTCATCCAGTTGGGCTTCGGTGCGGTTATCCGGCATGCGCTCAGCAGCGATGGCAGTAAACGCGCTATCGCGTTCGCCCCTGGCCTTGCTGATGCACACCCGCTTTGTGTCCTCTTCTATCATGCCCTGGCAGGTCTGCTTGGCCACGTTGTAATTGGATTCGGCTTTTTCCTGCTCCGCTTCTATCCAGGCGGCCTGACTGCCTTTGAATTGTGCTTCCAGTTCGGCGAGCTGGATATTGCGATTGGCGCGCGCCTGTTCCAAGCAGACTTCGCTGTCATTCCCACTCACGTGGTCGCACAGGGATTTTTCCTGCTGGTAGGCTTCCTGCACGCGCACTTTGCCAGCTTCATAATTAGGTTTGCTGATGGGTGCCGCCTGAGCGAGCGATCCCATCAGCAATAAGAGCAGGCTGCCATGGCGTATCAAGGGATTGATTTGCATGCAGTCTCCTCAGGGCTTAGTGGCGGGTGTAATCCCGGCCAAAGCTGTCAATCTGCTTTTCCGCTTCTTCCTTGGAAATACCGTAGAGCTCCTGCAATTTGCCCGACAGCATTTCGCGGTTGCCCTTGATTTGTTCAAACTGGTCATCGGTGATTTTGCCCCATTGCTGGCGCACCTTGCCCTTGAGTTGTTTCCAGTTACCTTCGACTTGGTCCCAGTTCATGATGATCTCCTTTGCTGATGGTGAGGTAAGGACGATTCCCTAGCCTCGAGATTGCAACAAGTCCAGAGTAAACGCATTGAATGGTGAATGGCAGTCGGAACGGACTGAAATGCGTGTCGGAGAATCCTTACAGCAAGCCGTGGCGGGTTGGTGCCTATGAAAACATCAAGGTTTGGTGGGTTGCAGTCGCGCGTAGGTCTTTCGAAAATCGGATACTCGCTGTTCGATGATGTCGCCCGTAATGGAGGGGCGGGAAGCCTGTGCCGAGCCTTGCTGGGTGCGCTCACATGCCATCTTGTCTTCCTGAAAGATAAGATGGGTGAAGTGTATGTTTTCCTTCAGGATGGATTGCATGATGATGTTGCCGCGCGGTGTCTGCCCGTCAAACCTGGCAGAAAATATCTTCGAATACACGGTGGTGGAATCGACACTATTAGGCCGGAAATGCTGGATATGAAAGCTGTATCCGAGGAAAGACGTCACGGTCAGATTAGGAAATACCAATTGATGCACATAGTGCTCGAACATGAAGGGCCATTGGCCGATGTCTTTCTGATAGCGCGACCAGCGATGCAACCATTTTTTATTGGCGCGGTTGTTCACCGAGCTGTGACCGGTGGGCGGCATGTAATCCACCGAGTCTTCGCTCTCCTGACTGAACTGTATTTCGGTGGCTTTTGCCAGGCTGGAGCGGTGCACCAGCGGCACGTGGTAGCCCTCCAGCGAATTCTCGATCACGATTTTCCAGTTCGCCTGAATATCGGATTCGTGGGTATCGATACATTGATCGAGACCGGCAGACACGTTTTTCAGAAAATCATAGGCATCGCCCAAAAATGCAGGCAGGTCAGCCTCGCCCGGGTTCATGCGCACAAACACAAAATCGCCCGCCCTGGCGACTTCCAGCTTTTGCAGATTAAAGGCCTGCGGATTGGCCGTGACAGCGGGAAAGGCTTTTTTGCAGGGAATGCCCACCGGGGTACCTTCTGCGTTGTAATGCCAGCCATGGTAGGGGCAGGTCAATGGCCGGTTGCCGCAGGGGGTGTCATGGATGATGGAATGCCGGTGGCTGCAGACATTGATGAAGGCATGCAGCTCGCCATGCAGATTCTGGATAATCACATCGCGCCCCGCCAGATTGACCCGCATGAAATCATTATGCGCCATCAGCTCATGGGTCAATCCCGCATACAGCCATTGCTGGGCAAAGAGCTCCGCTTGCTCGTTGGCAAAAATGGCGGGGTCGCAATAGATGTGAGGCGCGTTTGTCATGGCAGTGATCAGCGGGTGGCGAGAAAAGGCATCATTTTTGGAAAAAATACACCGGTGCTCGAAAGCGGGCATCCAGAAAAATCGTCGTTGGTGGCGATGCAGTCAGCGTGGTTTGCGTATGGATGGTGGACCAGGCTGGCAATACCACGCCAGGGCCGATGACCACGCCGGGACCCAAGGTGCAGTTCTTGCCCAGGGTGGCGCCAGCGGAAATGATGGATTGCGCGCCTATCCAGCACGAGCTGCCAATTTTGGCATCGGCATCGATTTCCGCGCCCTGCATTATCCAGGTGTTAGCGCCGATATTGGCGTATGCGAGCACGCGTGCTCCATGGTCTATGAACACATTCTCGCGGAGCTTCAGGCCATCGCCGATGGAGGCGCCGGCACTGCAGATGGCGGTAATGGCGTAGCCCATGCGCTTTACCTCCATATAGGCGGCGAGCCGTTGCTGATTCAGGTGCTGTTCATCCCCCACAATAAAGGCACTGACTTCCTGCCGGTCAAAGGCGGGCAGTGTTTCCAGGGTATAAAGCGGGATGTTGTTTCTGGCCGGCGCGGTCGCATGGGAGACCACGATACCCACGATATCGTATAAGGCTGAGCGCTCTATTTCGTGGATGAGACGAGGCAGTGACGGACCCTCGCCAAAGATAAGCAGTTTTTTCATGCCATCACCGCGGGGTCAGCCGCCCCGGTCTGGGCAAGATACGCCGCATGAAAATCGAGAATCCCCGTCTCATAAGCGCCGTGTATGAAGTCGTTATGATTGGCGACCAGATTGCGCTGCAAGGCTTCCAGGCACTCAATGTCTTCCTGCAGCACGGTCATGTCGCTTAGCAGGTGTTCCCACAGCACCACGGGCTTGTGTGGAAAGTCCGCCACAGGCCGGGTTAATGCCACCATCATGTGCATTTCTGTTTTGTCGGCGGCGAGCGGGTTATAGGTTTGAATGGCAAACGATGTGCCATCCACAATCATCAGATTGACATTGGGGAACAGATGAAAGGTCTGGTAACGGCCTTTGGTTTCCAGCGGGGCAACCAGGCGTTGCCAGTCCAGCTCGGCCGCATCCTGCATGGCAATCCCACCCATGGTGGTGCCTTGGGGCAGGCTGGCGTTAAGTGACTGGTAAACCGCGTCCTTGCCGTGTATGGCCGCGTTACTGGCAATATCCACCCGAAAATGCTTGGGGAACGTGGATTTATGCAGGCAGGGCACATGCAAGGCATCCTTGATGTTTTCCATGCCGGTTTTCCAGTTGAAATCCCCTTCATAGCGCGTGTAAATGAAGGCGGAATCCATCTGCCCGGTATAGGTTTCCAGCAGCGCGACGGTCTGCGCATCAAACTGCTCTTCGAGAGGCAAAGGCTCGGCACTGAGATTAACGAAGATCAGGCTGCCTATCACCTTGACCGGATATTGCGCGAGCCGGATGTCTTCGGTTTCCCCTTCGGCGAAATTGAATACCTTGGGGTCTTTGTGCGTATGCACCAGCTGGCCATCCTGGTTGTAGCACCAGTGATGGTAAGGGCAGACCAGGCCGCGGTTGCCAAACTCTCCCGACTGGATGCGCGCCATGCGATGGCGGCAGATATTGGAAAAGGCCCGTATCACGCCGTGATGGTTTTGCAGCACGATCGCCTTGCCTGCCAGGGTCAGCGTCCGGTAGTCGAGGTGCTTTTGCAGCATGGGCGTCACGCCCGCCAGCAACCACAGGCGATTGAAAATCGTCTCCAGCTCCCGGTCAAACCAGGCTTTCGATGTGTAATGCGCAGGGCTTAATAAAGGGCGCATGCTGGCACGGTATCTTCAGTAGGCAAGATCAAACCCCGTAAATGCACAAGACGCCGGGTTCCAGTGACTGGTGGCGCAGCGAGAGTTGATAATCCAGCCCGGTTTCTTCGATGTACTTGAGCAGATCCGGGAAATCGGTCGCCTTGTGATAGGCCGATACGGTCAGCGTAGGCCGGTTTTTCAGGATCAGCTGGCTGGCCCCATGTAAGGCTTCCAGCTCGGCGCCTTCAATTTCCAGGCGCAAATGCGTGAGCTCGTCCAGCATGTCATCCAGCCGGCATACGTGCAGGCCAAAGCCGGACGAAGAAGCCTGGTCGGTGATGGTCACGCCGGAATCATAGCCTTCGGCATACAGGTAGGCATTGCGATCAAACACACCAAGTTCATGGCAATAAATCGGCTTGGCACCATGGCCTGCCATGTAAGAGGCGATATTGTTAGAGAGGTTGATAAAGTTGGTGTGATCCGGCTCAAAGGCATGCACAGCCTTGAACTGATGCTTCACGCGCTCGGCAAAAATCAGCACTTCCTGACCATCGTGCGAGCCGCAATCCGCATACACCGTCTGCGCATTCAGCTTGAGATCAATGTCCGGCGAGAAGTAACGCTGGCGATAATCCCCGCAATGGAAGGCAAAGTACTGGTGATTCATGCTGATGAACGCGGCCAGGGTGTAATAGTAGGTCTGCAGGGAGAGATCATCGACCCAGTGGCGTTCCAGCGCCAGAAACTCATCAAAGCGGGCCAGCATGACATCCGAATGCAGGCGGTAAGAGCCGCCTGCCGCTTCCAGCCCGGGTGCATTGAGGAACTGCTCCACCCGCAATACGGTAAACCCGGCCTGCTTCAGCCTGACCTTGTAGCGGATGCCGGGATACCAGGTGCAGGTGCGGTCTACAATCAGGCAACCCTGGTAAGCCTGCGGGTTGGAAAAAAAAGCATCCGCCGTCACTTGCTTGTAGCCGGCGATATACGGATTCTGCAGGTTATCCTTGTCATCCACATCATGCACCAGCGCTTCTATGCGTCCGCCCTTCAGGCGCACTGCGGCTTCAATCTGATCCAGCTGCTGGCAGAAACCCAGGCCGCGGGTGCTGAACACGATCACGCGTAATTCGGGGTTGTTGTTGATCAGCTCCGCTGCCGTTTCCGGAAAGTAGGCGTGACGGTCTTGCTGGCAGCGCGCATAAATCTTCAGCAGATTATCGCGGGCCAGCTGGGTGGCATTATCGGGTTTTGGGAGTGCGCTCATAGGGGTTTGCTTTCGCTAGTGGGTTCCGCTTTCCAGTCAAATCGATGGGCTGGATTGCCGATCACCGTGGTGTTGGCGGAGACATGTTTGAAGACAACACTGCCAGCCGCGACAACAGCATTTTCGCCGATACGGGATTTGGCGGTGACAACAGAGCCGGGATGAATGCGGGCGCCGCTGGCGATGCTGACATTGCCTGCAATCAGGCAGTGTGCGCCGATTTCGACCCAGTCGGCCACATCGGTATCGTGCGCAATCGCGGTGTAACTGCTGACGGTGACATGCTGGCCGATCCGGCTATCCGGCGACAGGCTGGCATACGGGCCGATGATGCTGCCTTTGCCAATCGCCGCAAAGGTGGAGACCGCCGCCAGCGGATGCACCAGGCGGATAAACTCCGCACCTTTGGCGATCAACGGTTCGGTGTATTTTCGCCGATCTGCCGGATTGCCAATGGCGCACAGGAACACATCGTCCGCTTCAGGGACATAACTCAAGGGATCTCCCAGCACCGGATAATCGCGCCGATAACGCTGGCGTTTTTCTGGGCTGTAATCCATGGCATCCGGCAGATCGGCGGCGTTTTTTGCAAAGCCATCCAGTATGCCGGGGCGATTATCCAGAAAGCCTTTGATGACCCAATCCAGCTGGTGGGAGGGGTTGTCGATAGCCATCATCAATACCTCTCTCCCGAAACCACTGGCGCCAATAATGATGAGATTTTTCATGTGCGCGTGCGGCTCATCAGTGGGTAATCCCGCCGTCCATGATCAGCGTGGTACCGGTGATCCAGCGGCTGGCAGGCGAGAGAAAGAAAATGGCGGCATTGGCGACATCTTCCGGCGTACCCAGGCCCAGGGGGTGGATTGCGCGTTGCTGGTCCAGCCATTCGCCCGTGGGCATGTTGGCGCCGGAGCCATGCAGCATAGGCGTTTCCACCAGATCGGGTGCCAGGCAGTTGACGCGGATGCCGCGCTTGGCGGTTTCCAGCGCCAGGCAACGCGCGGCGGCTATCAGGGCAGCTTTGGTGCCGGCGTAAATGCTGGTGCCGTGCACCCCGCGCACCGCCGCCGTGGAAGACATGAACAGGATGGCGCCATCCTTGTTGATCTTGTTCTTCGCCAGCAGTTGGTTGGTGAGCAATTGCGGCGTGAACACATTGATGTTGTACAGGCGCTCGATGAATTCGCGTTTGGCCATGCGGGCAGGCATGGGGATGGAAATCCCGGTGCAATGCACTACACCGTCTATGTTGCCGGCCTGCTCCACCGTTGCCGTAATGGCGTCATCCGCGGTCAAATCTCCGAGGATGGTGACATGGCCGCTGCCCGCCAGCTGGCCCAGGGTTTCCTGCAGGCGTTCTGCATTTCTGCCGCAGATAATCATGGTGGCGCCCGCTGCTGCGCAGGAGATGGCAATCTGCCGACCCAGGCCCGAAGAGGCGCCGGTGACAAGAATGCGTTTGTTCGCCATGGAAAAAGGATGTGTCATCTCGGTCATGATTATTGGGCACTAATCTGGCAAGTCAGCCCGCCATCCACATAGAGCGTGGCGCGCGTTATCCAGCGCGAAGCGGGGGCAAGTAAAAACACGGCGCTGTTGGCGACATCTTCCGGGACGCCTTTTCCCAGTGGCGGTTCGGTCACGGTCGCCATGCTGCCGCCCATGCCCTGCTCCGCCAGACGGGTGAGCAAGGGCGTTTCAATATAGCTGACCGCCATGTAATTCACGCGGATCTGTTGTTTGGGCCCCACTTCCAGCGCCAGCGCACGCGCGGCCGGGCGCAGCGCGCCCTTGCTGGCCGAATAAACGCTGGAGGCTTTGGTGCCGATATGGGCGGCGATGGAGCCGATGAACACGATGGAGCCTTGCTGTGCAATCTGCTTTTTTGCGAGTAATTGCTGGGTAAGCAGTAAAGGCGCATCCAGATTGATGCTGAAGTCTCGGTGGATAAAGTCTTCATCAATCTGGCGAAATAGCCGCACGGCTGCCGTACCTGCGCTATGCACCAGGCCATCAATCACGCCTGCCTGGCTGACCAAGGCTTCCCGCTGGTCGGCCTGGGTAAGGTCGGCGGTCACGCACAGATGCCCTTCCCCCACCATGGCCGCCCGTGTTTCTTCCAGCCGCGCTGCGTCGCGCCCGGTCAGGACGACTTCTGCACCAGCGGCAGCGGCGCCAATGGCGACGGCTTGTCCAAGACCGGACGAAGCGCCGGTTACCAGCACCCGCTTGCCGCGCAGGCTGAATGCATCAAGCTTGAGTTCGCTCATATTTCAATCAGGTCGGGCAGATAGGCGTTCTCAATGTCCAGAATGCAGGAAGCCCAGGATAACCCCACGCCAAACCCGGATAGCAGCAGGCGCTGACGGCCTTGTGCTAATGTTTCTTTCAGCCGCGTGTTGATCGTGACAGGGATAGAGGCCGAACTGGTGTTGCCAAAATCCTTAAGCGACATCGGCACTTTTTCCGCGGGCAGGCCTAATTTCTTGCGTATAGTTTCGTTGATCATGCGGTTGGCCTGGTGAAACACGAAGTAATCGATGTCATCCAGACTGAATGGCGAGAATTCGACCAGTTGTGCCACGGAAACGGGGACTTCGCGAATCGAGAAGTTAAGAATGGATGGGCCGTCCAGTATCACATCGGTACCCTTGCGCGAGATGCCGTCGGCACCGGGCAGGCGTTCCAGATGGTGGGGCTGTATGGGCACACGCTGACCACCGGCTTCAATGATGATGGCTTTATGGCCACTACCATCGCTGCCCATTGCGAAGTACATGGGCTCGGCGGTTTCATCAAACTCCAGCGCCGTGGCGGTGGCGGCATCGCCGAATAGAGACAGCAGGCCGTTGTCCAGCGAAAGCGGGTTGGACGATTTATCGCCCACCAGCATGATGCCGCGTTTCAAGCCATGGGCAGACAGCATGGAGCCCAGCGTGAACAAGCCGTAGGCGTAACCTGAGCATCCCAGGTTGATATCAAATGCCACGGTGCCATGCGACAGGCCCAGCTTGTCCTGCAGGATAATGGCGGTGGCGGGGATTGGATAATCGGGCGATTGCGTGACTACAATCAGCGCATCAATCGAGGATTTTTCCCACCCCAGGCCCGCAATCAGTTTTTCCGCCGCGACCAGCGCCAGATCGGAAAACACCACGCCCTCCAGGCAAACCCGACGGGTTTCTATCCCAATATTGCGTACCAGACGTTCCCGTTCCGAGCGCTGCTCCGGCGGGCAATCCTGCACATTGGAAAAAGCACGTTCCGGGACACAGGTGGTGAGCCCACGGTAGCGGATATTGCGGAGGACGGATTGCGCCATGGTCAGGCCACCAGTTTGTAGATGTCAGTAATGGTCTGGCAGTTGGCAAGGTCATTGCCGGTGATGGTTTTCTTGTATTCCATATCGCACATGACGATCACCCCCAGCGCTGCCAGCGAATCCCACTCCGGCAAGGTTTCAAGCCGGGTGTCTGCCGATACGTCGACCGGCTCCTGAAAATCCACTGCTTCATTGAATTTTTCGATGAATGTTTCAATTGTGCTCATAACGACCTTTATACGTTTTTTAGAGAGAAGAAAAAGAGTCTGGATTTTATTGTCGTCTTTAATCTTGTTATCGACAATATACCGGATTTATTTAGGGGTATTTCAGCGTATGCCTTGTGGAGCTTGCGTTTCAAGCCGATGCAACTCATCGGGTTGCACGCTGCGACAGAAAAAAAGATGCCATGGCCGGCGTGTAATAGGGTGTTCATATGCCCACTGCTTTCGCCACATGGCGGCTTATTTCTGCCATTTGCACCTTGGTCAGCGTGGGGAAAAACGGCAGGCCAATCAGATCGGCACTGACCGCTTCTGCCGTGGGGGTGGGCAGGTGCACGATCGGGCCTACCTTGGCTGCATGCTGGTGGAGCAAGGGTTGGTACCAACGCCGGGTGCTGATATTGCTCACGGCGCATGACTGCTCAAGGTGTTGGCGGCGGAGACTGCTGCCCAGGCGCACGCTGAAGGTGGTGGGGGCTGCCGGGGCCGGGCCTTGCTGCCAGGTCAGCGCATCGCCGCAGCTTTGCTGCAGGGTTTCGCGTAATTGCACGAAAACCGCATGCCGCCTGTTGGCCTGGGCTTGCCAGCTATTCAGGCTGGCGAGGCCGACGGCGGCGTGGTATTCGGATAATTTAGCATTGGTGCCCGCATAGCTGAGGTGGCCCACCGGATGGTCCTTGTCTGGACTGAGGTTGATACCGAAATTGCTTAATTCCTTGATCATGCGGCGCTGGTCAGACTGGCCCGTGACAACAAAGCCACCTTCCCCTGCCGCCAGGGATTTGGTCGCATGCATGCTGAACACTACCGGAATATCCACCGCTTCGACCCACTGCGAGCCATAGGCAGCAGCGGCATCAATAATCACCCGTATGCCCGTGCGCTGCTGCCATGCACTCCACGCTTGCGTGTCTTGCGCCTGGCCAAAGGTGGCGACGGCAATCACCGCCTGGCAATCGCCATGCTGCAAGCTGCGGTCGGAGATATCTGGGGTCAGCAACCAGCTTTGTGGATCAATATCGCAAATCACCGGCAGATGGCCCGCGCGCAAAATGGCGGTCAAGGTGGCGACAAAGGTGAGCGCCGGCACCAGCACACGTGACCCCGGCGGTAACTCCAGGCTGCTCAGTGCCAGCTCAAGTCCCGCGGTTGCGCTGCTCACGGTCACTACCTCAAGGGGCAGCGATGCGTGGGTGGAATAGTCTGTCGCCAGGCGTTGTTCCAGCTCTTGTACCAAGGGACCAAAATTGGAGTAGTGGCGGCTAAGATCTATCCGGTCCAGAAAGGGTTGCAGTGCCAGCCGGTCGGGCAGTTGGGGAACCAGTAATGGGATGCCTTGGGGATGGGACATGCATTATCCTTTGGCAGGGCTGCCACTGGCCCGCAAGGCCGCCATTTTTTCTTCCTGCGCGGGGGTCGCCGCCTGAAAGTCCTGAAACAGGTGTTCACCCAGCAGGTAGTTATGCCAAAGCCTGCGATAGGCTGTTTCCAGCTCGGTGCAGCGTGTCTGGTAATCCATCAATACACTGCCCAGCATGCGCTCGCGAATAACGCTTCGCATGGAGGCAAGCTGCTCGGGGTCATCCAGTAATCTCAGTATGATCTCGATATAGTCGTCATCGCTTTGGGCGATCCAGTCGCTGAACCCCAGGCCGGTCAGGGTGCATGCCGTGGCGGAAGAGACTGCTTCGTCTGCATCCAGCGTTACCACCGGCAAGCCCATCCAGAGTGTATGCAGGGTGGTGGTGCCACCTGACACCGGCGAAGTATCCAGCGCTACATCCACCAGGCTCCCACGTTCCATGAACTCATCCAGCGGTACCATGGGTGAGACGATAATCCGATCCAGTGGCATATCCAGCTCGACCAGACGGGGCTCTATGGTGTGGATAGCATCGTCGATGGTGTTTTCCTGTACATGCAGCAGAAGCTGGATGTCAGGGCGTCGTTCCATGATGCGTTTCCATAATCGCAGCATGTGATCGGTGACTTTACGCGAGCTGTTGAGACAGCCGATGGTGGGCGGATTGCCCTGCAACATGGGTGGGGTTTCCACCAAGGGCGCATGAGCTGGCGGAATATAGCTGGCCATGCATGCCAGGCGATACAGCTTTTCCAGGTAATAGGATTCATGCCCAATCGGATCCGCACTGTAATCCGTCAGGCGGTAATCCATGGCCTGCATACCCAGCGTGCCGCCCATGTAACCCAGCCAGGTGACCTGCACAGGTGCGGCGCGGCGGGCGAATACGTAGAGGCGGTGACCGTAGGTATGGCCGGAGAGGTCAACCAGCACATCGATCTGCAGGGCCCGTATCCGTTTGAACAAGGCATCGTCGTCCAGCTTGGACACATCATGCCAGTGTGGCACCAGAGACTTCAGGTGGGCGGTGGTGTCGTCCTCCTGCATCGCGGTGGAGAACACATGCACTTCCACTTGTGACGGGTCATGATGCCGGAAGACGGGCTCCATGAAAAAAGCGATGGCATGGTCGCGCATGTCGCCGGATACATAGCCTACTTTCAGCACGCGATCCGGGTTGCGGTTGTTCAGCAGTGGCGGGCTCTGACGGGCCAGCGGATCGGCAAAGCGCTGTCCCCAGGCCTGGTAAAGCTGGCGCTTGCGTTCGGGGTCGGGCTGGCTGATGGAGTAGATATTGGCGCGGTCTATGGCGTAGGTCGCGTTATCCGGCTGCATCTCTACCGCCTGATCAATAAAGGCGCGGGCTTCTTCCAGCTTGCCCAGGTAAAAATACGAAATCGCCAGGCCGTAAATGGCATCCACATTGTGCGGATCCATGCCCAGCACAAATTCCATGGTCTCGTGCGCTTGCTGGTATTTCATGGTGCGGAGGAAGATCTTGCCGATACGTACCCAGGTGGGGACTTGATTGCCCTCGAGGGAGAGCGAGGCGGTGTATTTGCTCAAGGCCTCAAAATAGTCCTGTCTCGCTTCAGCGTTGAGCGCTTCCTGAAATAATGCGGCAGACTTCGAAGAGGGCGATTGAGACACGTTGATGTTTGGGCCTTGGTCTGTTGTCATGAAGGAGCGTTCGATGCGCCCCAACTCTGGCGAAGACTATATCCTTGGGGATATAGCGTCAAGCCAATTACTCGTGTAATGCATGGACTATTCTGTTCAAGCTTAATCGAAAAAACCGATGAACAAACAATGCAGCACGCGTCTAAAAGTGCTCTTGTTCAAGCGATCGCCCAAGGGGCGGATGCGAGTGTGGATGATTTGCTAATTGCCCATGAACCTACGTAAAATAGCGTTTCTTCGCGGTTTTTTAAACAGCGGTCCCCCTATCCCGGTTTTACTAAAGAGTAGGCTGTAATTCAATTGATTCATCTGACGATCAACGGTAATCCCCGGCAGTTCGATGTGGCAACCCTCTCGGTGGCTGAGCTGGTACAAACCCTGGGCCTCACGGGCAAGCGTCTGGCGATAGAGCGTAATGGCGACATCGTGCCACGCGGCCTGTTTGCCGAAACAGCCCTGAAGGACGGGGATAAACTTGAAATCGTAGGCGCTGTAGGAGGCGGTTAACGCGTTATGGATACACTTAATATTGCTGGCAAGGCTTATCAGTCACGACTGCTGGTGGGCACAGGCAAGTACAAGGACTTTACCGAAACCCGCGCGGCAATTGATGCCAGCGGTGCCGAAATCATCACCGTGGCGATCCGCCGTACCAATATCGGCCAGCATGCTGGTGAGCCTTCCCTGCTGGAATACTTGCCGCCGGAAGAATTCACTTACTTGCCGAATACCGCAGGCTGTTACTCGGCGGACGATGCCGTGCGTACCTTGCGTCTGGCGCGCGAGCTGCTGGATGGCCACAAACTGGTCAAGCTGGAAGTGCTGGGCGATCCGACCACGCTGTATCCCAATGTCGTTGAAACCCTGAAGGCCGCCGAGACCCTGGTGAAAGAAGGCTTTGACGTCATGGTCTACACCTCGGATGACCCCATCATCGCCAAACAGCTCGAAGAAATCGGCTGCTGTGCGGTCATGCCACTGGCGTCGCTGATTGGCTCTGGCATGGGTATCCTGAATCCCTGGAATCTGCAGATCATCATTGAAAACGCCAAGGTGCCCGTGCTGGTGGATGCGGGTGTGGGTACAGCATCGGACGCAGCCATTGCCATGGAGCTGGGTTGCCAGGGGATACTGATGAACACCGCGATTGCCGGTGCGCACAATCCAGTATTGATGGCGAGTGCCATGAAAAAAGCCGTGGAAGCCGGGCGTGAAGCTTATCTGGCCGGGCGCATGCCGAAAAAACTTTACTCGGCGACGCCCAGCTCCCCTACCACCGGCATGATTGGATAAGCGTGGAGTCATCCCGCCGTTACCAGTTTACCGTCAGCGTGGTGAGTGCCTACTTGCCGGATCAATCCGATGAAGCCGAACCACGCTATGCCTTTGCCTACACGGTGACCATTATCAATACCGGCACCGAAACCGCCCAGCTCATCAGCCGGCACTGGGTCATTACCGATGCCGATGAGTCGGTGCAGGAAGTGCGTGGTCCGGGCGTGGTGGGCGAACAGCCCACGCTGAAACCTGGTCAGCAATTCCAGTACACCAGTGGCACCGTGCTGCGTACCTCGGTCGGATTCATGCGTGGCAGCTATCAGCTGGTGGCGGAAGACGGCACCGAATTCGAGGCTGAGATTCCCGCCTTTACCCTTTCTACCCCCCGCGTTCTGCATTAAGGTTTACGCATGCATGCTCGTTTGATTGTTTTACTGGCTTTATTGCTGACCGCCTGCGGCAGCCAGCCGCAAAAGCCTGCTCAGCCCAGCCCCAAGCCTGCATGCGATTGCCCCGCATTGCCGATTCCTTTGCCGGAAGAGCCCAAGCCCGCCCCGGAAAAACCAACAGCGCCCAAGATTCCAGATTACGGCCTGCTGAAGCCTTCCAGCTGGGATGCATTAAGTGCGCTTGAGCAGGACAACCTCGTGCAAGCCTGGCCTGCCTGGCTGCAGAGTTGCTCCACCCTGAAAACACGCCAGCCCTGGCAAGCTGCCTGCGCCGCTGCCCAGAACATGGTGAATCCCGATCAGGCCAGCATCCGCAGTTACCTGCAAACCTACTTTGATGTCTACCAGACCACCAATGTGGATGGCACTGAGGAAGGCCTGATTACCGGCTACTATCAGCCCTTGTTGCGTGGCAGCCGCCTGCCGACAGCCGCCTATCGCTATCCGCTTTACAGTCGGCCGGACGATCTGATTACGGTAGAGTTGACGAGCCTGTTCCCCGAGCTTGCCAACAAGCGCGTACGTGGCCGCGTAGTGGGTACCAAGCTGATTCCCTATTATGACCGCGGCGAGATTGAATCCCCGCAGGGGCCCTTGCGGGGGCGCGAGCTGTTCTGGGTGGACGATATTGTCGAGCTGTTTTTCCTGCAGATTCAGGGCTCAGGCGTGATACGCCTGGACAATGGCGAGCAGGTGCATGTGGGTTATGCCGACCAGAATGGCTTCCCCTACCAATCCATAGGCAAGCTCTTGATACAGCGTGGAGAATTGACCGCGGACAAGGCGTCCATGCAGGGCATCAAAAACTGGGCAAGCAATAATCCTGACAAGTTGCGCGAGCTGCTCAACAGCAACCCCAGTTATGTCTTTTTCCGTGAATTGCCACCGGGCCTGCCCGGTCCGCTGGGCGCCTTGGGTGTGCCTATCCTGGCCGAGCGTGCGGTGGCGATAGACCCGCGCTTTGTGCCACTGGGCGCACCGGTATTCCTGTCTACTACTTACCCCAACAGCAGCAAGCCGCTTAATCGCCTGATGATGGCGCAAGACACGGGCGGTGCCATCAAAGGTGGCGTGCGTGCTGACTTTTTCTGGGGAGCGGGCAATGATGCGGGGCGGCAAGCGGGTGCCATGAAACAGCGCGGCAAGATCTGGGTATTGCTGCCGCACGGCTTTCCTTTGCCAACGGCGGCTCCAGCACCTTGATTTTTTGGATTAATCAAAA
>DATMSO010000035.1:0-22761 GCA_035565335.1 Methylovorus sp.
CAACTATATGCAAAGATGATGCCAATAAAAAATGCCATTTAAATTCAATAATTTAAATGGCATCAAAAAAAGTGCTGTAAATTATTCTAGAGTGCGCGTTTGCGACTATTCACCATAGCGCCTTTCTCTTTCAATTTGGGAGAAGGCAATACCTGCGCTTCTTCCTTCACCACCGGAATAGGACGCTGCTGCCGCTCCATGGCCTTGGCCTGTGCGGATTCCAGCTCTTCCATGGTGATGACGCCGTCGTTATTCGCGTCCACCTGACTGAAGTGACGCGCAATCTGCGGCAATAATTCAAATGCTTCAATGCGGGAAATAGCGCCGTCGTTATCCTTATCAGCCTGATCAAACCGGGCCTGCAGGCGCTGATGCATGACGCGCCTGCGCTCTTCAATCTGGATATGGGCAGGATCAACAGCGCGCGAGTATTCATAGAGATCGCGGCGCAAGCGCATGTTTTCTTCGATGCTGATATTGCCGTTCAGTGACTTGGCAGGCGCGCTGCTATCCGGGGCTACCACCAGCGATGGTTTGGGGCCATCGTCATCACCGTTATCATTCGCATCCTTGGGGGCGGCATATAACATGTCCACAGCACCCATCACCAGGCATGCGGCAATCGCAACGTGCATACAACCAAACCGGGAAACCGATGAAAGAGACATCATACGATGGGAAAATCAGGCCAGACAGGAGCGACAGTCAGACGCCCGACAAAGATTGAAATCAACTACATTCATTGTTCCATTTCTCCACTTCTGGCGTGAGCTTTGGTAAGCCTCGCCTGATTCCTCTGAACTTACTGCTTTGAGTGTTGGTGCGCTTGAGAATTCCGCATATTATTATTTGGCACTGCAGCCGTGATTATAATGAAGCAGGAATGTAAATCGAGTGTTTCACTGTGCCGCCTGAATGTAACAATTTGTGACAACCGGCACATTTATATTCCCCAACCCCAAGTACCTGACCGTATAATATTTCCCATAATAAATCCCGCCACATTAGAGCACATATTGCCATGAACGCCATGCAGACCAACCCAAAAAAAATCCTGATGGTTGACGATGATTTGCGCATGCGTGAGCTACTGCAACGCTATCTCAGCGAACAAGGCTTCAGCGTAAAAACCGTCTCAGATTCAACCGAGATGAATACCGTATTAAGCAGCGAGCATATTGACTTGCTGGTACTGGACCTGATGCTGCCCAGCGAAGATGGTCTGGCGATTTGCCGCCGTCTGCGCGCGACAGGCAGCACCATGCCCATCATCATGCTGACCGCACGTGGGGATGAGGTTGACCGCATTATCGGCCTGGAAATGGGCGCGGATGATTACCTGCCCAAGCCTTTCAATCCGCGTGAGCTGCTCGCTCGCATCAATGCCGTCATGCGTCGCAATGAACGTCCGGTTCCTGGCGCGCCAGCCAATAGCTCGGAAACCATCAGCTTTGGTGAATTCGTGTTTGATCCTTCCACACGCAGCCTGCTCAAGAATGGCGAACAGATCACCATTACCAGCGGCGAATACGCACTGCTTAAAGTGTTTGTAGATCACCCGCGCCAGCCATTGTCGCGTGACCGCCTGATGCAGCTGGCGCGTGGTCGCGAGCTGGATGTTTTTGACCGTAGTATTGATGTGCAAGTCTCCCGCCTGCGCCGGCTGATTGAAGCAGATCCCACCCACCCGCGTTATCTGCAAACTATGTGGGGCTTCGGCTATGTGTTTATCCCCGATGGCGAAACCATCAAGCATTAATCAGGGCGCTGCCCTGAGCTTTGCTTGTCACGTCTGTACGTACGTCAATTGAGACTATTCCCGCGCACCCTGCTAGCCAGGGCCATGTTACTGATTGCCATCCTGCTGGTAATCGGTCAGTACGCCTCACTCAAAATCTTTGATTACTTTGAGCGCAAGCCACGCGCCACCGCCGTGGCCCTGCAAGCCGTGACCGTCGTCAATTTCACCCGCGCCTCCCTGCTGGCTGCCCATGAAAACCGCCGGCTGGCGCTTTTATCCGAACTGTCCGGCAAAGAAGGCGTGCGCATTTACGCGGCTGACCTGCTGGAAGAAATCGAAAAATTACCGGACGACCCGGTGATTGCGTTGATTGCCGCCAAGATCAAGGAAAAACTGGGTAACGAAACCATTGTGGCGGTGAATCATTTCGGCATTCCCGGCTTGTGGGTGAGCTTTACCATCGGCCAGGATGACTACTGGGTGGTGATTCCGCGCATACAGGTAGACCGGCCCTTCCCTTGGCAATGGCTGGGCTGGGGGGCGCTGGTGATTCTGCTGTCACTGGCAGGCGCCTATTTGCTGGCAGCGCGCATCAACCGGCCGCTCAGCCTGCTTATCCGCTCGGCCGACCGCCTGCGCAAAGGCGAGCAGCCACCCAAATTGCCGGAAGACGGCCTGGATGAACTGAGCGATGTGAACCATGCCTTTAATGACATGATGGAAGCACTGGCGCGGCTGGATTCGGAGCGCACCTTGTTGCTGGCCGGGGTTTCGCATGATTTGCGTACGCCGCTGGCCCGCCTGCGCCTGTCCGTAGAAATGCTGCCGAATGAACTGGACGACAGCCTGAAAAATGGCATGATCCAGGACATTACCGACATGGATAACATCATCCATCAATTCCTGGATTTTGTGCGCGGGGTGGAGGGTGAGCCGACCCAGATGATTGATATCAACGGTCTGCTCAAATCGATTTACGATCGCCATACGCGTGCCGGACGCCGCATGATTTTGCGGCTGGCCCCCACCCATCTCATACCGCTGCGCCCTCTCGCTATGCACCGGCTGCTGGGCAACCTGATTGATAACGCCTTCAAATATGGCAGCAGTGAAGTTTCAGTAGAAACCCGCATCACCGCTGGCACTATCATACTAAGCGTGCTGGACAACGGCCCCGGCATTCCGCCCTCGCAAATCAGCCGCCTGCTGCGGCCTTTTGAACGGCTGGATACCGCCCGCGGCAATGAAAGCGGTAGCGGGCTGGGCCTCGCCATTGCTGATCGTATCGCGCGACTGCACAAGGGACATCTGGAACTGATCAACCGTCAGGAAGGCGGTCTAGAAGCGCGCCTGATTTTGCCTATCGTCAAGAACGTGGCCAATTAGCTTCACGATTAGTTTTGATACACGCAGCATGGCAATTGCCCATGCGCCGTCTAGCACTACTGACTAACCCGCTTCACCTTCAAACCACGCCAGCTTGCTGCGCAAACCAACCACACCACCAATCACAATCAGCGAGGGCGATTTCAGCTTCGCCTCCGCCACCTTGGTAGCCAGATGTTGGAGGTTGTCAGTCACCACGCGCTGACTGGGCAAGGTGCCGTGCTGCACGACGGCAGCGGGCGTTTCAGGAGCAAGTCCATGCGCAATCAGTTGCCGGCATATTTCCGGTAGCGCCGCCAAGCCCATGTATATCACCACGGTCTGCTGCGGTCTTGCCAGGGCCGTCCAGTCAAGATCCACCGTGCCATCTTTCAGATGGCCGGTAGTAAAGATACAGGTCTGGGCAAAGTCGCGATGCGTCAGCGGGATACCGGCATAACTTGCCACGCCAGAAGCGGCGGTCACGCCCGGCACCACTTGAAAAGGAATGCCATGCGCCATCAGCGTTTCGATCTCTTCGCCGCCACGCCCAAAGATAAACGGGTCGCCGCCTTTAAGACGCAAAACGCGCTTACCTTCTTGCGCGAGCCTCACCAACAAGGCATTGATCTCTTCCTGCGGCAGGGTGTGCTGATCGCGCGCCTTGCCCACATAGACCAATTCGGCATCGCGCCTGACCAGCTCCATGACTTCCGGGCTTACCAGCTTGTCATAGACGCAGACATCAGCCTGCTGCATCAGGCGCAAAGCCCGAAAAGTAAGCAGGTCAGGATCTCCTGGGCCACCGCCAACCAGGTAAACCTCACCGCGCGGCGCTTGGGCCGGCAGCTCAAGTTTCTGGATCAGCGCAGCTTCAGCGGCAGCCTCCTGCCCGGCCAGCACTTGCTCACCGATGGGGCCTTGCAGCACGTCTTCCCAGAACATGCGGCGTTGCTGGGTGGTGGGGAAATGCTGCTTTACGCGATCACGGAACTGCGCGGCCAGCGTGGCCAGGCGGCCATAGGTGGCAGGCACCATCGTTTCGATCTTGCTGCGAATACTGCGCGCCAACACTGGGGCAGCGCCGCCGCTGGAAATGGCGATCACAATGGGCGAGCGATCCACAATCGACGGCATGGTAAACGTGCATAAGGCCGGCGCATCCACTACGTTGACCGGGATATTGCGCGCCTGCGCTTGCTGCGACACCGCCTGGTTGACGTCTTCGTCATCTGTGGCCGCGACCACCAGTCGTGCGCCATCCAGCTGGCTTGGCTGAAAGGTCTCTGGCGTATGCAGGATTTGCCCTTGGTCGGCCAGGGTCTGCAGATCAGGGTATAGCTCGGGCGAACATACCTCCACGGCAGCCCCCGCCTTGCGCAGCATCAGCACCTTGCGTGTCGCGACTTCTCCGCCGCCTATCACCACGCAGCGCTGTTGCCTGATATTCATGAAAATTGGGAGTGCATCCATACCGTCATTTTACACTGGGGCCACTCTCTGCCGTTTCACTTTTTCTTATGGCCTTGGCCTTAAGCCAGCCAAAAGTCATTCAGGCAATGTCTATGCAAGACCTGACAAACAAGGGATTTCAGAGCAACTGGCATCCGCCAGCGCCATGGCCATATTGTTGTAATAAGAATTATTCTCAACTATAATGCACGCATCACTAACCTGATGGCGCAGCACCATCTGCCGCCATTACCGCACCAGCCAGCGACTGCCAGCCCGTGACTCATCGGAGGACACCATGCAAGCCAGGCAGGACGCCATCATCGAAGCTTTCAGCCGCCTGCGGCGCGAAAGCAATTTACGCCATCGGGAAATTGCCACCACTTTAGCCATCAGCGAAGGCGAGCTGATCGCCGCCCATTGCGGCCTGGATGCAGGCGATGTGGATAGCGATATGCAAGCCACGCGACTCAGACCGGAGTTCCCGGCGATCATCGCCGCGATGGAGGCACTGGGAGAAGTCATGGCACTGACGCGCAATGAGAGCTGCGTACATGAAAAAACCGGCATTTATCGCAAGATCAGCCATCAGGGCCCGGTGGGCCTGGTATTGGGTGGCAGCATAGACCTGCGCTTGTTTTATCAGCAATGGCGCCACGCCTTTGCCGTGCAGGAGCGCAGCAGCAAAAGCCTGCAACAAAGTCTGCAGTTTTTTGATGCCAGCGGCATGGCACTGCATAAAATCTTCCTTAAACCCGCGAGTGACCAGGCAGCTTACGCCTCCCTGATTGCGCGGCTTCGCGCTGAAGATCAGTCTGGCGGCATGCTGATCGAACCCGCCCCTTCATCGCCCATCGCGCTGGAAGACGACGAAATTGATATTGCCGGATTCCGCCATGCCTGGTCAGCCATGCGCGACACCCATGAGTTTTTCGGCCTGCTCAAGGAATTCAAGCTCACCCGCACGCAAGCCTTGCGCCTTGCTGATCCAGGCTTTGCCACCCCGGTGTCACCAGAGGTGGTCAGCCGCCTGCTGCATGGCGCCGCCGCAGAGAATGTGTCTATCATGGTCTTCGTCGGCAACCCTGGCATTATTCAGATACACAGCGGGCCGGTGCGCAATATCAAGATCATGGGGCCATGGCTCAATGTGCTGGATGAAGGCTTCAACCTGCATTTGCGGCAAGACCTGATAACCCACGCCTGGGTGGTGAAAAAACCGACAGAAGATGGCGTGGTGACATCGCTCGAGCTGTTTGATGCGCAAGGTGAAAATATCGCTATGCTGTTTGGCGAACGCAAACCCGGCAAGCCTGAGCTTGAGTCCTGGCGCGCCCTCATCGCCGATGTCACCGAGGCATGCATGGCATGAGCGTTGTGCATCAAACCGCCATGCCATCGCGGCGAACCCATCTGAAACAGTGGCTGGCACTGGGCATGCTGTCTGCACTGAGTGGACTGCCGCAAGCAGCGAATTCCGCCAACCGGCGCCTGATCTGCGTGGGCGGCGCGCTGACGGAAATTGTCTATGCGCTGGGCGCTTCGGCCGATCTGGTTGGCGTCGACACCACCTCGCTTTACCCGCCCGCCGCCCAGGCATTACCCAGTGTGGGCTATGCGCGCACCCTGTCGGCTGAAGGCATACTGGCGCTGGCACCCTCCATGGTGCTGGCAACAGAAGATGCCGGGCCCGCCAGCGTATTACGCCAACTGGAAAATGCCGGAATTGCCGTGCATATCCTGGCGGCCAACCATCAATTTGAGGGCTTGTTGCAACGCATCCAGCAGGCGGGCGAATTCATGGGCCGCACCCAGGAAGCCAATCAGCTGCAGGTACGCCTGCGCAAAGAATGGCAGCAGATGCGCGCCCGGGTGGAAGCGCATCCTACGGTATCGCCACGTGTCCTCTTCATACTGTCGCATTCAATGTCGCAGATCATGGTGGCCGGCCAGGATACCAGCGCCGATGCCATGCTGCGCTATGCAGGTGCGAGGAATGCCATGCAGGGCTTTAGCGGTTTCAAGCCATTAAGCCCCGAAGCGGTGATTGCCGCGCAGCCCGATATTATCCTGCTGACCGATCTGGGGCTGAAAGCGGCCGGCAGCAAGGCGGCGATACTGCAGCTGCCTGGCCTGGCGCAGACACCGGCCGGGCGCAAGCAGCGCATCGTCAGCATGGAAACCATGCTCCTGCTGGGGTTCGGCCCACGCCTGCCGCTTGCTCTGCAGGAGCTGGATCGCACCCTGCTCTCCGCTATGCAGGCAGGGTGAGATGGGACTCAACATGCCGCCTTGCCCTAGCTTCAGCCCCGGGTTATCACGCCAGATTGGGCTACCCAGCCCGGCGCTCCTGCAAGGAATCCGTCCGCCAAACCCTCGCGTCAAGCGCCTGTCGCTCGTCATCCGCCAGCGACTCAGGGTGAACTTTTATAGACTTGTGCGTGACGAACAGACAGAAACGTGCAGAAACAAGCTGCCGGCTGAGGTGCTGCAGAGAGGCCATGAGCGTCTGCATTCACAGCGGCAGGCGCAGTGCCGAGGTAGTAACCACTCAGCCCAGCGCAAGACGCTATTTCAAGCAGCGCAAGTCTGAAGCATGCAGCGTTCTTCAGGCTTCACCCCGCGCACAGATCGGGGTAACGCGTGGCCAGCGCTGTGTCTGGCGATTATTACCTTAGCCTCTCTGCTACTGGCAAGCTCGGTCGGCGCAGTGCCCATCGGCTGGCGGGATTGGCTGGCGCCCTTGCATGCCAGCCACACCGGCAATAGTTATGTGCTGTGGGAGCTACGTTTGCCGAGAACGCTGCTGGCCTTGCTGGCAGGCGGGATGTTAGGGGTGGCGGGCGCATTGGCACAAGGCCTGTTTCGCAATCCGCTGGCCGACCCAGGCTTACTGGGTGTCAATAGTGGCGCGGCCTGCGCGGCAGCCCTAACCATCGTGTTTGCCGATAGCTTGCCATGGGCATGGCCCGCCGGCTTACGGCCATGGCTGCTACCTCTGACAGCCTTTGGCGGCGCGTTGCTGGTATGTCTGACGCTGGACCGTGTAGCCCGCTGGGTAACACCGGGCTCAATTGCCGGGCTGCTACTCACCGGAATAGCGCTGAATGCCATCGCGGTAGCGATACAGGGCTTGTGCACGTATCTATCGACGGATGAGCAACTGCGTAGCCTGAGCTTCTGGACACTGGGCTCCCTGGCAGGCGCCAGCTGGATTATCGCGGGCATCGCGCTGACGATGCTGCTGATGACCTACTGGCAGGTTCGCAAACTCGGCAATGCCATGAACGCGCTGGCACTGGGTGAAGCTGCCGCCGCGCATGTGGGCATCGAGGTCGCGGCTTTGCGCACACGCACCATTATGATCGTGGCCTTGCTGGTAGGGGCCGCTGTCGCCTGGTGCGGCATGATCAGCTTTGTCAGCCTGATCGCGCCGCATCTGGTACGCACCTTGCATGGTGCAGATCAGCGCCGGGTTTTACCTTTGTCCATCTTTTTTGGCGGCCTGCTGTTGCTGGTCGCCGATACTTTGGCAAGAACGCTGGCAAGCCCTGCTGAAATTCCGGTTGGCATCTTTACCGCCCTGCTCGGCGGACCCTTTTTTCTGATGCTGCTTAATCAATCACGTGAACGAATAGGATGAACGCCCCCCTGAACCTGATCAATCAGCCTTTGCTCGTTATGGAAGCCGCCAGCCTGCGTCTGGGGCGGCGTCATTTTGGCCCTTACACGCTCAGCGTGCATGCAGGCGAGCGGGTTGCCGTGCTTGGCCCCAGCGGGGCCGGCAAATCCACCTTGCTCAAACTGGCTGCCCGCGAGCTGCATCACTCAGCCGGCCATATCAGCCTGCTTGGGCGCGATATCCGGCACTACAGCCTGCGCGAGATGAGCCGCAGGCGCGCCGTCCTGGCGCAAACCACCCATGTGGCCTTTGGCATGCAGACCGAGCTCGTGGTGTCGCTGGGCCGCGCCGCGCTGGAGATGGACCCGCACCTGACCACCATCGTGCACAGCGCCATGCAGCTGGCGCATGCCGCCCATCTGGCCGGACGCAATATGGATCAACTTTCCGGGGGCGAGCAGGCCCGCATTCACCTCGCGCGCATATTTGCCCAGCTGTGGGATATCGAACAAGGGCTGGTGATGATGGATGAACCCTTGGCGGCGCTGGACCCCGGCTTGCAGGGCGAGCTGCTGGAAAGCATGCAAAGCTATGCCGAAGCACGCGGCCATGCCCTGCTCGCCATCCTGCACGACATCAACCAGGCGTTGCATGGCTTTGATCGCCTTTTGCTGGTAAGCGACGGCCAGCTGAAGAATCAGGTGAACGCCGACCTGCATGCGCTGCCCGCGCTGCAATCGCTGTATGGCATCCAGCTGGGCAGTCTGGTGACGCCCGAAGGCCAGGCTGTCGTCTACCACCAGAAAACACCGGCGCGGCCATCACGCGCATCGTACCCCAGCCATCTCAACAGCTAGGCCCAGGCGTTGGCCATGGCCCTGATTGGCATTTAGCCTTGGGCTAGGCTACAATTAGGCCTTAGCGTACTGTTTTTTTAAGATATTTTGCACCGAAACCCTCAGCTCTCCCCCTTTGCGCCTGTGATGCGCACCTCTTCTGACTTGCGGTTCCACACGCAATCATGAACACGCCAAAAAAAGTTTTCATCAAGACATTCGGCTGCCAGATGAACGAGTATGACTCGTCGCGCATGGCCGACATGCTGAACGCCGCCGATGGCATGCAGCCTACGGATAACCCCGAAGACGCCGATGTCATTCTGCTGAACACCTGCTCCGTACGCGAAAAAGCGCAGGAAAAAGTATTCAGCCATCTGGGCCGCTTCATTCCGCTCAAGGAAAAAAACCCAAATCTGGTGATCGGCGTAGGCGGCTGCGTGGCCAGTCAGGAAGGCCAGCATATTGTCGACCGCGCGCCGTATGTTGATGTGGTGTTTGGTCCGCAAACCCTGCATCGCCTGCCCGAGCTGATCGCCAATCGGCGCAGCAGCGGGCTGTCGCAAGTCGATATCAGCTTCCCCGAGATCGAGAAATTCGACCATCTGCCACCCCCGCGCGTGGAAGGTGCCGCAGCATTTCTCTCCATCATGGAAGGCTGCAACAAATACTGCAGCTTCTGCGTGGTGCCTTATACGCGCGGTGAGGAGTTCTCGCGCCCGTTTGAAGACATTCTGGTCGAAGCCATCCAGCTGGCTGAACAAGGCGTCAAGGAAATCACATTGCTCGGTCAGAACGTCAATGCCTACCGCAGCACCAGCGCCGACGGCACTGCCGCCGACCTTGCCATGCTAATTGAGTACATTGCCGAAATTCCGCAAATCGAGCGCATACGGTTCACGACATCGCACCCCAATGAAATGAGCGAAGCGCTGATCGACTGCTTCGCCCGCATCCCCAAGCTGGTTTCGCATTTGCACCTGCCAGTGCAGGCCGGCTCAGACCGCGTGCTGATGGGCATGAAGCGCAACTACACCGCGCTGCAATACAAATCCATCATCCGCAAATTGCGCCGGGCGCGTCCGGACATCTGCATCACCTCCGATTTTATCGTCGGCTTCCCCGGCGAGTCCGAACAGGATTTTGCCGCCACGCTGAAGTTGATGCAGGATGTTGGTTTCGACTTCAGCTACAGCTTCACCTACAGCGCACGGCCCGGCACACCGGCATCTTACCTAGCGGACGACACCAGCGAAGAAACCAAGCTGGAGCGGCTGAGCCGTCTGCAGGAGCTGAATGAGGCGCAAGGCAGAGCCGTCAGCGCTTCCATGGTCGGCAGCGTGCAACGGGTCTTGGTCGAGAGCCTGTCCAAAAAAGACAGTGGCGAGCTCGCAGGCCGTACCGATAACAACCGCATTGTAAATTTCCCCGGTGATGCCAGCCTGATCAACCAGTTTGTGCACGTCCACATCACCGAGGCCATGCCGCACACCCTGCGTGGAGAATACCTTGCTTAACCCTCTCCCCGTTTTTCTAAACGCTGCACTTATTGCCCCTTGGGCGGTCACCCTTTAATGGAAATTACCCTTAGCCCCGAAGATAACTTGCGTCTGGCCAACCTGTGTGGCGCGCTGGATGAAAACCTCAAGCAGATCGAAGACGCGCTGGATGTCGGCATTGCCCGGCGCGGCGCGCATTTTCGCTTTTCTGGCGAGCAAAGCAATGTGCGGATCGCCGCACAGCTGATCGAAAACTTTTACGAGCGCGCCAGCAAACCGGTGAGTCTGGAAGAAATCCAGCTGGGGCTGGTCGAGATAGATCGCATGAAGCCGGAAGACGTGCAAAAGGAAATGCCGGTGCTCATGACGCGCCGTCAGGATTTGCATGGTCGCACGCCGCGTCAGGTCAGCTATCTGCAGCAGATTCAGGATTTTGATATTACCTTTGGCATCGGCCCTGCCGGTACCGGCAAGACTTACCTGGCCGTGGCCAGCGCGATTGACGCCATGACCCGCGACCGGGTAAAACGCATCGTACTGGTGCGCCCGGCAGTGGAAGCGGGCGAGCGCCTGGGCTTTTTGCCCGGCGATCTGGCACAGAAAGTCGACCCTTACCTGCGCCCGCTCTATGATGCCTTGTACGATCTGGCAGGCTACGACACCGTGAACAAGATGTTCGAACGCGGCGCCATTGAAGTCGCCCCTCTCGCCTACATGCGCGGCCGCACGCTGAATCAGAGCTTCATTATTCTGGATGAAGCGCAAAACACCACGCCCGAGCAAATGAAGATGTTCCTCACCCGCATCGGCTTTGGCACCAAGGCCGTGATCACGGGCGATGTGACCCAGATCGACCTCGGGCGAGGCCAGAAGAGCGGCCTGGTAGAAGCCAAACAGGTGTTGAAGGACGTGCGAGGCATTGCCTTTACCCACTTCCTGTCGGAAGACGTGGTGCGCCACCCGCTAGTGCAGAAGATCATCAATGCTTACGAAAGCTTTGATAGCGAGCGCCATGCCCAGCCGCATGACAGCGAACGTCGGGGACGCAATGATGCCTAGACTGGCAATGGATGTGCAGGTGGCAAGCGAGGCCGCGGATATTCCGGCTGAGCAACTGTTTCGCAAATGGGCACGCGCCACCCTGCGGGTTGACACGGAAATTGCTTTACGAATCGTGGATGAAGAAGAAGGACGCGCGCTTAACCGCGATTATCGCGGCAAGGATTACGCCACCAACGTACTGACCTTTCCGCTGACGGAAGAGCCGCACCTGATGGGTGACATCATCCTGTGCGCGCCGGTAGTCGCCAGGGAGGCCGTGGAACAGGGCAAACCGCTGGAAGCGCATTACGCCCATCTGACCGTGCATGGTGTGCTGCACCTGCATGGTTACGACCATGAAACCGAGCCGCAAGCGGAGTTGATGGAAGGGCTGGAAACAGAAATCGTCACAAAACTCGGCTACAGTGATCCTTACGCCGCCGAAAAAATAGAATTGACCAAGAAAGCAATCGCCTAACATGGCTGAAACTGACAAACCACGATGGCTGGAACTGATCAGCAACTTTTTGCTGCGTGAACCGGAAGACCGTGAACAACTGATCGAGCAGCTGCACTCTGCCTACGAAAAAAACCTGCTGGACGCCGACGCCCTGTCCATGATCGAAGGCGTATTGCAAGTCTCTGAAATGCAGGTGCGGGACATCATGATTCCGCGCTCGCAGATGGATGTGATTGATATTACCGATGCACCGGAGAAATTCATCCCGTTTGTCATTGAAGCCGCACACTCGCGCTTCCCCGTTATTGATGACGATAAGAACCATGTTATCGGCATTCTGCTCGCCAAGGATTTGCTACGCTATTACGCCGGCGAAGATTTTGATGTGCGCGACATGTTGCGTCCCGCCGTGTTTATCCCCGAGTCCAAACGCCTGAATGTGCTGCTGAAGGAATTCCGCAGCAATCGCAACCATATCGCCATCGTGGTAGACGAGTACGGCGGCGTGGCGGGCATGGTCACCATTGAAGATGTGCTGGAACAGATCGTTGGCGATATCGAAGACGAATACGACTTTGACGAAACCGAAGACAACATCATCCGTGATGCGCAAGGCCGCTACCGCATCAAGGCACTCACCGAGATCGCCGACTTCAACGAAGCGCTGGGCACCAGGTTCAGCGATGAAGAGTTTTCCACCATTGGCGGTCTAGTGGTCAGCAAGTTTGCCCACCTGCCCAAGCGCGGCGAACAAATCAGTTTTGATGGCTTGCATATTACCGTCTTGCGCGCAGACAGCCGCCGCCTGCATTCCATGCTGGTGGAAATACAGGCCAAACCCGAGGAAGCCATCGAGTAGCCAAGCTATTGAATAGGCGTGGAAATGATGCAAGGAACCAAGGGCCAAAAAATCTCTCATACCCTCTGAAGCCGTACCACATTTTAAAGGGGATACATCATGAAAACCTTGTTTCTGGCATTACTACTGGGGATTGCCGGGCAATCCATGGCAGGCGCTGCGCAATTGCCCAACGCTAAAACCCCGAACGCCGCCACCGGCGAGATCGCGGTATCGGAAAAAGAGTTCGTTGCGGGCATTTCCGGTATTGATAAATCCAAGATCGTGGAACAGTTTGGCGAGCCCAGCAAACGCGATGACATTACCAACCCGGATGGGCAGGTGATCGCTTCCGTATGGCACTACCATTACCTGAACACCGATGAAAAAGGCGCCTATTACCAGACCACCGAACTCGACATCGTCGATGACAAGGTGGTGATGGTAGTGTTCATGAATCACGATGGCGAGGGCAGCCCGGAAGTAGGTCCCGGTGCCAATCCTCAACGCACACCGGATTCTGATATCTGACAACCCCAGGCTGGCTTAGCGCTCCGCCCGATACAAACACCAAGCCCCGCTATATAAACAATAAGCCCCGCAAATGCGGGGCTTATTGTTTATCGGGTAGCAGCCTTCGCATCGACGAAGGCATGCATACGCGCTATTTCTTCAACGAATCGCGAATTTCGCGAAGCAACAGCACATCCTCTGGCGTAGGTGGCGCATCAGGCGTCATCTGGTCACGGAAACGGTTCATTTGTTTCACCAGCAGGAAAATCACAAAAGCCAGAATGACGAAGTTAAGGGCCACGGTCAGGAAGTTGCCGTAGGCCAGCATGGGTACGCCAGCGGCTTTCAGTGCGGCATAGGTCTGCGGCACGCCCGCCGGGGCATCCGATAACTGGATGAACATATTGGAAAAATCAAGCTTGCCGACCAGCATGCCGACGACAGGCATGATCAGGTCGCCTACCAGCGAGTCCACAATTTTGCCGAATGCTGCGCCGATGATCACGCCCACTGCGAGATCCATGACGTTACCGCGCAGTGCAAATTTCTTGAATTCTGTCAAAAGGGCCATGCGTGATTTCTCCTGTTGTGAATACGAAAAGGGATATTCAAGTGTTGTTTGACTTGAATATAGGGGCTGCTGCGGTGGCCTGTCAACCTGATGGAGGCAGATAATTCCGCCGCTGGCTCACGCTGCGGCAAGCTGCGCTCAGGTATACTGGCTGCCAATCTCATACCCTTGTGTTCACGATGTTGTCCAATTTGCTCAAGCCTTTATGGGCCAGACATCTTCTGGCCGCCCTGATCGGCGCACTTACTGTCAGCGGCTTTGCTCCTTTTTATATATATCCGGCAGGCATCCTCTCCCTCGCCGGTTTTTTCTATCTGATCACCACCACCGCGCGCAGCCGCGAAGCCGCCGCACTGGGATTCACCTACGGCCTGGGTTTGTTTGGCGCCGGCATTTACTGGATCTACATCAGCCTGCATGATTTCGGCGGCATGCCCTTCTGGATGGCCGGGCTCGCGACGTTTTTGCTATGCGCTTTTCTGGCGCTGTTCCCCGCGGGCGTTGCCGCGCTGGGACGCCGCCGCCCTGCCGCGCAGATGCTGATTGCGCTGCCGTTGCTATGGGCCGCCTCGGAATGGATCAGAAGCTGGATATTTACCGGCTTCCCATGGCTGAGCATGGGCTATACACAAGCGCCGGATAGCCCGCTGATCGGCTATGCACCGATTATCGGAGCCTATGGCGTTTCGCTGGTGGTAGCACTAGTCGCCAGCCTGCTGGTGAGCGCGTGCCTGCACCCTGCACGCCGCCGTTTATCCCTGGCATTGATCGCAGTGCTGGTAGCCGCTGGCTGGAGCATGAAGCAGATTGAATGGAGTGTGCCTGACGGCGAGTCGGTGAGCGTGGCTTTACTGCAGGGCAATGTCTCGCAGGACCGCAAGTGGAACGAGGACGAGGTACTGCGCAGCATGCGCCAGTATTACGACATGGCACTCGCCAGTCAGGCGCGGCTCATTATCCTGCCGGAAACCGCCTTATCGGTGTTGCTGCAGCAGGTGCCGCAGAATTATCTGGATGGCCTCAAAGCCCACGCCCAGGCTAATGGCGGCGATATCCTCATAGGCGTCGTGGAATACGAACACGAGCAGTACTACAACAGCATGCTGAGTGTGGGCAGTGCCAACACTCAGGTTTACCGCAAATCGCATCTGGTGCCGTTTGGCGAATTTATCCCGCTGAAAAGTGTATTCGGCTGGATATACCGTGACTGGCTGAATATGCCATTGGCCGATGTCGCTCGTGGCGGCCTCGATCAGCAGCCCATGCAGGTGGCGGACCAGCGCGTGGCCGTCAACATCTGCTATGAGGATGTATTTGGCGAGGAAATCATCCGCCAATTGCCGCAAGCCAGTGTGCTGGTGAATACCAGCAATGATGCCTGGTATGGCGAGTCGATTGCGGCGTATCAGCACATGCAGTTTTCGCAGATGCGCGCCATCGAAACCGCGCGCATGATGCTGCGCAGCACCAATACCGGCGCCACCGCCATCATTAATACCAAAGGCGAGGTACTGGCGCATGCGCCGCATTTCATCGCCACCACTCTTGAAGGTGAGGTCCAGGGTTATGCAGGCACGACTCCGTATGTGCGCTTTGGCAATTGGCCTTTGCTGATCCTGCTGGCGGGCAGCCTCGCTCTTTTGTGGGGCCGTAAAAACAAGTAGAATTAGCGGTTATTTTGCCCGGCACGCCAGCCGTCAAAAAACCTGAAAATCGGCCTGGCCAACATTGACTGGCAGCCCATGGGCTGCCGGATCACTCATCAAGACTCAGAAATGGAAATATGCTGACATTTCAACAGATTATTCTCAAGCTGCAGCAATACTGGGACGCCCAGGGCTGCGCCTTGCTGCAACCGTATGACATGGAAGTAGGCGCAGGCACCTCGCATACGGCGACCTTCCTGCGCGCGCTGGGGCCTGAGCCGTGGAAAGCGGCTTATGTGCAACCCAGCCGCCGCCCAAAAGATGGCCGTTATGGTGAAAACCCCAACCGCCTGCAGCATTATTACCAGTTTCAGGTGGTCCTCAAGCCGGCACCGGAAAACATCCTCGAGCTCTACCTGGGCTCGCTGGAAGCTCTCGGTTTTGACCTAAAAAAGAATGACATCCGCTTTGTGGAAGATGACTGGGAAAACCCCACGCTGGGTGCCTGGGGCCTGGGCTGGGAAGTCTGGCTGAACGGCATGGAAGTCACGCAGTTCACCTACTTCCAGCAAGTCGGCGGCATCAACTGCAAACCCATCACCGGCGAAATCACCTATGGTCTGGAACGGCTCGCCATGTACCTGCAAGGCGTGGAAAACGTCTACGACCTGGTCTATGCCAAAGGCCTGAATGGCGCGCGCGATCTTTCTTACGGCGATGTTTTCAAGCAGAACGAAGTCGAACAATCGACCTATAACTTTGAACACAGCGATGCCGAGTTTCTGTTCACTGCGTTCAACGCCCACGAGAAGCAGGCGCAACACCTGATGGAACATCAACTGGCATTGCCCGCCTACGAGCAGGTGCTGAAAGCCGCCCATACCTTCAACCTGCTGGATGCGCGCGGCGCCATTTCGGTGACGGAACGCGCCGCCTATATTGGCCGCATTCGCAATCTGGCCCGCGCCGTTGCCGCGAGCTACCTGGATAGTCGCGCCCGATTGGGCTTCCCCCTGGCCCCGAAAGCCTGGGCCGATGAAGTATTGGCACAGTTGGATAAGAAGGCCGCCGCATGAAGCAGAATCTGTTAGTTGAATTATTCGTAGAAGAACTCCCGCCCAAAGCGCTCAATAAACTGGGAGAAGCATTCTCCGGCGCATTACTGGAAGGCCTGAAATCCCAGGGCTTGACCAGTGAGACCTCGCAGGTCACGGCCTACGCCTCGCCGCGTCGCCTGGCAGCGCATATCAGCGATGTGGTCGCCAAGGCGGCGGACAAGACTTTGTCGCACAAACTCATGCCTGCGACCGTTGGCCTGGATGCCAATGGCAATGCCACGCCAGCACTGCTTAAAAAATTGGCCGCCCTGGGCGCAGATGAATCCGCCATCAGCCAGCTCAAACGCGAGCATGACGGCAAGGCCGACATTCTGTTTCTGGAAGGCACAGCAGCAGGCGCCACCCTCACCGAAGGTCTGCAAAAAGCCCTCGATGATGCACTGGCGAAACTGCCTATCCCCAAGGTCATGACTTACCAGCTGCAGGATGGCTGGTCCAGCGTCAATTTTGTACGTCCGGCCCACGGCCTGGTCGCTCTGCATGGTAGTGAGGTACTGCATATCAGCGCGCTGGGCCTGCAATCCGGCAACACCACGCAAGGGCATCGCTTTGAAGCCAAGGTCAGCCCGGTCACGCTACGGCATGCCGATGACTATGCGCGCCAGCTGCAGGAAGAAGGCGCCGTCATTGCCAGCTTTGCGGAGCGGCGTGCCGAGATTGTGCGGCAGCTTCAAGCGGCGGCAGCCAAGGCTGGCACTGCGTTAACACCGATTGAAGATGAAGCTCTGCTGGACGAAGTCACCGCGCTGGTGGAACGCCCGAATGTATTGCTAGGCCAGTTTGAAGATGAGTTTCTGCAGGTGCCGCAGGAATGCCTGATCCTGACCATGAAGGCCAATCAGAAGTATTTCCCGCTGCTGAGCGCCAACGGCCAGCTCAGCAACAAATTCCTCATCGTGTCGAATATTTCGCCGGAAGATGCCAGCGCCGTAATCGGCGGTAATGAGCGTGTGGTGCGCCCGCGCCTGGCGGATGCGAAGTTCTTCTTTGATCAGGATCGCAAGAAAACCCTGGAAAGCCGTCTGGCATCCCTGGACAAAGTGGTTTACCACAACAAGCTGGGTTCGCAAGGCCAGCGCACCGCACGTGTTGCCAGCATTGCCGAGGCCATTGGCCAGCAACTGGGTGGAGATGTGCTGGCAAGCAAAGCCGCCCAGGCCGCGCGTCTGGCCAAGGCTGATCTGGTCACCGATATGGTCGGCGAATTCCCTGAACTGCAAGGCATCATGGGGCGCTACTATGCGCAGCATGAAGGTCTGGATCAGGATGTCGCCTATGCCATTGAAGACCACTACAAGCCACGCTTTGCCGGCGATGAATTGCCGCGCAATCAGGTCGGGGTGGTGGTAGCCCTGGCAGACAAACTGGAAACCCTGTGCGGCATGTTCGGCATCGGCCAGATTCCCAGTGGCGACAAAGATCCTTTTGCCTTGCGTCGCCATGCACTTGGTGTTGTGCGCCTGCTGATTGAAAACAATCTGGCGCTCACCCTGGATACCTTGCTGAATACCACCTTTGAGTGCTTTGAAGCGGATGTTGAAAATGCGTCGCCCGCCTTGCGCAGCTTTATCTACGACCGCCTCTCCGGCAGCCTGCGCGAGCAAGGCTACAGCGCTCAGGAAGTCGATGCGGTGCTGGCGCTTGAGCCACAGCAACTGGCGGACATTGCCAAACGCCTGGAAGCCGTGAAGGCGTTTGCGGCCTTGCCCGAAGCGGACAGCCTAGCCGCAGCCAACAAGCGCGTGGGCAATATCCTGAAAAAAGCCGAAGGCGATGTGCAAGCCAGCATCAATCAAAGCCTGTTGGTAGAACCGGCAGAACTGGCCTTGGCCCAAGCCTTGAACAGCGTGACGCCACAGGCGGATAGCGCGTTTGCCGCCGGTGATTACCGTGCCTCGCTACAAACATTGGCGGCGTTGCGTGCCCCTGTGGATGCGTTCTTTGATGGCGTCATGGTCAATGCAGAAGACCCGGCACTCAAGGCCAACCGCCTTGGCTTGCTGGCCAGCCTGCATCAAGCCATGAACCGGGTGGCCGATCTGTCGCGATTGGCAGGCTAAGCATGAAACTGGTGATATTGGACCGCGATGGCGTCATTAACCACGACTCGCCACACTTCATCAAAAGCCCGAATGAGTGGATTCCCATCCCGGGCAGCCTGGAGGCCATTGCGCTGCTGAACCAAAGCGGCTTTCGCGTCGCGCTGGCGACCAACCAGTCCGGCATCGGGCGTGGGCTGTTTGACATGGCAACGCTGAATGCCATCCATGACAAGATGCACCGTAGCCTGAGCCAGCTCGGCGGCCGTATTGATGCCCTGTTTTATTGCCCGCATGCGGCGGAAGCCAAGTGTGATTGCCGCAAGCCCAAGGCCGGCATGCTGGAGGAAATCGGCCGCCGCTTTGGCATGGACCTGAAGGGCGCACCTTGCGTGGGCGATTCCCTGCGAGATCTGCAGGCGGGCGTGGCCTGCGGCTGTCAGCCCATACTCGTGCGCACCGGCAAAGGCGAGGCAACCTTGCAAGCCGGTGGCCTGCCGGAAAACACCTGGATTTGCGCGGACCTGGCAGAAGCTGTTCAGCGCATCATCGCGGAAGACAAATAAATGCTGGTTTTGCGCTCGCTGCTCTACACCCTCGGCATGTGGCTATTAACGCCCATTTATGCCCTGATCGCCATTCTCACCTTTCCCTTGCCGCCTGTGGTGCGCTACCAGATCATCTCCGGCTGGGCACGCAGCATGCTCTGGTGGCTGCGCATCACCTGTGGTACACGCTATCGCATCATCGGACAGGAAAATATTCCCAGCACGCCCAGCATCATTCTGGCCAAGCATCAATCCGCCTGGGAAACCCTGGCCTTTCAGCAGATTTTCCCACCGCAGGTATGGGTCTTGAAACGTGAGCTGCTGTGGATTCCCTTCTTTGGCTGGGGTCTCGCCATGACATCGCCGATTGCCATCAATCGCTCGGCGGGCCGCGAAGCACTCAAGCAGATGGTGGCCCAAGGTAAGGACCGCCTGAAAAAGGGCTTCTGGGTGGTGATATTCCCCGAAGGCACGCGCATGGCCCCCGGCACCCGTGGCAAATACCATATTGGCGGCGCCTGGTTGGCAACGCATACCCATAGTGATGTCGTTCCGGTCGCCCACAACGCGGGGATGCTGTGGCCCAAGAATTCGTTTCTGAAAAAACCAGGCACCATCACGGTTCATATCGGCCCGGTAATTTCCAGCGCCGGCTTGAAGCCGGATGAACTGAATCAGCGTGTGGAAGCATGGATAGAATCGGCCATGGCGGAGCTTCCATCCAGCCATGCCTGAGCTTGCCCTGGCAGATGGCACGCGTTTGCCCTATGAACTGAAGCGCAGCAGCAAGCGGCGCTCCATCGGGCTGCGCATCGGTGAGCAAGGTCTGGTGGTCTCTATCCCGCAACGGCTGAGCCTGCGCGAACTCGATGCCCTGTTGCAAAGCAAGCGCGACTGGATACAGCAAAAAGTCCAACAACAAGCCGCCGCCAGAGTACCCGCCATGCATTGGCAGGATGGCGAAACCCTCTGGCTGCTGGGCAGCGCGCTGCCGCTGTCTGTGGCGGCGGACAGCCGCAATCGCGCCATCCATAGTGATGGTAGTCGTGTGGATGTGCGCCTCACCGACATCGGCGATACTGCCATGATCAAACGCCGGGTGACGCATTGGTACAAGCAATTGGCAATGGTTGATTTCAGCCGCCGCACAGAGTTACTGGTGCAAAAGCTGGGGCTGCCGACACCGCCAATCGCCTTGTCCAGCGCCCGTAGCCGCTGGGGCAGCTGTAACTCCAAAGGAGAAATCCGGTTGAACTGGCGCCTGATCCAGGCCCCGCCGCATATCATTCAGTACGTGATTGCGCATGAATTGGCGCATCTCAAGGAAATGAACCACTCCGCCCGCTTCTGGGCCATCGTCGCGCAGCTTTTTCCCCGCTATCGCGAGGCTGAAGCAGAGTTGCGACAGCTATCCCGCCAGTTGCATCGCATCGATTAAACGCCACCAGATAATATTGTTGCTTTATAGATGCAACAATATTATGATGCCCCCATGCAATTAACCAAGTTCACAGATCTGGGCCTGCGCGTGCTGATGTACGTTTCGCAAAGCACGCATACGCGCATGGTGTCGATTACCGAGATGGCACAGCAGCTTAATGTGCCACGCAATCATCTCATCAAGGTGGTGACATTTCTGAACAAGACCGGCTGGATACAGGCAACACGCGGGCCGGGCGGTGGATTGCGTCTGGGTGTTGACCCGGCGCATCTGAGCTTGGGTTTGGTTGTGAGTACGCTGGAGGGCAAGCAGTCATTGGTCGATTGCGCACAACCGCCCTGTCCGTTAGCAGGCAATTGCGGACTTAAAGGCGCACTGGATGAAAGCCTGTCCGTGTTCTATCGGCATCTGGATACGTACACGCTGGCGGATGTAACCCCTCGACATACCGGCGACATTATCGTGCGCCTGCAACAGCAGCACCTTCAAACCATGACCGCATAAGATCATGGGCAACGACCCGCCGGGCTAACCCGGTTTTTTAATAGTCATATTGTTTCATTTTATATACAACATAAGGACACATCATGCTTTCAGCCACCGCCAGACCCTATATCGATGCCAGCGTACCGGTGCTGCGCGAACACGGCCTCGCCATTACCACGACGTTTTATCGCAGCATGTTTGCCGCACACCCTGAGCTGACCAACCTGTTCAACATGGGCAATCAGGCCAATGGAACGCAGCAGCAATCCCTGGCGGCAGCTGTTTTTGCATATGCGGCCAATATTGATAACCCGGATGCGCTGACACCGGTCGTCAGCCGGATTGTGCACAAGCATGCTGCCGTCGGCCTGACACCGGATCATTACCCTATTGTGGGCGAACATCTGCTGGGCGCCATCAAAACCGTGCTAGGCGATGCCGCCACCCCTGCCCTGATCGATGCCTGGGCAGAGGCTTACTGGCTGCTGGCCAATCTGCTGATTGATGAGGAAAAGAAACTCTACGCCGCCAGCGGCGTGGCGGCGGGGGCGCTGATGAATCTCAAGGTGATCAAGCGCGTGCAGGAGAGCGCCGATATTGTCTCGTATTACTTGCAAACCGGGGATGGCGCCAGTCCGGGCCTATTCCTTCCCGGGCAATACATTACGGTAGAAGCGCAACTGGATGATGGGCGACGCCAATTGCGCCAATATAGTCTCTCGGATTCGCCGCAACAGCCATGGTGGCGCATCAGCGTAAAACGCGAAGCCGAAAGCACTGCGAAACCAGAAGGGACGGTATCGGCATGGTTACATAGCCATATTCACGAAGGCGACACCATTAAGGCCAGCAAACCGTTTGGCGACCTCCAGGTAAACCTGACTTCTGCGCAACCGATTGCCTTGTTGTCGGCGGGCATCGGCATTACGCCCATGCTGTCGATCCTGAATGCATTGCGCGACCTTGGCAGCAAGCGTCCAATATTATTCAGCCATGCCAATCAGGGGCCGGAGCAACATATTCTGCAAGCGGAGCTAGACCAAGCCATGCGAGCACTCCCTGGTTTAATCGTTGAACGTTTTTATAAAAATGGCGCCCTGTCTGCGGGCGAAGAAATGCTGCCCACGGCCGCATGGCAACCATTTTTAGCAGAAGGCGAATTCTACATATGCGGACCCGCTGGCTTCATGCAGCAGCAGCGGCAGCATTTGTTGGATACGGGCGTCAATGCCAACCGTCTGCACCGGGAGGTATTTGGCCCTGAACTGCTGGAGTACCTGCTTTGAGTTTTTAGTATTGCCGATAGCCTAAACAAAAACGCCAGCGACAAGCTGGCGTTTTTTTACATGATGCTATCGGCTCAATGACAGAGCACGGGCAGATATCTAAGCGTAACCCAGGCCCGGTGTATGCAAAGGGATGATCTTGGCGGCCGTTGAGGTTTCTTGATGGGCCTCGCGCAAGCAATCCTTGGCGCAGCTCGCACAGCGTCCGCACTCGGCGGCAACGCCCAGTTCACGCTTCAAGTCCTTTAGATTTTTCGCC
>DATMSO010000036.1:0-11316 GCA_035565335.1 Methylovorus sp.
GTTGAACAGAATAAGCATTTAATTTCTAGGGATCTACTCAATGTCTACAAAAATCGTTGTGCCTGGCTTTGGCGAAAAAATCACCGTAAACGCAGATAACTCTCTCAACGTTCCCGATCAGCCGATTATCCCATTTATTGAAGGTGATGGCATTGGCGTTGACATTACACCACCGATGATCAAGGTGGTGGATGCCGCGGTCAACAAAGCATACGGCGGCAAACGTCAGATTGCCTGGATGGAAGTCTATGCCGGCGAGAAAGCCACCAAGGTCTATGGTGACAATACCTGGCTGCCTGAAGAAACCATGAAAGCAGTGCGTGAGTATGTCATTTCCATCAAAGGCCCGCTGACCACCCCGGTAGGTGGAGGCATCCGCTCGCTCAATGTGACCTTGCGTCAGGAGCTGGATCTGTATGTATGTTTGCGCCCGGTGCAATACTTTACCGGCGTGCCCAGCCCGGTGAAACACCCCGAGAAAACCGATATGGTGATCTTCCGTGAAAATACCGAAGATATTTATGCTGGTATCGAGTGGGCGGCAGGTTCCGACGAAGTTAAGAAGGTCATCGATTTCCTCTCCGATATGGGCGTGCGTAAGAAAATCCGCTTCCCCGAGACATCCTCTATTGGCATCAAGCCGGTATCGGTAGATGGCAGCAAGCGCCTGGTGCGCAAGGCCATCCAGTATGCCATCGATAACAACCGCAAATCCGTGACCATTGCCCACAAAGGCAATATTATGAAGTTCACCGAAGGCGGATTCAAGACCTGGGGTTATGAAGTCGCCAAGGAAGAATTCGGCGCAGTCGAGATCGATGGTGGTCCATGGTGCAAGTTGCCGAATGGCATCATCATCAAGGATTGCATCGCCGATGCCTTCCTGCAGGAAATCCTGCTGCATCCACAGGATTACGATGTGGTCGCCACGCTGAATCTGAATGGCGACTATATGTCTGATGCGCTGGCAGCACAGGTGGGCGGCATTGGTATCGCACCAGGTGCCAACCTGTCAGATACGGTTGCCATGTTTGAAGCCACACACGGCACCGCCCCCAAGATCGCGGGCAAGGATATTGCCAACCCCAGCTCGCTCATCCTCTCTGCCGAGATGATGTTGCGTCACATGGGCTGGGCAGAAGCGGCCGACCTCGTACTGAAAGGCGTGGGCCAGGCGATCAGTGCCAAGCGCGTGACGCATGACTTCTCCTCGCAAATGGAAGGTGCCACACAAGTTGGCAGTGCCCAGTTTGGCGATGAAATCATCAACAACATGTAATGGCAGGCATGCGAGCTAATCCTAGCTCACATGCACAAGCGCACTACAAATGAAAACGGCCCGCGTGACGGGCCGTTTTCATGAAGACTGGTTAGCTTAAAAAGCTTAGGCCTTCTGGATGTTGGAAGCCTGTTTGCCTTTAGGGCCTTCGGTAACGTCAAAGCTTACGCGTTGACCTTCCTTAAGACTTTTGTAGCCAGACTCTACAATTGCGGAGAAGTGTGCGAACAAATCGTCGCCACCATCGTCCGGGGTAATGAAACCAAAACCTTTGGAGTCATTAAACCACTTTACGGTACCTGTTGCCATTTCATACTTCCTTGCTAAAACATTAAGAGGAGGCGTCCTCAAAAGTTTGTACTTCAAGACTTTAAGTCGGTAGTGCCGGCTACTATGACCTCGAATCCAAACGCCTGAACGCGTTTTTACGTGTCTTGAATCAAGAAGTCAAGGGTTTTTTAGCGTTTTTTGCAATTTATTTGAACTTTTTAATAAAGTTTCAATACAACATGGCTAAGTGCCTAATTCAACTAGGCTATTTACATATAGCAAGCCTATAGGACATGCGTATTAACTTGAATTCTGAAGTGAAATAGCTATTTATCTGTATTGAAATGCAAAATTTGTCACCCGCATATGTCACTTGCTTTACAAAAAAAAGCTGACCGTGCATTATTAAATGTCGTGAAAACTCCCAACACAAGCACATCAAGGTCGGTTATCTGAATGGCAGCCACCACACTTCCCAGTAAGTTAGGCGGGCTTGCACGCATGCTGGTGCAAGAGCAACTGCTATCGGAAGAAGAAGCTGCCAGTGTGCAAGCGAGTGCCGCTGCCCAGCGCATTCCATTTGTCAGCCAGCTGGTGCAAAGCAAGAAACTACCGGCGCTTAAAATTGCCGAGACGGCGGCCAATGCGTTTGGCTTTCCCCTGTTTGATCTTGATGCCTTAAACCCCGACTATATTCCCGCCAAAACCATAGACACCAAGCTCATGGCGAGCAGCCGAGTCATGGCATTACAGAGCCGCGGCAACTCCTTGTTCGTTGCCCTGTCTGACCCGACCAACCTGCATGCGCTCGATGATGTGCAATTCCAGGTGGGCATGGCACTTTCACCTGTGGTGGTGGAAGAAGACAAGCTGAGTAAATGGATTGCCAGACTGGTGGAAGCCAGTGATGCCAGCATGCAATCGCTCAATATGAGCGATGAATTCAGCCTGGATATGGAATCCGGCAATGAGCCCATAGAACCGGAGGTCAGTAGCGCTGAAATTGACGATGCGCCGGTGGTGAAATATATCCAGAAAATACTGCTGGATGCTATCAACATGGGCGCATCTGACCTGCATTTCGAGCCTTATGAAAAGTATTACCGCATTCGCTACCGCGTAGACGGCGTGCTGCAGGAAATTGCTCAGCCGCCCTTGGCCATCAAGGAAAAAATGGCCTCGCGCATCAAGGTCATTTCCAACCTCGATATCTCGGAAAAACGTATCCCGCAGGATGGCCGCATGAAACTGGTGCTGTCCAAAACGCGTACCATCGACTTTCGCGTCAGCACCCTGCCGATGATCAATGGCGAAAAAATCGTCATGCGGATTCTGGATCCAAGCAGCGCCACCCTGGGCATTGAAGCACTGGGATATGAGCCCGACCAGAAAGAAGCATTGCTCAGCGCCGTGAGCCGCCCTTACGGCCTGGTGCTGGTGACCGGCCCAACGGGTTCCGGTAAAACCGTGTCGCTTTATACCTGCCTCAACATCCTCAATAGCCCGGGCGTGAATATTTCCACGGCGGAAGACCCGGCGGAAATCCCTCTGCCCGGCATCAACCAGGTGAACGTGAATGACAAGCAGGGGCTGACTTTTGCCGCGGCGCTCAAAGCCTTTCTGCGGCAGGATCCCGACATCATCATGATTGGTGAAATCCGCGATCTGGAAACCGCCGACATGGCCATCAAGGCCGCGTCTACCGGCCATATGGTGCTGTCGACCCTGCATACCAATGATGCCCCATCGACACTCACGCGCCTGATGAACATGGGGGTGGCCCCATTCAATATTGCCTCGGCCGTTTCGCTCATCACGGCCCAGCGCCTGGCCCGCCGCTTGTGTCCACATTGCAGAGAGCCGCTCGATCTCCCCAAAGAAGCCATGCTGAGCGTGGGCTTTACCGAAGCAGATCTGGATGGCAGCTGGCAACTCTACGGGCCGCGTGAGGGCGGCTGCGAAATGTGCAATGGTGGCTACAAAGGCCGCGTAGGTATTTACCAGGTGATGCCAGTCTCCGATGAAATGAGCCGCATCATCATGAAAAACGGCACCGCGCATGACATTGCCGACCAGGCCAAGCGCGAGGGCGTGCGCGATCTTCGCCAGTCCGGCCTCATGAAAGTCAAACAAGGTCTTACCTCCATCGCAGAGGTAGAAGCTGTGACCAATGAATAATCCGTCAACCATAGCATCACTCAGGGGTAATTATGGCCGCACAAGCGAGTAAGGAAGTGATCTACGCCTGGGAAGGCACGGATAAAAAAGGTAAGAAAATCAAAGGCGAAGTCAAAGCCAGCGGCGAAGCCTTCGTCAATGCCACCTTGCGTCGCCAGGGCATTACCGTTACCAAGATCAAAAAACAGAGTAGCCTTAAGGCGGGGGGCAAGGTCAAGGAAAAGGATGTCACCCTGTTTACGCGCCAGCTGGCCACCATGATGAAAGCCGGCGTTCCCCTGCTGCAAGCCTTTGAGATCGTCGGCAAAGGCCATAACAATCCGGCTGTTTCCAAACTGCTCGGCGACATCAAATCCGATGTGGAAACCGGCAGCAGCCTGAGTCAGGCATTCCGCAAATATCCACTTTACTTTGATGCCTTGTATTGCAATCTGGTAGGCGCGGGCGAGCAAGCCGGTATTCTTGACTCCCTGCTTGACCGCCTGGCGACCTACAAGGAAAAAATCCTCGCGATCAAAAGCAAGATCAAATCTGCGCTGTTCTACCCCGTATCCATTATCGTCGTTGCCTTTATCATCACCGCCGTCATCATGATCTTCGTGATTCCGGCATTTAAAGAGCTGTTCAGCAGCTTTGGTGCTGACCTGCCTGCGCCTACCCTGGTGGTCATGGCAATTTCGGACTTCTTTGTGTCTTACTGGTGGGCGATCTTTGGCGCCATTGGCGGCGGCATCTGGTTCTTCTTCTATTCATGGAAGCGCTCGATCAAGATGCAGGCCACCATGGATAGACTGATCCTGAAGGTGCCGGTATTTGGCGAGCTAATACGCAAAGCCACCATCGCCCGCTTCGCCCGCACGCTTTCCACCATGTTCGCCGCTGGCGTACCGCTGGTAGAAGCGCTGGATTCGGTAGCAGGCGCTTCCGGCAACCGTGTTTATTACGAAGCCACCAAACAGATTCAGAGCGAGATCAGCACCGGCACCAGCCTCACCGTTGCCATGCAGAACGTCGAAGTCTTCCCCAATATGGTGCTGCAAATGGTGGCGATTGGCGAAGAATCGGGTGCGCTGGACTCCATGCTGTCCAAAGTGGCTGATTTCTATGAAGCGGAAGTGGACGATGCCGTGGAAGCCCTATCCAGCCTGATGGAGCCTATCATCATGGTCGTGCTGGGCACGCTGATCGGGGGCCTGGTGATCGCTATGTACCTGCCTATCTTCAAGATGGGGCAAGTGGTGTAAGCCAAGCAGAGTAAGACACGTTACTGCAACTGCAGGGCCGGGCGGTAGTTTAATGGGCCTGCTCTGCAAACTAGATAAAAAAAGAGGCGGTTTCCCGCCTCTTTTTTATTGCCTATGCCTGTTGAGACTGGCGCCTATTTCTTTGCTGGTGCCGTCGTCATGGCTTTTTCAATATCCTTGGCAGGATAAGCGCCCAGCATGCGTTTGCCATCCGCAAAAATCAGGGTCGGTGTACTTACCACGCCCAACTTACGGCCAAGCTCTGCAGATTTATCAATCGCCGAGGTATCGCAGTTACCGGCTTTAGCCAGTTGGCCGTTCAGCACCCAATCCTGCCAGGCCTTGGCGCGATCAGGCGCGCACCAGATCGCCTTGGCCTTGTTGCCGGCATCGGGATGCAATTGCTCCAGCGGGAAAAGGAATGTGTAGATGGTGACATCGTTGATATTCACCAGCTCTTTTTGCTCCAGGCGCTTGCAATAAGGGCAGTCGGGGTCAGAAAACACCACCAGCTTGCGGCTGCCATTACCCTTGACCACCTTGATGGCCTGATCAAGTGGCAAGGATGAGAAATCCACCTTGGTAAGTTCATCCAGGCGTTCGCCGGTCACATCGCGCTTGGTCTTGGGTTCGATCAGGCGACCATCGGCAATCAGAAAGCTGAATTTGTCATCGGTGTAAATAATCTGACCATCCAGAAAGACTTCGTACAGCCCGGAATAACTGGTTTTGGTGATGCTTTCCACCCGCACCTTGGGATACGTTGCTTCGATTGCCTTGCGCAGGCTGGCTTCATCCGCATGCGCATTTAAACTGAACGCCGCTACCAGCATCATTCCCATCAACTTCTTAATCATGAAATATCCTTCGTCAAACTGCTTAAATAATCGCGTGCTGTATCAGCGGCTTTTTCAATGCGGAACCCTCTACCAGCCGCATGCCCTGGTTGCGCAGGCGCTTCAGCACCGGGTGTTCACTGGCAAACAGCAGCTGCAAGCCATGGGTTAATCCCTGCAACGATACCATATCCGTCTTGCGCGACCGCTCGTAATGACGCAAAAGCTGCACATCACCCCAGCTTTGCAGCGCATGCCGCCGGCTGAGGCTCTGCATCAGACTCACCACATCGCGAAAGCCCAAGTTAACGCCCTGACCCGCCAGTGGATGCACCTGATGCGCCGCATCGCCCACCAGCGCCAGATGTGGCTTTACCAGCGCGTGTGAGGTTTGCTTGACCAGCGGAAACGCAGCCGCTGGCGTAATGAGCCGTAAGGATCCCAACACATGCTGACCGGCTTCCGCTACGCGGGCTTCCAGTTCAGCGGCATCCAGAGACAGCAATGCGCTTGCCCCCTCCGTGGACCAGACAATCGAAATGCGGTTCCCCGGCAGCGGCAACCAAGCCAGAATTCCATCTTTGTTCAGCCATTGCCGCGCGATATTGCCATGCGGTAATTCCGTTTCGAAATTTGCCACCAGACCCTGCTGGGCATACACGTGTTTATCGCTACCAATACCCGCCTGCTGGCGCACCCAGGAAGCGCCGCCATCGGCCGCCACCAGCAAATCGGCAACGATTCTCTCACCACTTTCCAGCGTCAGCGTAGCGACCTCGTCACGCAAAGACACGCTGTGACATGCCGCACCAAACCGCATGTCCACGGCGGCATCATCCAGCGCTTCCAGCAGTGCTTGTTGCAAGGCAGCGTTTTCGACGATGAAGCCCAGCTGAGGCGCGCCCACATCTTCGGCATCAAATTGCAATTGATCTGCGGGGCCATCGCCCCAGATCAGCATGCGATCAATCGGACAAATGCGTGCAGCGGGAATGCGCGACCACACACCAAGCGCAGTCAGCCAGGCGGCATTGCCCGGCGTAATGGCATAAATCCGGCTATCCCAGTCCTCTGTCAAGGCCATGGAAGGCCGCGCCGCACGATCCAGCAACAGAGCGTGCATGCCTTGCTGCGTTGCGGCCAGCGCCGACGCCAGGCCCACCAGGCCTCCGCCCACCACCACCATCTCCGCGCGTTTCATCATCCACGGCTCCCGAAACTCATTTTGCGGACCAGTTTATGTTTAACAAACGGCACGACATCGAGCAGCCCCAGGCCGAGGCCGCGCATGCGGTTGAGCCCGACAATGTCATTGGAAAACAGATTGACCAGGAAGTCGGTAAACAGCAAACCACGCTTGGTGTCGTTTTTACGGCTGGCGCTGTAGGCCTTGAACATATCAGGGCTGCCCCAGGCAGCAGGCGGGGTCTCGGCAATTTTTCTGGCAAGTACCCAGGCATCGCGCAGGCCCACATTAAAGCCCTGACCTGCTACCGGGTGCATGGTCTGGGCGGCATTGCCGATCACCACCAGATGCGGAGCCGTCACCGGGTCAAGATAGGAAAGCTTGAGGGGAAAGCTCATGCGCTTTTCCACCTGCAAAAAGCGCCCGACACGGTCACCAAAATGCTGATGCAGTTTTTGCAGGAAAACATCGTCCGGCAATTCAAGCAAGCCATGGACGGCGGCCGCTTCGCCGGTCCATACCAGCGAAAAATCCCGTGGGCCGTTCGGTAACAATGCCACCGGGCCATCCGGCGTGAAGCGCTCGTAAGCAATGTTGTCATGCGGCAGTTCGGCCCGCACTTTTGTCACCAGGGCATCGTGCCCGTAATGCTTGGTTTCACGTTTCAGTCCCGGAATATCGCCCAGGCTACGGCCGCCATCGGCCAGCACCACCAGTTTGCCAGTCATGGTGTGCGTTACGCCATGCTGCAGATAGCTCACCTCGCCATGCTCAGCAGAAGGCGTAATGCTGAGCACTTCGGCTTCATTGCGAATATCCGTGGCGCCATCCTGCTGCAGCGCCTGGTCCAGCACGCGACTGAGATTGCCATAGGAGAGCACATAACCCAGCGCGGGCTGACCGTGCTCTTCTGCGTGCATGCGCGAGCGCCCCAGGCTGCCACGTTGTGAAATATGAATGGTGTTGATGGCCGTGGCCTGATCCTCCAGCTGATCCCACAAGCCGAGTTTTTCCAGGATGACGCGTGTGCCATACGACAAGGCAAGCGCACGCTGGTCTGCATGCGCAGCCCCCGGCGCGCGGGCCTCCAGTAGCGTGGCACGCAGCCCTTGCTGCCGAAGCGTCAGCGCCAGGGTGGCGCCCACCGGGCCGCCACCTACGATAATGATATCGACCTGGTTGCTCATGCTGCCCTCATCAATGCTTCAATATCAGTAACGGTCTTGGGTGCCGCATGGGTAATGATGTCGCAGCCATCGGCGGTCACCAGGGCATCATCTTCAATACGGATGCCGATGTTCCAGAAGGCTTCCGGCACACCCTCCGCCGGGCGGATATAGCATCCTGGCTCCACGGTCAGCATCATGCCAGGCTGCAATGTGCGCCATTCACCATCCTGCTTGTACTCGCCGGCATCGTGTACATCCAGCCCCAGCCAGTGGCCAGTGCGGTGCATGTAAAACTGGCGATAATCGCCTGACTCCAGTACCGCATCGACCGTGCCGCGGCATAAACCCAGATCAATAAAGCCCTGCGCCAGGACCTTGAGCGCGGCTTCATGCGGCGCATTCCAGTGCGATTGCGGGTTGACCCTGGCAATGGCAGCCTCTTGCGCCGCCAGCACGAGTTCATACACATCTTTCTGCGCGGCACTGAAGCGGCCATTCACCGGAAAAGTACGGGTGATGTCCGAGGCATAGCCATCCAGTTCGCAGCCGGCGTCTATCAATAATAGATCGCCATCGTTCAGCGGCGCATTGTTGGCTATGTAATGCAGCACGCAGGCATTCGCTCCGCCCGCCACAATCGAGGTATAGGCCGGATACTGGCTGCCATGGCGATAAAAGGTATGCAGCAATTCGGCTTCGATTTCGTATTCATGCTTGCCGGGCCGGGTGGCCTGCATGGCACGCGCATGGGCTTCGGCCGAGATAGTGGCGGCGCGTCGCATGGTGGCGATTTCCTGCGGCGACTTGATCAGCCGCATTTCATCCAGCAGCACACGCACATCGCGAATGGCCGCCGGCGCACTGACGCCGGAGCGCGCCTGGCTGCGCACGTCATTCAGCCAGCCGGTCACGCGTTGATCCCAGGCGGCATCCGCGCCCAGGCTGAAATAGAGCTCAGGCTGATTGGCGAGCAAACTCACCATGCGGCTATCCAGTTCGGAGATGGAATACGCTTCGTCCACACCAAATTCGGCCAGCGCTGCGGCAGGCCCAAAGCGGAAACCATCCCAGATTTCCCGCTCCATGTCCTTGTCGCGGCAGAACAGTATGCTTTTGGGCGTATCGCCGGCGATCACCACGATCACGGCTTCGGGCTCAGTAAAGCCGGTCAGGTAATAAAAGTAGCTGTCATAGCGGTAGGGATAATGGGTGTCCCGATTGCGCAGGGCCTCTGCCGCCGTGGGGATAATGGCAATGCCCTGCCCCATGCGCTTGGCGAGGGCGGTACGTCGGGATTGCAAATGCGGTATATCTAGCATGGCATAACCTTAAGCATGTGACTCATTCAGATAGGCATCCAACTGCGCAAGCTGGGCGGGCGTGCCGATATTGTCCCAAACCCCGGAAAAATGCCGCCCGGCCAATTGGCGGCTGGCAATCGCCTGTTTGAACAGCGGCAACATCGGCATCGTGGCTCCCGGCGGCACGCTGGCAAAAAAAGCGGGCCGAAACACGCCGATATTCGCATAGGTGAGCTTGGGACGACCTTCCAGTTCAATCAAACCATCGACCAGACCAAAATCCCCCGCAGCATGCCAGGAGGGATTGTCCACCATCCACAAGCAGGCCAGCGCAGCATCGCCCTTGGCCAGCAGTCCCTCACTCAACTGCCGATAATCGGCTTCCACGTAAATATCGCCGCTGATGACCAGAAAAGGCGCATCGCCCAGCAAAGGCAGGGCGGCAGCGACACCACCGGCCGTTTCCAGCGCCTCGGCTTCGCGCGAGTACTCTATCGACAGGCCCCAGGCGCTGCCGTTCCCCAGCGTCTGCTCAATCTGCATACCCAGGTAGGCATGGTTGATGACGACCTCGGAAAAGCCAGCCGCCGCCAGGCGCTCAAGGTGATGCACGATCAGCGGCTTGCCGCCGGCCTTGAGCAGGGGTTTGGGGGTGTGATCGGTGAGCGGGCGCATGCGTGAGCCACGGCCCGCCGCCAGCAGCATCGCGCGCATCAGAAGGTCAATCCCTGCTGCGGAGCAACATCATGCAACTGATCCAGGAGGCGCCACATCGGGCGCAGCTCGGTATAGCGGGCGCAGACGCGGCGCAAATAGTCCAGCACCAGCGGCATGTCCTTGAGGTAGCCATCCTTGCCGTCGCGGTAATTCAGGCGGGCAAAGATGCCAAGCACCTTGATATGGCGCTGTGCGCCCATGAATTCAAAATCCCGGTAAAACTCGGAGAAATCCTGCGGCACCGGCAAGCCGGCCTCGCGCGCTGACTGCCAGTAGCGCACGGTCCAGTCCAACACCTGCTCTTCTTCCCAGGCGATGTAAGCATCCTTGAACAAGGAAACCAGATCATAGGTAATGGGGCCGTACACCGCATCCTGAAAATCCAGCACGCCGGGGTTGGGCTCGCACAGCATGAGGTTGCGCGCATGGTAATCGCGATGCACAAACACTTGCCCCTGGACCAGGGCATTGTCGGCGAGAGCGGCAAAGGTGTTTTCCAGCACGGCTTGTTGCTTGGCATCCAGCTCCCGGCCGAGATGGCGTTTGACGTACCACTCCGGAAACAGCTGCATTTCGCGCATCAGCAGAGCCTGGTCATACGGCGGCAGAACGTCGGGGCGACTGGCACGCTGCAAGGCCACCAGTGCCTGACAGGCATCGCGATACAACGCACTGGCATTATCCGCCGTCAGCACTTGCAGGTAAGTCGTGTCGCCCAGATCACTTAATAATAAAAAACCTTGTTCCAGATCCTGCGCCAGCACTTCTGGAACATGTAAGCTGGCATCCAGCAGCAGCTTTGCCACCTCGACAAAAGGACGGCAATCTTCCTGCGGCGGCGGCGCGTCCATGGCAATCAGGGTACGGTCCGCCAGATGGACGCGAAAATACCGCCGGAAACTGGCGTCAGCGGACGCCGTAGTGAGCTGATAAGAGGCATGGTCAAGCACTTGGTCCAGCCACGCCTGCAGTTGGGTCAATCGCATGGGGTAATGACTTCCTGACAAAATTAACACTTGTGGCAACGCCTGCGAATGCTTGCGCGACGCGGTTTTCACGCTATCGGCGGCAAAGATATGCATTGCCTAAAAATTGAATTTATGCGATTTTATCACCCTATAACAAAGTCCCACCCA
>DATMSO010000037.1:0-17169 GCA_035565335.1 Methylovorus sp.
TCTGGCTCTGGCTCTGGCTCTGGCTCTGGCTCTGGCTCTGGCTCTGGCTCTGGCTCTGGCTCTGGCCCGAAATCAATATCCTTGAATAATTCGATCACTTTAGCTGCCGCGCCCATGGGGACATCGGTCGGGCCAGTGTCCGACTGATCTTCAGTCGGACTTTCTTCGGGTTCGGGTTCGGGTTCGGGTTCGGGTTCGGGTTCAAATTCGACGACAGGTTCTGCTTCTGCAACATCGTCGGTTGCCATGTCGTCGACATCGGCCAGCTCAACGGGTAATGTTTGCTCCTCAACTTCATCGCTGATCGCAGGCTGGGTGGCATCCGGTATATCGACGTGCTCAGCTTGCTCTTCCTGCTCATGATCGGCCAATGCAATATCGGCCTGCTCATCTGTGGCATGGTCCGTGGCATTGCTTGCTTCAATGGCGTCTCGCAACGCGGCCAGCAGACCCATGTTCTGGCGTGGCTGACGGAACTGGCCGGCCTTGCGCAGCATATCAGCGAGTACCGAGACCACATTGTCAGCGAGTTTGCGCTGTTGCGGCGTCCACTCGGCGCCCTGCACATCCAGCCAGTGCTCCAGCGCCCGCGCGAGATCGGCGATGGCTTTGAAACCGGCAGTACCGGCATTGCTGGCCAGCGTGTGGGCGGCGCGGCGGCTGGCCTCAGGCGGCGCTTCGTCCTTGTCTTTCAGCCCATCTACCCAGGCCTTGAGCATGGCGAGATGCTGGTTGGCTTCGCCCATGAAAATATCAAACAGTGCACGGCTGAGCTTGCGCGTGCCGCCGATAATGACTTCAGCCGCAGTGCTGAGGCCGGGCTGGCTCGCACATTCGTCTTCGAGCTCGGCGGCCTGGGCCAGCCAGGGCGCGGGATCAATGGTGACTTCAGCCGTCTGGCGCAGGATATCAGCCCATCCGGCAAAGGCGCTGGCGGCAGATTCCGCAAACGCCAGCTGATTGGGGCTGGGCACCACGCGACTATCAATCACGCGGTTAAGCAGTTTTTCCACGGCCCAGCCGACCTCACCCAGATTAAGCAGACCTATGGTGCGGCCGCTGCCTTTCAGTGTATGAAAGCCACGCCGCAGATCCACCATGGCACGGCGGTCGGTGGCATTGACGCGCAAAGCTTGCTGCTGCTGGGCAATGCTGGCGAGGACTTCTTCTGATTCGGTCAGGAAGACATCCAGCAGCTCGGCGTCGTGGGCACGATCAGGCAACAGCACGGGCTCAGGTTGCGGGATTTCCTCTTCCTGCGCGGCACTGGCAGCCGCTTCATTGGCGGCGGCGAAGCTTTCCTGCAGGGTGGGCACATGGTCTTCCACCAGTGCATGCATGTCGTCTTCTGCATCGTCGGCCAGCGCATCGGGCGACATCTGCGCCTGCAGCATTTCCAGCGCCACGCGCATGGCGGTCTCCGCCTCGGGACGCAAGCGCGGGAAACCGCTGACGTAAAAGTCCATGGCGCTGAGAGCTTCGGCAAGGGCCTCGAAAATGCCGGTAGAAGGAGCCACCGCATCATGCTGCAGGCTTTCCAGAGTAGCCTCGGTAAAGCGCGACAAGGTCGCGGGCAGCGTGAGGTCCAGCAGGTCAAAGGCGCCGGTGATCTGGGTCAGCAGCGGCTGGCATTGCTGCAAGGCATCACGCTGTTCCGGTTTACGGAAATAGCCATCCAGCAGGGGTTCGATGGTCTCCAGCACCTGGTGTATGTGTTTGCCCATGGTCGCCAGCAGCTCGGAAGACAATGGCGTACCACTGAGATCCGCACCCGGCGTGGGCTGGCGTCCCTCGGCCAGCTCCTGCAAGCGGGCCGCCTGCTGCTGCTGGCGCTGGATGATCGCATCACTCAGCTCTACATACTGGTTGAATGTCTCTTCCAGCAGCGCCAGGGTGGAGGCGACCTCCAGCATGGCGGAATTGCTGACCACATCGGCCCCGGCAAGCACGCGCATATTCATGCGCTGCAAGGCCTGCAGCAAGGTATTCAGGCTCTCGTAACGAAAGGTCTGCTTGACCAGGCTATCGCGCAACTGGATGCTGAACTGTTCCAGCAGCGCCTTGAATTTGTATTCCTCATAGGCTGCCCAGGCGTCCTGCAGGGCGCGCAACAGCGCCAGCATGCGCTTGGCGAGTTCGCGGTCCTCGCTCTCGACCTTAACATCCTGCGGTGTGCGGGGCGGCTCGGGCAGATAGGCTTGCAGCTCAAACGCACCTTGTACCTGCTGCAGGGCATCGGTCTCGGCCGGGCTGATGGCAATGAAATACAGCAGATCGCGCAGCAGATTGCCACTGGCGCGGGTTGCGCCGTCGTACAAACTGCGCAGTTGCTGGTCTATGCGGCGGCAGAGCTTTTTGATGCTGGCATTGGCCGCATGCTCCGGCTGCTGCAGGATATCGACAAACACGCTGGCCACCCACCACAGGGTTTTCTGGCCGCCCTGCTTTTGTACCTGCTGCACTTGTTGCAGCGCGGCACGCATGGTGTCCTGGCCTTCTGCGCCTTGCGATTTCAGCCAGGTCAGCAGACCTTTCTGAAACGCCGAGCGTTGCTCGGCCAGATAGGCGGCGAGTGCCTCATCCGGCACAGATTGCGTGGGCAAATCGCGCGGTGCGCGCACATCGGTATCGGGGAAAAACAGTTCGCTTTCTTCCGCCTCTTCGCCATGCAGGGCTTGCAGCGCGGCAAACGCGGGAAACAATTGCAGGGGACGATCCGGCGCGCCGTCGACCAGCGCCTGCAGATAACGACTCAGACTCTGCACGCCGTCGACCATGGCCTCCAGCGCGGATGGACTCATGGCGATCTCGCCCTTTTGCAAGGCGACGGCCACATATTCGATCTCGGCACAGAAGCGTTTGCAGCCTTCCAGCCCGACCATATCGAGCGCGCCACTCACCTGGTAAAGATGGGTTTGCGAGAACTTCAGGCTGGCCGCGTCTTCCGGGCTTTGCTGCAAGGCGGCCAGATTTTCCAGCACGCTTTTCAGCGCCTGATCTATCTCGCCCTTGACCCAGTTAAGAGGCCCTATGTCGAAATCGTCAACCACGGCTAGCTCCTCTTCAGCCCGGTCATCAGGACAACTTGAAGCCGGCCACCGAGGCGCGGAGTTCTTCGGCCAGGGTGGTCAGCTGTTCCACCGATTGCGCAGTCAGCTTGGTACCCTCCGTGGTTTGCGAGGTGATGTTCTGAATCTTCTGCATGTTGCGGCTGACGGTGGATGCCACTTCGGTCTGGGCCACGGTCGCTTCGGAAATGGCCTGGATCAGGCGGGCCAGATTGGTACTCACCGTTTCGATTTCATTCAGCGCCTGGCCTGCAGCATCCGAGAGGCGGGCACCATCGACCACGCCTTCGGTGCTCTTTTCCATCGCCACCACCGCGCTGTTGGTATCGGTCTGAATGGTTTTCACAATGGCACTGATCTGCTTGGTTGCCTCGGATGAGCGCTCCGCCAGACGTTGCACTTCTTCCGCTACCACGGTGAAGCCGCGTCCGGCCTCGCCTGCAGAGGCGGCCTGAATGGCCGCATTCAGCGCCAGAATATTGGTCTGTTCGGTAATGTCGGAAATCAGCTCAACGATTTCGCTAATCTCCTGCGAGCTTTCGCCCAGGCGCTTGATGCGTTTGGAGGTTTCCTGAATCTGCGTGCGGATTTCATTCATGCCGGAGATGGTGTTCTGCACCGCCTTGGCACCCTGGGTGGCGGCTTGCAGCGAGCGCTGCGCCACTTGCGAGGCCTGCCCGGCGTTGCTGGACACATGCAGAATGGAGCGCGTCATGTTGTTGATGGCGTCACTGGTTTCGCCAATCTGCTTGGACTGCTCTTCAGTTGCTTTCAGCAGGTAATCGGAAGTGGTACGGGTTTGTGCCGTCGCCTGGTTCACCTGTTCGGTCGCGCGGTTGATCTCGGCTACCAGATCGCGCAGGCTGTCGATGGTGTAATTGATGGAGTCAGCAATCGCGCCGGTGATGTTTTCCGACACCTGGGCTTTTACCGTCAGGTCACCATCGGCCAGGTCGCCCATTTCATCCAGCAAATGCAGAATGGCTTCCTGATTGCTGAGGTTGGTCTGTTCGATTTCCAGAAACTGGTGACGCGCCGACAGCACCTGGCGATAACCGACGCCGATCAGCATGAGCAAGGCCAGCAAGCCGGAGACGACAGAGAGTATCAGGAACAGGCTGGCACGGCCCTGCTGCTTGTACTGGTCGACCATGCGCCGTGCGGTGGCGACAATCTCATCGCTGGTATTCACAATGCTGATCAGCTGTGCCTGGTTGGCATCTGCGGCGGCGGTATCGGCGTTCACCGTCTTCAGCGACCGGTGCAGTTGCTGCCACAGGGTTTCCAGCTTATTAAGTGCGGGGACGACTTCCTGCCCGCGGAACAGGGTGTCGGCTTCCAGCTTGCGCATCTGCTTGAGGTCACTTTCCACACTGCCCATGACGTTAACCAGACGCACGCTGGCAGCCTCGCGGCTATGGGTCGCCAGCACGGCATCGCGCGCCGCCTGTTGCACAAACACCTGCACATCGCCGGAAAGAATCGAAAAGCGGTTATCGCGCTCCACCTGGGTGATGTTGAATAGCAGATTGAGCAAGGCCACGACGGCGGCAATCAGGAAGAAAACCAGCAAGGTCTTGGGGATACCCGAGGCTGCGCTATCTCCCCGCCCTGTCAATGTGGACTTCACCCCGGCGCGCAAGCGCGCCAGCAGTGACGGTGTGTTTCCCTTTTTTGCTGCATTCAATGCCATATTGCCCCTTTGTATATTCCGCGCTCAAGCCCGATGAGGCTCAAGGTCTATCTCTGTCTGTGTTCTGTCTGACTACCTGGCTGCCGTTGCAGCAACAGGCACGGCCTTAAGCGGCCACCTGCATGAATTCATTACCCGTGAGCAGATTTTCCAGGGCCAGCACCCGCCAGACCTGCCCGTGTTCGTCTTTGTATTGCTCCCCTGCTGCCGCCTGATCGTCGGCCGGCTGCAGTTGCATGCTTTCCAGAGCGCGCAGGCCCACCAGGCGGTCAATCAGCAACGCGGCATTCACCTGATAGCGCTCATGCACCAGCAAGATACGGCTTTGCGCGGTCATCACGGTCATGGGGCCGCCCATAAAAGCTGCCAGGTCGGTAATGCCATACAAATTGCCGCGTACATTCGCCATGCCCAGAAACCAGCTGCGCGTGAGCGGCACGGGGCTGATCTCGGGCACCGGCAATACTTCGCTGATGTCACGCAGATGGATCAGCCAGTGCTGGCCAGCGATCTCGACACCCAGGCGCGAGCTGCTGGTGCTGCCCGCATTGGCGGTCACCTCTTGCAGGCGCGCCAGAATATCCTGCTGGTATTCGTGCAGGTTAAGTCTGGCCATTTTCCAGCGCTCGTATCTTGGCTAGCAATTCATCGAGCTGCACCGGTTTGATGGCGCAATCCTTGGCGCCCTGGCGCAAGGCCCACAGACGATCCGTTGCCTGCTCCTTGCCGGTACACATGATCACCGGGATATGCGCCGTCAGCGGATTTTTGGAAAGTGCGCGTGTGGCCTGAAAGCCATTAAGGCCGGGCATCACCACATCCATCAGCACCAGGTCGGGGGCATCGGCTGCCACCTTTTCCAGGCACTCTTCGCCATTTTCGGCGGTGGTGACGGTAAAGCCGGCATCCACCAGCAGTTCGGTCAGATAAAAACGGTCGGTAAAGGAATCATCCACTACCAGAATTTTTTGAATCGCCATGCCTATTCCTCGTCCGTTTCCACGCGGGCGTGATTGGTCACTGCATGCAGCAGAGACTCTTGAGTGAAGGGCTTGGTCAGGTATTGATCGGAGCCGGCCATGCGGCCGCGTGCCCGGTCAAAGAGGCCGTCCTTGCTGGACAGCATGACCACGGGGGTGGCTTTGTAGCGGGGGTTGCGCTTGATCAGCGTGCAGGTCTGGTAGCCATCCAGTCGCGGCATCATGATATCGACAAAGATGAGATCAGGATGGTAATTGGCAATTTTGGACAAGGCTTCAAACCCATCTTCCGCCAGGATCACTTCACAGCCAGATTGCTTGAGAAAAAGCTCGGCACTGCGGCGTATGGTGTTGCTGTCATCAATGACCATGACTTTCACGCCTGCTAAACTGGTTTCCCCCACCTGCATCCCCTTTTATTGTGTAGTGCACCTTTGTCGTGCAAGGCGGGAGGCCATGCACTCACATCATTCTATCCAGAATTCACGATGGTGCAAGACTCGTGCTGACGCAGCGGGTCACATTCTGTTGTCATTCCACTGTCAAACAGGTTAAATATCGCAAGCTTGCAGTCATCATGGCTGCGCCGTATCCATCAAGATGAAAGACCTCTCACAGAAGGAGGCTCACGGGAAGGCAACAATGCAGATAAGACAGGAATCACTGACCGCCAAAATGACGCTGAAAGAGCTGGCGGCCAATCCCCCGCTACTCACTGCCGATCTGGTGCTGGTGTTTGGCTCGGTCCGTCGCTTCAGTGAAAGCAAGCTGCAGAATATCCTGCGTGATCGCTATCCCGCCGCCCAGATTGTCGGCTGCACCACCTCCGGCGAGATTCAGGGCAACGGCGTATTTGACGACAGCCTGCAGATTACCGCCATCCAGTGGCACAAAACCGAACAGCGCGTGGTGCATACCCGCATGAACTCCATGCAGAGCTCGTTCGAGGTGGCCACCAATCTGGCCAAACAGTTGCAAACCCCCACCTTGCGCACCGTGCTGCTGTTCTCCGATGGCTTGCATGTGAATGGCTCGGAATTGCTGCAAGGCTTTCAGAGCGTGCTGGGTGATATCCCTATCGTTGGCGGCATGGCGGGTGATAATGCCGCCTTTGAAAACACGCTGCAAATCTGCAATAACGTCATTTCCGACCATCTGGTGATTGCCGTGGGTCTGTATGGCGACAGCCTGATTACCGCGAGTGGCGCGCTGGGCGGCTGGAAACCTTACGGCCCGCCACGCAAGATCACCAAATCCGACAAAAACGTGGTGTACGAAATGGACGGCAAACCCGCCCTGCCGCTATACCGCATGTATATCGGTGAGCATTACGCCAAGGGCCTGCCCGGCACTGGCCTCAAATTCCCGTTTGCCATCGTCGAGGAAGGCAAGCGCGAAGTCGAGAAAATCCGCACCCTGCTTGCCATTGATACGGCGCAGAACAGCCTGACCTTTGCCGGCAATGTGGAAGAAGGCGAAATCGTGCGGCTGTGCCAGACCAATCACGACCGACTGGTGGAAGGCGCCAGCGAAGCCGCACGGCTGGTGACAGGCAATCTGCAGTCGCTTAATAACAGCCAGCCCGGCCTGGCACTCTGTGTGAGCTGTGTAGGCCGTAAGGGTGTGATGAACGAGCAGACCGCCGACGAGATCGCCGCCATCAAAACCATTCTCGGGCCACAAACCACACTCACCGGTTTTTATTCCTACGGCGAGTTTGCCCCGCGCCCCAACACCTCGGACAGCGTATTGCACAACCAGACCATGACCATAGGCTACCTCAGCGAGAATTTATCGGCCTGATGGTGGTCTTTGCTGGTGTATCATCTTTCATCCGCCCTTCATGCAAGGGCGATACAGTGCCAGAAAGCACGCGCTGAGCGCCTTCCCCTCACCGCCATGCGCATGTCCTGAGCGAAGGGCATGCCCGCCATGGGGGGAACCAACGGCCTCGCCGGCTTTCTGATTGGCAATCCCGCTCTCAACTTCATAAAAAGGAAATCTCCATGACCAGCACAGTAACGCTTAAAGGCAACCCGGTAACCGTAGGCGGCGACTTCCCCAAAGTCGGCCAGACCGCCCCTGACTTTCAACTGGCGAACGCCAAGCGCGAATTGCAATCCCTGGCCGACTACGCCGGCAAGCGCAAGGTACTGAACATTTTCCCAAGTGTGGATACGCCAACCTGCGCCACCTCGGTTCGCACCTTCAACAAGCGTGCCGCCGAAGTGCCTAACACCGCCGTGCTTTGCATTTCCGCTGACCTGCCATTCGCACAAAGCCGTTTCTGCGGCGCTGAAGGCCTGGAAAATGTTGTCACCCTCTCCACCTTCCGCGACACCGCCAAGTTCTCAAAAGACTACGGTGTGCAGATCGCCGATAGCAGCCTGGCTGGACTGACCGCCCGTGCCGTGGTGGTGCTGGATGAAAACAACAAGGTATTGCATAGCGAACTGGTGTCCGAAATCGCCAACGAGCCTGACTACGACGCAGCTTTGGCTGTGCTGTAATCAACCGCAAGGCGGCAGCCAGTCTGCCGCCAGTTCCCCCCCTCCGCTTAAGCCAGCATCATCATCAGCAGCATCCCCATTTCAAACAGCAGACAGCCTACAAAAAGCCCCATGGCAAGCCGCGCCATATAGGACCGCATGCGATGCCATAATTTCCCCCTGACCATGGCATTACTCGGTAAGCGGAATGCTGTCTTCGCGCACAATCAGCCAGCGGCCTCCGCGCTGCTCCAGATCCACTATCTTTTGCATGGCCTCGTCATGCCCATTCTCCTGCCGCGTTTGCGTAAACAGCGCCAGCATACGGTCGCCATTGGGCTCAATACTCAGATCCGCCATGCGTACCTGCACCACGCCATCGCGGGCTAGCTCCGTGCGGCGCTGGCGCTCCCATTGCTGCCGTGTCAGGCCTTCGCTCACGGTGAAATCAGCAGCATAGGTACTGAAGTAGGTCTCCAGATTGCGGTTTGCCTGCGCACTCATCCAGGCCTGCAAGGTCGCCTCTATGGCATTGCGACGGGCTTTTTCCTGCGGCGTAAGTGCTTCGGCCATGCTGTCATTCGGCTGCATGGCCTTGTTCAGGCTGGCAATATCCCGATCTGTCGCCTGCACCTTGACCAGCGCCGGATCGCGCATTTTCTGCCGCTGCAAGGCGAACTCGGCGCGACGCTGGTAACGCGGCCCCTGGTCAAAATCGTAACGCAGAGCCAGGCTCATGGTCTGCCCGAAATAGGCATCGCGGATATCGGCATCGTAGCTGGTGAGTAACGTCAGCTGATCACGCTCGTCATCCCCGGTCAGGCGCACCGTGGCGCCCAGCGCATACATATTGCGGTCCGGCTTCAGGCCGGGACTGACGAAACGGGTATCGCTGAAGAGAAAGCGTGAGGTGACATCCTGCGCCAGATCGCCGAACTCATGCTGGTAAAGCGCCCTCAACTCAATTTCCGCCGCCCAGTCTTTCTGCTGCAGGCTGTAAATAGCCTTTCCACCCAGGCCGCCGCGCAGGGAATCAAACTTACGTGCATCCACCGCCAGATTGATGGGCGAGCTATCGAGGGCGTATTGGGGCATGCCATTCACATAGACGGGGATGGGTTCCATGATGTCCGGACGCGACGTATCCACGATCATGCGCGAATATTTGCCGTTCTCTTCATAAGCGCTCTCGCGAATATGGCTGTAGGCAAGCGAAGCCATGGGGATCAGCGTGACATCGTCGCGCCACAACATGGGCCAGCCCGCCTCCATCCTTGCCGAATACTGCCAGGCATCATGCCGCCCGGTAGCGGTATGGCCCATCAGTTGACGGCGTGTCTGCTCGGTATGCAATCCAACTCCGGCCATGGTGTTGAGATAGGCACCATCCCAGGTTTTGGCGGCATAAGCGGCGGCCATGAAGCTGTTGATATCGTTGCGATTATTCACGGTATAGCCGCTATTGGTGATATTGCTGCGCGCATAGCCAACTGCCGCACCTATGCGCAAACTGTCATCCCCTTCCATCTCGCGATCCAGTCCAAAGGCCATCCCCGCCGAGGAAACATTGTAGCCATCAATCCCCTGCTGGGTATCCTGAATGCCGCGGTCGCCGAAGCCCTGCACCCACAGGCCCTTGCCAGGCAATATCTCCTGGTTCTCGCGCGATGCCATGCCTTGATTCTTGCTGAGGTAGCTATCCACCAGCCGGGTATTCAGCATGCCAAATACCTTGTCGCTGTTGCTCATGATGGTGCGTAAGGCGCCATCGTGTATTTCCGGGCGTAGACGCTCGGCAGCCGCTGCGGCGTTCTCATCCTGCAAGGTCAGCAACTGTTTCTGCAATTCCGTCGGCGACTGGGCGCTGCCCTTGTACTGGAACAGACTGTCGACGGCACGGATAGCAGCCTCGCTTACCTTGGCCCGCATGGCGGCGGGTACACCGACATCGGCCGTGAGCAGGAGATCATTGCCGTTCAGGCTGACATCCCATTGCAGGAAACCGTTGGTATTGTCCACCTGTGGCAAACCGCTGGCGTTGGTGGCGACCACAAAGGTATCGCCATCGCGCACGGCTCGCGAAAAACGGGTGAGCCGGGGCGCAATTACCGAAGCACTGTCAAAAGTGGTGGTGCCGCTCACATTCAGCAAGCCGGTCTGACTGGGACCAATCGCCATCAGGAAATACGAGCCGGCCATCATGCTGGCATTACCGCTGATATTCAGGGTGGCATCCCCCAGGTTGATCGTGCCGTAGTTGACCAGATTGCCCACGATGCTGCCCATCATGTTGTTCAGACCCACGGTCACATTGCTGGCCTCCAGTATGGCTGTTGGCTTCACCACCACATTGGCGGCGGTCAGGGTGCCAAACTCGCTAAGCTGTGTACGCCCATACAGGTTGATATCGCCACTGACATTCAGGGTGGTATAGATGGCGGTGAACCCGCCGGTCAGGTTGGCCTCACTGAAGCCGCTCACGCTGCCGGCGATGGCGCAGGAGGGATTGGTGATGATGGTATTAGGCAGGGTAAAGTTAATGGCCTCATAACAATTGAAGTTATAGGTATTGTTACCCAGGCCATTGGCCGAGACTGTGGTTCTCAAATAGCTCAGGTAGCCGGTGAAGTTGACGGTATTGGTTGCGCCCGCCACATCGTTGATCACCACACTGTCGATATTGTTACCCGACACCGTCGTCACCGAGTCCAGGGTGAAGTTGCGATCACCATGCACGTTGTACAGAGGGTTGGCGACACCGCCGCTGACATCCACCACCTGCGCATCGCGTTGGTCGACATAGATCGTACCGTTAACGCCGCTGTTGTTCAGGTTGAGTTCATGACGTCCGGAACCCAGATAAACATTGCCGTAGATGAGGGTATCGTTCATGTTGATTTGACTGTCACGCGGGCCGACATCCGCCGCCGAATAAGCCAGCACCAGACTGCTGTTATCGCTTTGTGCCTGGGTCAGCAGCGGATTGCGGTCCACTACCATGACATCGCCTACCACAGCGCCGAATCCATCATTTAGGTTGAGTATGGTTTTGCCCGCCTGCAGCACAGTCGCGTACTGCGTGCCATCCAGCACGGAAGGCGCCAACATGGTAGCGCCGCCGTAGGTCACGATATTGCCCAGGATAAGACTGGTATTGTTCACCGTCAGGCTAGCATTATTGGCCAGAATAGCGGCGGTATAGCTGCCGGACGCCGTGATTCTGGCCGGAATGCCGTAATCGCCGGTATCCGGATAAAACACGCCATTGTTTACCCTGGCATTGTTGATCGTTAATGTCGGCAACAGACTGTCGGCCCGAATCGCAGCGGCATAAGCCGCGCTGGTGCCGTTGTTATAAAGCAGGCCGTTGCTGTCGGCAGTCCAGGCAGACGTATCATAGGCGCGTCCTGACCCATCCAGGACGATGCTGGCGCCCGTGTTGGTGATCGTGACACCATTGCTACCGGAAGCGCTGATGGTGGCAACGGCGCTGTTATCGCTGGTGGTATGCATGATGGTGCTGCCCAGCACGTTGGTATCCAGCTGCAGGCTGGGGTCGGTACCGATATTTTCCAGCGTGGCCGCACCGCCGCTGCTGTCCACCGTCAGCTGCCCCTGAACGAGCTGATCGGTATTGGTGGAGGTGCCGGTGCAGGTTTGGGTGCCATCGCCATTATCGACGCAGGCCGCACTCAACAGCGGGCTGCGCGCCGACAGGCATGCCAGCAACGCCAGCGTAGTCCAGGGTTTAAGTGTGAAGCGATGCATCAGTTGGCTCCTTTCTCGGAGGTAGTGCTGGCCGCCAGAGCTGGCGTTTTTAAGATCTTGGCCGGCGCATCAGCCAGAGGCTGGCGTCCCATGGGAACTGCGTTTTCACGCAGGATGCGCCACTCGCCCTCGCGCTGTTCCAGCGAAATCACCTTGCGCTCGCGGTATTGCATGCCATCGCGCACCTGCAGCCAGCTGAAAACTGCCACCATGCGCATGCCTTGCGGCGCAATCACCAGGTCACGCATCTCCACCTGTTGAGGGCCGGCGGCAATGAATTGCATTTTTTGCTGCTCCAGCCACTGGTTGCGGCTACGGCCCGGCGGGGCATAGCTCGGGGCATAGCGCTGGATGTAGCGCTCATAATCCTGGCTCGCAATGGCCTGATGCCATTGTTGCAAGGCCTGGCTAACATCCTGCTTGGCCTTTTCTACCGAGCCCCGTACCGACTGCAATACCGGCATGGCCTTGATGTCGTCCAGCTGGCGCATCAGCGTCATCTCTTCCTGGTTAGGCAGCGTGCTGGGAGTTTCCAGCGTCCGGTCGGGATCGGTCATGGACAGGTTGGAAGGTGGCGGCTCGTATTTGCGCGAGGCATCAAAGTCGTAATTGAGCGATACCCAGACACCACGCGGCGCACCGGCCGAGATGAATTGCGTTGGCAGCCATTCCGAGGAGTTGTAGTTGAAGCCACCGGGGCCGATGGCGCCTATCGTGGAAGGCGCAAACGGCGTAATCCCCAGGCGACCGGCGGTGTAATACTGTTTATCCAGCAGGTTGTTGATGAGGGCGCGCACCGACCAGCCATTGCCCAGGTTGTAGCGGGCATTGAAGTTGACCACGGCATAGCCCGGGGCTGTGCCGGAGTATTCATTATCCGGCAGGGTGGTTACCACATTCCCATAGGTGACCTGGCGGCCCTGGCTCGGCGTATGCGCGTTGTTTTCGTTACCGCGCAGGAAAGAACCGCTATGGGCGACGAGGTTGAAGTTGATCTTCAAATCCTCCGTCACCTTGTAACCCCAGTTGAAGTTGATGTTGTTGAAGGGAACGCCCGGCATGACGTTGCCCGGTTTCACCTGGATCATGTTGTAATCAGTCGAATAGCTATCCACCGTGCGTGAGCTGTTGTTGGCGCTGACCATCTTGAAATAGGACTGGAAGGTGGCTTCCGTCAGCGAATAGTTCACGCGAAAATCCGAGCGGCCATATTCGGCAGACAGGCCGAACTCAATGCCCTGCCGGCGGGTATCGCCAATATCCTGGAAGAAACTCAGCTCACTGGTGGCGGATACCAGATAGATATCATTCCGCAAGTCGGTACGATAAGCACTGATGTTCCATTCGACAAAATCCTTGAAGCGCCCGCGCGCCCCGGCTTCGATAGTCTGCGCTTTTACCTGTGGCAGATAAGGGTCACCCGACAGCGCGCTGGGCAGCTTGCAACCACGGCCTTCTGCCAGACTGCGCGGCACCATGTTATTGCCAGTGCCGACCAGGGTGCCATCCCAGGCGCAGCCGAGTTCGACCACCGAAGGTGCGCGTGAACCCTGGTTCCAGTTGGCGTAAAGATTGAGATTGGGGCGTGTTTGCCAGGTAATGCCTAGCGATGGGTTAAAGGAGTAATACGAGAACTTCTCGGTGGCAGGTTTATCCAGCAGGCTGCCATTCAGGCCAAGCTGCTCGCGGATACCCGGCATCACCAGATTATTCCAGTATTCGAGGGAATCAATCGGGCCATTCACGCTGTAGGGGCACTCAGACAAATCCGTGCCGGGACAGATCAGGCCATAGGCATAGCGGTTCAGATAAAACAGGTCCTCAAGCCGGCGCTCGGCCTTGGTCGGCGCCAGCGTATTTTTGATGCGGGTCGTGTTATAGCGGCCGGCCCCGGTGATGTGCAGATTCTGTGTCGGCGACCAGGTTTCGCTGAAATAGAGACTGCGCGTGCTGGAGTCACCAAAGAAATCATTAATGGTGAGGTCATGCGAGGCGGCATAGAACTCCTCGCCCAGTTGGCTGGGGTCGCTGTAGACATTGCGCTGGTCATCCAGCAAAGCCAGGCGCGATTTGCCCAGATAGCTGGACTTGGCCTTATCCAGCGCAGCCCCGAACATGAATTTATGTTTGTCAAAATTGAAGTTCAGCTGCAGGTTGATACCTTGCGAGGTTTGCTGAATGTTAGAGTTAGTCATGATGGCGGTGGGTGTGCCTTTCACTACCCCGCTGCCGTTATCAATGGCCCCATCTCTGTCCTTGTAGGGAATAGAACCGATCATGCCCTGATTCCAGTAGGTGGCCGAGCTTCGGCAGGTCGTGGCATTTGCTGGCTGGGCGGCGAAAGCGATCTTGGAGTTGCCCTGGTCATCCGAGAAAAACAAGCCCTGTCCAAAATTCATAAAGCCCTGGATGTAGACTTTGCTGTCGTCATTCACAAATACATCCCATACGCCCTTGTTCAGGCTATCCCGCAAGTCCTGCTTCAGCTGCGTGGGCAAGGCGCCGTTGAGTTCCAGCAGAGAGTAATCTGTCACCCCATTGCCCAGCTTGTTAATGAACTCGTTGTAATTGGCTTCGGTCACCACGTAATAATCCGGTACGCCATCGCGATCACTATCCGTGTAGGCGCAATGCAGTCCATCCCCCTCGCCCGGCAACCGCGTGCCCCACATGTGATAGGTTTTATCGGCGTTGCTGAAAGTCTCCTGGTCGATGATGTCGCCGGTGGTGGACTTGCGTTTGCTGCTGCGGTGATACACCTGACCGGTCAGGCTCACCTGATCGGTAATATCAAAGGCGGCGGCCAGCTGGGTTTGAAACAGGGTGTTCTTGGTTTCGTCGGGGGAGGTGAACACCGAGGCGGGATCCTGCCGGTAAAGCTCCTGCGGCACGGTGCCGTTGCCCACCAGCTTGTTCACCACCGCCAGCGAAGACAGCGTGATGCCCAGACGATCGCCCTGCCACTCCAGCTTGCCAAAGGCCTGGTTGACCTTGCTCGGCGAGTTGTCGCGCCAGCCGTCCTCCAGAAAAAGATTAACCGCGCCAAAAGCGGCCACACTTCCATTGTTCCAGCCGGCCGAGCCCTGAAACTGCTTGCGGCCATAAGACCCGGTCAGCACATTGGCCGAGGCACCGGGAAACTCGAAACCGCTTTTGGTGCGCATGGATAACGCACCACCCAATGTATTAAGACCAAACAGCGGATTGGAGCCCGGATAGACATCAAAGCTGGATAAGGCATTCATGGGAATCATGTCCCAGTTCACCACATCGCCAAACGCCTCATTCACGCGAATGCCGTCAAAAAATACGCTCAGGCCTTGTGGTGTGCCAATCTGCGGACCCGCGGTAAAGCCACGGTAACTGATATCCATCTGAAAGGGATTACCCTGGTAATCATTGACGTTAATGGATTGCAGCTTGGAGTTGAGCAGCTCGGCCAGACTGATCGAATTGGCTTCTTTGATTTCCTTGGCAGAAATGCTTTGCAGATTGCCGGCAATCTGGTCCTTGGTCAGCGCTAGTCCCGGCATGGGGCCAACATCTTGCAGCCGCCTGGCACGCACTTGAATCTCTTTCAGCTTGAGCACGCCGCCCTGTCCTCCCATCTCGGGCAGTGTCTTGGCATCGTCGTTTTTTGGGGTAGCACGTTGAAGTTTATATTTCCCGGCCCCCTCTTCAATCACCTCCAGGCCACTGCCTTGCAACAGAATGGAAAAGCCCTGCTCAATGCTGTAGTGCCCCTTGAGCCCCTGCGTTTGCTTGTTGCGGGTGAGCAAGGGGTCGAATCCCAGCAGCACTCCTGCTTCTGCAGCGTATGAAGGTAGCGCATCGCTCAGGTTGCCCGGGGCCATGGCATAGTCTTTTTGTACCAGGCCGGTCTTGATCGGCTCAGCGGCAGTGGCCAGCCCGGGCAGGCAAAGCAGTTGAATCGCCAACAGGCAGCGCCAGCCCGACATGCCCAGCCCGATCTGCCACGGCTTGGTTGGTATACGAAAATTGTTCAGCACGCTTTTTCTCCCAGCAAAAGGTCTTTGCTGGTATGCCGAACGAGATTAAAAAAGCGGAAGGTAAAACTGAAAAAAATTTCAGATCGCAAATGACGATCAACTTAAACCGGCCGGATAGTCGTCCAGAGCCGGGTAAAACTTTCGACCCTCACCGGCAGAGTGCGCACCAGGGTTTGCAATACGGAGTCAATGTCATCGAGCGGGAATGCACCGGAAATCTGGAGGGATTGCACGGCGGGGTCACATTGCAGGCGGCCACGCCGATAACGTGCTAATTCCTTGATAAAGTCGCCCAGTGGCATTTCATAAGCCACCAGCATGCCTTTGCTCCATGCGCTATCAGTGCTTCGCGCGACGACGGTCGGCCCCAGAGTCTCATCATTGAAATCGACACGCTGACCGGGATAGAGCGTGATGCGCACTTGCGAGCCGTCGGCAGGCCTGATCGCCACCGCGCCCTCGAATACGCTCACCCGACTGAAGTCCTGGGTATCGCGCACCATGTAGCGCGTGCCAAGCGCGGTAATTCTGCCGTAGCGGGTATGCACGCTGAATGGCCGATTCTGCGGATCTGCATGGCCGGTCTCAATCAGCAATTCGCCTTGCAGAAGTTGCACAACACGATGCTGCGCGCTGTATTCGATATTGATCGTGGTATCCGTGTTAAGCACCAGGCGGGTGCCATCTTCCAGCACCAGTTCGCGCCGCTCTCCCATCCCGGTATCGTAATCCGCCAGTAACTCCTGCCATGGTTGCGCGCGCCAGCCATAAGCGCCGAGTATGCCGATCGCCACTATCCCCGCCAGCTGCTTGATGGCGCGACGACGGGACGGCGATGGCAGGCCCAACGTGGCGAGACCAATGTCGGGCGAGATTTCACTGAATTGCTGATTGATCGATTCGAGCTGACGCCAGGCTTCGCGATGCTCCGGGCTGGCATCAAGCCAGGCTTGCCACAGCTGGCGATCACGCGACGTCGCATGTTCATCCGCCAGCTTGGCGTACCAGCGACTGGCGGCGACCAGAGCGCCTGAGGCCTTCATTCCCATCCGGCATCCTGTTTAACCAGCAGACAATGCAGCAATGCTTTGCTGATATAACTGCCCACCGTGCGCGTGGATACGCCCAGTCGCTGGCTTATTTCCAGATAGCTAAGTCCTT
>DATMSO010000038.1:0-23775 GCA_035565335.1 Methylovorus sp.
ATGAAGATTTTAGTTACGGGTGTCAATGGATTTGTCAGTAAAGCGATATGCGCTAGATTTATTAATGAGGGTTTAGCGGTACGTGGATCACTACGCTCGGAAAGCCAGCAATCTGCAATTATTGATATTTTTTATACTGGCGAGCTTACCCCTTACACAAACTGGGCAGAAGGTCTACAAGGCATTGACGTCGTCATTCACCTGGCTGCCCGTGTGCATGTCATGTCCGATACTAGCGCCGACCCGCTGCAAGCCTTTCGCCGCGTGAATGTCGACGCAACGCTTAACCTGGCTCGCCAGGCAGCGGCGATGGGGGTGAAACGATTCATTTTCCTCAGCTCAATCAAAGTAAATGGTGAGGCAACGCTTCCCGGTCAGGCTTTTTACGCGGATGATCGTCCTGCCCCGGGAGATGCATATGGGATTTCCAAATATGAGGCGGAACAAGCACTGCTATCCCTGGCAAAAGAAACCGGTATGGAGGTAGTCATCATTCGACCACCGTTGGTGTATGGTCCGGGAGTAAAGGCCAATTTTGCTTCCATGATGCGCTGGCTGGAGCGAGGAATTCCCTTACCGCTGGCAGCCATAACGCATAACCGGCGCAGTCTGGTGAGCCTTGATAATCTGGTTGATCTGATTGTGACGTGCCTGGATCACCCGGCTGCAGCCAATCAGATATTTCTGGTGAGGGATGGCGAGGATATGTCCACTGTGGAATTGCTGAAACGCATGGGTATGGCCCAAGGGACACCAGCACGCCTTTTTTATCTGCCCCTCCCTTTGTTAAAGTGGGGAGCGATCTTGCTTAACAAACCCGGCATATATCAACGGCTTTGCGGATCATTGCAGGTGGATATTACGAAAACACAGGAGCTATTAGGCTGGCGACCTCCTATTTCGGTAGATGAAGGATTGCGGCGAGCAGCGCAGAAATCTAAAGGATATAAATGAAGCGCTTGGTTGATTTGCTCATGGCATTGCTGGCAACCGCAGTCCTCATCGTGCCCATATTGATCGTGGCACTTCTGGTGCGTCTCACCTCTCCCGGCCCCATCCTGTACTGGAGTGATCGCGTGGGCCGCCATAACCATCTGTTCCGCATGCCCAAATTTCGCAGCATGCGTATCGATACCCCTGCCGTGGCAACGCATTTGCTGGAAAACCCCGCTCAGTGGCTGACGCCAATAGGGGCATTTTTGCGTAAATCCAGCCTGGATGAGCTCCCGCAGCTATGGAGCATACTGAAGGGTGACATGAGCTTTGTCGGCCCGCGCCCTGCCCTGTTCAATCAGGATGATCTGATTGCGCTGCGCACCGAGCTCGGGGTGGATAAGCTGGTCCCAGGCTTAACCGGCTGGGCTCAGATCAATGGGCGCGATGAACTGCCCATTCCGCAAAAAGTGGCGCTGGACGCTGAATATTTGCATAAGCAATCGCTGCTGTTTGACTTGAAAATACTCTGGATGACGGCACTTAAAGTGTTAGCGAGAGACGGCGTATCACATTAACGATAAAATCACGGCTTCAACGTTTAGCGATACATCATCAGCGATAGTGATGGATGATTAAAGCAACAGACTGCGCGCGATTAGCCCATGCCCGGGCATGTCGACTTTATCCAGCTCTAAGCCCTCGTTTGAACGACCGCCCTCCACTATTGTTTAGGCCCCAATATGACGATTCATAAAGATATAGACGCCGCAGACCTGTTTGCGCTGATAGAGAAAGGCGATGTTCGGCTGATTGATGTGCGCAACGCCGACGAAGTGGCACGCGGCATTATCGCTGGCGCAAGCCATATTCCGCTGTCCCTTATTCCAGCTAGCGTGGATGAATTAACGACGGGTAGCGATACCCTAGTTTTTTATTGCCACAGCGGCATACGCTCGGGCCAAGCGGCCTCGTTCATTGCCAGCCATGACCGTGAGCACGTTTATAACCTGCAAGGCGGGGTATTGGCTTGGGGGCGGGCGGGCTTTCCGTTTGTCCTGCCGCAATCCTGATATTCAAAGAGACAAAAAATGGAATTCACCAAAGAACTGGATGCGCGCGGGCTCAAATGTCCGCTGCCGATTTTGCGCTGTAAAAAAGGTTTGGCCGAGCTGGAGCCCGGCCAAATACTGAAAGTGCTGGCTACTGACCCAGGGTCAGTAAAGGATTTTCAGGCGTTCTGCAAACAAACCGGCCATGAAATGCTTGCCCTGCAAGAGCCTGATGAGACCATGCAGGACAAGGTGTTTACATTTCACATCCGTAAGCGCGCTAGTTGAATCACGTCTTTATTTGGTCGTTGTTTCAGGTTTGCCATAGTTCATCGGCATGAACTGCAGGCTTTCCCAAGGGAAGCCGTCCAGCACCGCATAGTTTGCTTTGTTCTCGAACAGCACAGGGTAGGGATTTGGTTTACCCATCTTGGTGTAAGAGTAGGCATTCTGCGCACGAAGTGAGATAGAACCTGCTTTATCCCACACTACAAAACCATATGTCTGAGCTGCCTTGGCGATGATTTTGCCAGCTTTGCTCAACTTCAATGTGTTGACATCAATATTGGGGTCCAGGCGGAAACGTTGACCCTCTGCAATCTGATAAGCCCGCTTGTTGCCGTTCCAGCCATCTGAGCGATTAGCTGGCCACGAGAAGATATTCCAGTGCTCGGCGTCCACCAACGCGATGCCAATGGCGTGCTTGATTTCACCACGCTCCAGCTCTTCAGCCGTAATCTGGCCACCAACGAATGGCAAGCTGGTCGCTGTCGTACCGTAGTATTTATAAAATACGCCATTACTCTTGGAGGCGTTTTCCATGCGACCACCCCAGCAGGCATACCAGACACCATTTTCTTTCTTGGCTTTCCAGAACTCCCATACGGTATCGGTAGAAGGTTGATACACCGTCATTTCCATATCGTTTCCTTCAGCAGGAACCGCATATGCAGGGACCGGCACAGCCGCCCATTGCGTTAGCAAACCAGAGTCCTTGTAGCCTTTGTTTTGGCAATCCCATTGATTTACGCGCACTGCGGGGGTATTGCTATCAGCCACATAAACAGGACTGGAGTACTTGGATGTATTGATAGTCACATTGCCATAGTAAGCCTTTTTCTGACGCAGGAACTCCTGGGTAAATTGCGCAGAATAAGGATGCAGTTCCGCGTCTTTGGGAATCGGGGTATACCAGAAACTATCAGGGGCAAACACAGCGTCTGTCACCAAGGCATTCGCCTTCACGGCTGCTGAGGCTGTAGCCGCCTTTACCGCTGCCGCTTTCTCTGCTGCAGCTTTTGCGTCTGCAGCTGCTTTTTCTGCAGCCGCTTTGGCAGCAGCTTCTTTAGCTGCTTGGGCAGCGAGAGCCGCTTTTGTGGCTTCTTGCGCCTGCTTTGCAGCGTCGGCACACATGAATGGCATATTGGTGTAAATGGTTTTGCCCGATGTGCCCGTGCACTTGATGTAATCGGCCGCTTGCGCATTTACCGCAGCGGTGCTGGCCATGATAGTGATCGCGGCCAATATTGCTTTTCTGGGGTTCATCATGTCGTCCTCTCGTCTTGCATCCATAGTGTTCTTTAACGGTGTTAAGAACAGAAAATTGAATTTATGCGAAAAGGCAGCCAGGCGGTTGGCTTACTGGAAGATTGGCGGCCCCGCTGTCATAGATTGCTCCTTAGACCGGTAGCTTTGCGTCTCCGTTCTTTCAAACGGGTTTGCCTTTTCATGTGTCTATTAACGCGCTGCCATGCGGCAAAGTCAACGCAGTATCTTGCTGTTTCTAAAGGACTGACACTTTTGGTCAGTAAATGACAGCGGCATCATGCAGCCGTCATTTACGCCATTCTGATCAAACCAAACGCGCCAATTGGGATTGCAGCTTGTCCAGCGTGGCTTTGAAGCCTGCAAGCCGCTCACGCTCCTGTTCCACAACAGCAGCCGGGGCGCGATCCACAAAACTGGCGTTACCCAGTTTTGCTTCTGCTTTGCTGACTTCGATTTGCAAACGCGCAACTTCCTTGCTGAGACGCTCTTTTTCAGCGGCCACATCCACTTCAATCTTCAGCATCAGGCGGAAATCCCCCGCCAGCGCCACCGGCGCATCGGCCTGGGGCAACTCGGCGACAATCTCAACCTCGGCAAGCTTGGCCAGGGCTTTAAGATGCGGCGCGTAAGCTTGCAAGGTCGCAGCATTGCCTGCCGCGATCAAAGGCACCCGCGTCGCAGGCGAAATACCCATCTCGCCACGCAGGCTACGGCAGGCATCGACGGCTTCCTTCAGCAAGGCAACCCATGCTTCAGCCGCTTCATCAATTTTGCCTGGCTGCGCTTTGGGATAAGCCTGCAGCATGATGCTGGGGCCGGGCTCGCTCATATCACGGCCCGATAATGGCGCGACAGTTTGCCAGATCTCTTCGGTGATGAACGGCATGATGGGGTGCGCAAGCCGCAGGATAGTCTCCAGCACACGCAGTAGGGTACGGCGTGTGGCGCGCTGTTCGGCTTCGCTGCCGGTCTGCAGCTGGGTCTTGGCAATTTCCAGATACCAGTCGCAATACTCATCCCAAACGAACTTGTAAATGCTTTGCGCGATAAGATCGAAACGGTAATCGGCAAAGCCGCGCTCGATATCCGCCTCCACTTTTTGCAGCAGACTGACGATCCAGCGATCCGCCTGCGAGAAGCTCAGATACCCTTCCGGCTTGGTTTTGCAGTCTTCCAGACCACAATCCTGGCCCTCGGTATTCATCAGCACAAAGCGGGTGGCATTCCACAGCTTGTTACAGAAATTGCGATAGCCTTCGCAGCGCTGCAGGTCAAACTTGATATCCCGCCCCGGCGAAGCCAGGCTCGCAAAGGTAAAGCGCAGGGCATCGGTACCATAGGCCGCAATACCTTCGGGGAATTCCTTGCGCGTGCGCTTCTCGATCTTTTCCGCATCCTTGGGATTCATCAGACCGGTAGTGCGTTTTTTGATCAGAGCATCCAGATCAATACCATCAATCAGATCAATCGGGTCCAGCACATTGCCCTTGGATTTGGACATTTTCTGGCCTTCGGCATCGCGGATCAGGCCGTGCACATACACATGCTTGAAAGGAATTTTGCCGGTGAGGTGCGTGGTCATCATGACCATGCGCGCCACCCAGAAGAAAATGATGTCAAACCCGGTCACCAGCACGCTGGAAGGCAGGTATTGCTGCAGCGCCTGATTGGCGGCATCCAATGCCTCATCCCCGGTCCAGTCCAGTGTAGAGAACGGCCACAGTGCGGAGGAGTACCAGGTATCCAGCACATCGTCATCGCGCTTCAGCACGCCGGTATAGCCATTGGCAGCGGCCTGGGCACGCGCTTCCTCTTCGTCGTGCGCGACATACACCTGGCCCGCGTCACCGTACCAGGCGGGAATCTGATGGCCCCACCAAAGCTGCCGCGAAATACACCAGTCCTGAATATTATTGAGCCACTGGTTGTAGGTGTTCACCCAGTTTTCCGGGTAAAACTTGATCTGGCCCTCGGCCACTACATCCAGCGCTTTTTGCGTGATGCTCTTGCCATCGGCTGCCGGCTTGCTCATGGCGACAAACCACTGGTCGGTCAGCATGGGCTCAATCACCACATTGGTACGGTCGCCGCGCGGCACTTTCAGTTTGTGTTTTTCAATCTTGACGAGAAAACCACCGGCCTCAAGATCTGCCACCACCTGTTTGCGTGCGGCAAAACGCTCTAACCCAACAAGGCTGGTTGGTAAATTAATGGACTCTTTGATGCTGCCATCCGGCGCAATCACTTCCGCGCTGGCAGGTACAAAACCTTGCAGATTCAGAATCACAATCTTGTCCAGGCCCTGACGCTGCCCCACGGCATAGTCGTTGAAGTCATGGGCGGGCGTCACCTTGACCACGCCGGTACCAAATTCGCGATCGACATAGTCATCGGCAATGATCGGGATCTCGCGATCGCACAACGGCAATTTCACCGTTTTACCGATCAAGTGCGCATAGCGCTCGTCTTCCGGATGCACCATCACTGCCACGTCGCCCAGCATGGTTTCGGGACGGGTGGTGGCCACGGTCAGATGGCGGGAGCCATCCGCCAGCGGGTAGTTGATATGCCACATGGAGCCGTCTTCTTCTTCCTGCACGACTTCCAGGTCAGAGACGGCGGTGCCCAGTTTCACATCCCAATTCACCAGGCGCTTGCCGCGGTAGATCAGGCCTTCTTTATAGAGGCGGACAAAACTCTCGGTCACCACCTTGTTAAGGCCGGCATCCATGGTAAAGCGCTCGCGGCTCCAGTCTGGCGAGGTGCCAAGACGGCGCATCTGCTGGGTAATCGTGCCGCCGGAGTATTCTTTCCACTCCCACACTTTTTCCAGGAATTTCTCGCGTCCCAGGTCGTGGCGGCGGATACCTTGTGCATCCAGCTGACGCTCCACGACGATCTGGGTGGCAATACCGGCGTGATCGGTGCCCGGTTGCCACAAGGTGTTATCGCCGCGCATGCGGTGATAGCGGGTCAGCGCATCCATGATAGTCTGGTTAAAACCATGGCCCATGTGCAGGGTGCCGGTCACATTGGGTGGCGGCAGCAGGATGCAGAAATTCTCCGATTGGGAGGCATCCATGCCGGCGGCGTAATAGCCGCGCGATTCCCAGAATTGATACCATTTGCTTTCGAGCGCCTTGGGGTCAAAAGCCTTGGCTAAAGTGTGTGCGTTTTCAGTGGTTTGAGTATTCATAGGTCGGGGATTTTACCACAGCGGCTGCCTGGCTGGCCCGCCCTCGCCAGAGATTCATGCATGTCAGGATGCGTCCCCTGATTGACGCGAAGCAAGGACTTTGGGTTAGGATACGGCTTTAGCTGATGACACATGAGGTCAACATTGGACGCCGTCTGGATCTGGGGAATTTTCGGATTGGTGCTGCTCTCTGCCGAGCTGGCAACAGGCACCCTTTACATTCTGTGGTTTGGCCTCGCGGCCTTGATCATCAGCGCACTGCTGTGGCTGTTTCCCGGCATTTCGCTTGCCGCGCAACTCCTGCTCTTCGCTGGTCTTTCGCTCAGCACCCTGCTGATCTGGAAAAAGTTTGAGCGTAGCCAACCGGCCTCGCGCCTGGGACAAGCGCAAGGAGAAGAAATTGGCCGCACCGGACAGATTGTCGTCGCCGTGAGCCCGGAGCAATGCGGGCGCATACGCTTCACTCAGGGCGTGATGGGCAGCAAGGAATGGACTGCCATTTCCAGCCAGCCCTTGGCCGTAGGCGAAGAAGCCGAGATCACCAGTATCGAAGGCAATGCCTTGCGTGTGAAAAAGTCGGGCATCGCGGCCTGAGCATGTTGATCGCCCTCCACCAACGCCATTAAGCAACACCACCAAAGGAAACTGAAATGACCGAACTCATGCTGGCCTTGATCGTGCTGGTTGTTATTGCCATCTGGAAAGGCCTGCGCATTGTGCCGCAGGGCGAGGAATGGGTGGTCGAACGCCTGGGCCGCTTTAACCGGGTGCTGATGCCGGGGCTTAACCTCATCATTCCATTTATCTATGAAGTGCGCTACAAAGTCACCACCAAAGACATCATCCTCGATGTGCCGCAGCAGGAAGTCATCACCCGCGACAATGCGGTGATCCTGGCAAACGCAGTATCGTTCATCAAGGTCAGCAATATCGAGCGCTCGGTGTATGGCATTGAAGATTTTCGCGAAGCCATGCGCAACATGGTGCAAACCAGCCTGCGCTCCATTATCGGCGGCATGGATCTCAACCAGGCGCTGACTTCACGCGACCGCATCAAAGCCGAGCTGAAAGAAGCCATCGCTGACGAAGCGCTGGACTGGGGCCTGACCGTCAAGTCGGTGGAGATTCAGGACATCAAACCCTCACCCAATATGCAGCAGGCGATGGAAATGCAAGCCTCTGCCGAGCGTGAGCGCGTGGCGCTGGTCACCCGCTCGGAAGGGGAAAAGCAAGCCATCATCCTGAATGCCGAAGCCCGACTGGAAGCGGCCCGCAAGGATGCCGAAGGGCAAATGGTCGCCGCACAGGCTTCCGCCGAAGCGATACGCCTGATTGCCGAAGCTGTGAAAGAAAACAATAGCTCGGCCACCTTCCTGCTGGGGGATCGCTATATTCAGGCACTGCAGCGCATGGGCGAATCAGAAAACAGCAAGATTGTGGCCTTGCCCGGCGATATCGTTAGTGCAATTCGTGCCATTGTTGGTGGAAAAAGCTAAACTGCATTTTAGGTGAAGCACGCAAACATAGCGTGCAAGCCTTCCATAATAAAAAAAGGGGATCAGGGAATGAAAACAACACTCGTTGCCACGCGTGCTTTACTGCTTATTGCGATCACGCTGGTGCTAGCCAGCCTGGGCACGCAGGGCATCAAATACTTTACAGGGCATGGCTCATTGATGGGAATGACGCATATGCTCAACCTCAATGAAGAAGTCAACATCCCCACGTTTTACTCCGTAGTGCTCCTGCTCACATGCAGCGGTTTGCTGGGGTTAATCGCCTATCTGAAAGGGACGCAGCACGCGCCTTATACCCTGCACTGGCAAATCCTGTCGGCTGGGTTTCTGCTAATGGCGGCGGATGAATTCATGAGTTTCCATGAGCTTTTCACCAGCATAACCCACCGACACCTTCACCTGGAAAGCAGCGTTTGGCTGAAGTATTCGTGGGTGATTCCCGGCGTGCTGGTCATCGGGCTGATTGGCATATCGTATGTGCGCTTTCTGCAGCATCTCAATCGCACGCACCGCATACGCTTTCTGCTGGCGGGGGGAATTTATTGCCTGGGGGTTATCGGGCTGGAAACGCTGGGAGGCCATTATGCCGCCCTGCATGGCACGAATAATTTTACGTACAGCCTGCTCACCACGGTAGAAGAGGGACTTGAGATGTCAGGGTTGATACTGTTTATCAATGCCCTGCTGCATTACATCGCCGAGCAATACCCGCATATCCGCATCCGCGCCTGAGCGGACTTAATGAACAGACTTAAGCTGCGTGGCAGACGCTGCAGCCGGGGTCGCGCTGCAGCCGCAAGCTACGCCATTCCATGGTCAGCACATCCAGTAACAGCAGCCGGCCTTGCAGACTTTGGCCTATGCCCATCAGGAGCTTCATGGCTTCGGCGGCCTGGGTCGTGCCTATCATGCCCACCAGGGGCGAAAACACCCCATTTTCAGCACAGCGCAGCGCATCATCGGCACCGGTATCCGGGTACAGGCAATGGTAACAGGGGCTATTTTCCTGGCGGAAATCAAACACCGTGATCTGGCCTTCAAAGCCAATGGCGGCGCCCGACACCAGCGGTTTTTTTTCCGCGAGGCAGATACGGTTCAAGGCATAGCGCGTAGCAAAATTATCACTACAGTCGATCACCACGTCGGCCGTGCGCACCAAGGCCGACATCGCAGCTTCGGTGGATTTCTCGCGCACCGTGATCACTTCCACTTCCGGATTCAATGCCCGCAGGGCTTGTTGCGCAGACTCGGCCTTGTTGATGCCGAGAGAGGCGGTGGTATGAATAATCTGCCGCTGCAGATTGGTCATGTCGACCGTATCAAAATCACAAATGGTCAGCTTGCCGGTGCCGCCGGCCGCCATGTACATGGCCACCGGGGCGCCCAAGCCACCTGCCCCCACAATCAGAGCATGGCTGTTAACGAGATGTTCCTGCCCTTCGTAACCAATGTTGGGCAGCAGGATATGGCGGCTATACCGTAAAAGTTGGTTGTCGTTCATACCCGCAATTATGGCAGTTTTCCGGCCGCCAGCATGCGATTGAATAGCAAGGTAGAGGGCACCCACACCACGATATCGTCAAATTCGTTGCCCGCCACGGCGCTTGGCACATCACTGACAAAGCTATCGTCCTTGTCGGAATTTTCCTGTTCACTCACGCCAGCACCCGCACCAGACTTGCCTTTGGAGACAATAACGGCAGGTACTCGCAATGCCAGTGTGACGCCGCTGACATCGGTAATCGTCATGGAGGGCGCGGTTGAGAGGTTAAATCGAGTAGTGCTGTTTGCAAACTCTTTGGTGACACGATATTGGTAATTCTGCCCCCAGGCATCCTGTTTGCCCATGCCGAGTTCGGCCCACGGGATATTGCCCTCGGTAGCCAAGCAGGCACCGCTTGCTGCATCCCGCTCTTCCGCTCCATCCCCCGTAGTATCCGGGCATGGCAGATAGCCATTGCTGCTGGCATAGCCAATCAAGCCATCGCGCATCTCGAGCATGGCTCTCTGAGTTTCGTTGTAATTTTTCTGGTCAATCTGGGCGGACAGCGGCACCAGCATGCCGGCAAGCACCAGCCCCACGATCACCAGCACGATAGATAGCTCGACCAGGCTGAAGCCTGAACTGGTCTTAGGATATGCCTTCATGGGCTTACTTTCACAATACGTGTGCCATCAAGAGTGGATAGTTGCACCTGCCCGCCCGCGCTGCAGCCGCGCGTTGCGTAGCTGCAATCAGCCGTGACTTTATATTGGATATAGTCCTGCCAATGGCTTTCTGTAAACCAGGTCGGCAGGGTTAAAGCTGGGTTCGGATGACTGCAGTTATTGTTCACCAGGGGCAGTGTACCGCTGACGCTATTTTCCTGGCAGGCGCGCGTGCTATCCGACAAAAGCGAGGTATAGGGAAAAAACCGGTCATTGGCAGCCACGGCACTCGCCGAATAGTAGGTGCGCAATACCGTTGCCGCCTCGCCCATCGCACGGTTTTGCAGGGCGGCCAATAGCTCATCGATAGTGATGAAAACCAGGATGTCATTAAAGCCGGTTTGCTTTTCGCTGGAGAGACGGTCAGTGGCTTCGCCAGCGATAAACACCTCGTTCGCGACCTCATAATTGGCATTCGAATACGCAGTGCCATTAATATTAATGCTGTCGAGATAGGCTGCCGGGCCGGCGATACCCCCTGCCCGGTTTTGCGTGCCGAGCACAGGGCCTGCGGAGATCACCACCGCGGCCACCCGGTCTGAAATCAAGCGTCCGCTTTTATCGCGCACTTGCAGCCAGGGATACGTCGGCGCATCCGCAATAGCGGGGTTGATCACCACAGGATTGGAAGATGGCCGCACCAGATTGCGCGACACCGCGTACCACAGACGTTCGCCCTCGGCATCCATCAGGTTTTCAGATAGTCCATACGTGCCTGCACCCGTGCCTACACAAGGATTCGTTTGCGCCAGATAAGGCAGCTTGCCCAATAAATGACTGTAATCCAGCGTGGCTTCGTTACTGACACAATCACTCTGACCATCATAGTTTTTATCCGCATTTCGATCCGGGAACGGCAGGATACCCGGGTATTGCGCATGCGCAACCGACCAGCCGATGAGCGCCGCCTTGGCTTCCACCAGCGCATCCAGTGTTTTTTGCTGATGGACCACTTTGTACTGATAGCCATCCATGCCTTCAAAAAAAGCCACACTGGCCGCCAGCAGCAGGATCAGCGCCATGACGATCATGAGCATGCCCTGCTGCCGGTAAAAGACAGGCATTGAATACTCAGGGAACCGCAGGTGCATCATCTCGTTCGGGCAAGGTCTGCACCGGGTCTTTTGACGTTGCCTTGTATTCTTCAATCCGGTTGCTCTCCGGCATATACACTTGACCCGCCTTCAAGCGTACCGCCTGGCCGGTACCGGGCAATTTTATTTCCACACGGCGGTTTTTTCCTTCCTCAACAATCGCCGTGCCGGTGGCCTTGTCTTCCTGTATAGCTTGCTGATTCACCCACACGGTACCGGGCTTGCCATCGCTTCTGCGCACATAGCCTTGCACCGAAATCGGTGCCGCAGGCGCACCATCCATAGCATTGCCTATTTCCTGCACCGGCATTTTTTCCGGGAGGGCGCGCAGGTTTTGCCGCTGCGCATCCAGCTGCGCACGCTGCGCCGGTGTGGTGAACAGACGCCCCAGATCATCTGCCATGGCCGCGCTGGCAGAAACACATAACAGGACCGCGAGCCATTTGTTCATGGCGCCCCTCCCGGCTGTGCTTCGCGCAGGGTGTACCAGTCGAGCTCACATTTGGCGAGCAGATTTGGCGTGATGGTCGCATCCATCATGGTACGCAAGCGCGTCAGCTCGCATTCGCGAATGATGATCGGGCTGCGCTGCTGCTGACGCAATGCCTGCAGAAAGGTCAGGATATCGCCTTCATGCAGCATAGGCAGCTCGAGCTGCATCACCGAACGATTGAGCCTGAAGCTGCCTGTATCCAGCGGGAACGGCGGCGTATAGGGCTCCTGCGCACCTATGGCATAGCTAATCTTGAACAGTTTGTATTGCTGGTGAATGTTGCGGATGCTATCCAGCCAGAGGATGCGTCGTTCCTCGCCGATAAAGCCCTCTTCCACCAGCGCTTTATAGGGAGGAAGAAAACTGACGATGGTGTCTTTTTCCTGGCCCGAGGCCATATAGCGGCTGCGGGCTTGCTGCAATTGCTGCTGCTGCGCCTGAAGCGCCTGGTCTGCCTCGGTGGCGCGGTCATAGGCAACGCTGATGAGCAAGGCAGCCGCAATCAGCGCGAGCGCCAACCCGGCCAATGGGTAGGCCAGGCGCGACCAATCCTCGCGTGTCAGCTTCATTGCGCGCCCTCCGTTGGCCGGAGAATACACTTGAGCTTGAACTCCGCCGCCATGGAAACGGCCGACACAGCATCCGTGGTACTGCCTTGCAATCGCGAATATGAGCTGACGTTCACCGGCTCCTGCACGACCTCTACCGAGGCGACTTGCGGCAAGCGTCGCAACTGTTCGGCAAATTGATTGACGCGCACCAGCGCCGCCCGATAATCGCCATTGAATCCTGCCACCTCGCCATCTACAAATACCAGCTGATGCAACATGCTCGTGTCGCTTAGCTTTGCATCCGCGGGCGCCACCTGGCCCGGCGTTGCGGAAGCAGTTTCGGCTTTGTCATCGCGCAGGGTGATGTCCGGCGTATGCAGCCAGCGCAGGCGGTGAATCTGAATATCCGGCTGCCCTTGCAATGCCTCGCTGATGGCATGCATGGCGCCCTCGGGAGTCTGTGCATAGGATTGCAGCTGCCGGGCGGTCTCCACCGCAGCCCGCAACTCTGTACTGGGGATGGGCGTTTGGGGAAAGTCTTTGGCTACCTCGCGGTATTTCTGCTCCTGCAGCCGGGTTTCCTGACCGGCATCGCGGGTTTGTTGCAAGGTTTGCGCCGCTTGCTGGCCGATATACATCGCCGCGCAAAATCCCCCCAACAAGGTCAGCACACTGGCGAGATGTATGCCGCGCGCCACATTGCCCACCTGGTAATGCTTGATGTAGCTGGCAGGAGCGAGGTTGACCGGCAGTTCGCCCGTAGCCAGCAGATGCATGTGCATCAGCTCCGGATGTTGCGCCAGCAGGTCGGGATTCAGGCCCAGGCTTTTGGCGAGGACTTTCAAATCCTCGCTGACGCATTCCAGGTTTTGCTCTTGCGAAATATGGCGAGAAATCTGGCGGCTGGTGTCATCCACATCTGCCAGCACCATCTTGATTGGCGTATCACGCATCACAAGCCGCTGGCTGATGAGGTAAAGCCGGGTCTTTTCGGTTTCGGCCAGGTAAAAATAGGCCATGCGCTCCTGCATGGCGGGCGACACCGGCGCGGAGCGGCTGATCAGCAGGCGTCCATGATGAAAGTAGGTCTGGCGCAGGCCAGAGTTGAGCCGCTCGCTCAGCAGGATATGCGGCGCCTTGAATTTCATGCGCTGCAGCAGCAATTCACTCATCATGGACAGCAGATAAACGCCCGCCAGCGGCATGCGTTGTGCCGCAATCGCCTGCATCCAGGGTTGCAGGAAATCCGACTTGGTCAAAGCCACATAGATAAATCGGTCATCCCTGCGCTTGTCTTTTTGCCGCTCGATGAAATGCGCGGCCTTGAAGGTGGCATTGCGGTAGCCATGGTTCAGTTTGCGCGCCAGCATTTCGCGGCGGGCACTACCCCGCGTGTGCGGCAGATAATCCTGCTGGTAATCCTCCTCCACCGCGTCCACCAGCATGTAGAGACGGGTATTGGCGTGCAAGGCCAGAAAGCGGGCAAACTGCGCATGGCCCTGAGGGTCGCTGCTGAATTCGTGACTGGATTGCAAGCTGCCCAGGCGCCACACCCCTGCAATCAGCTGGGTGGTAGTCGCGCACAGGACAATTTTATTGAAGGCGGCCATCAGAGTTTTAGCGTGCTGAAGGAGTCGTATACCGGGCCCAGTACCGAAAACATGATAAAGGCCATGATGGCGCCGAGAATCACCGTGAGGGCCGGCTCCAGCATCTTGAGCATTTTCTCGATGGATTCGCGCACGTCGCGATCATAAAAATAGCTGATCTTGAGCAATGCCACATCCAGCGCGCCGGTGCTCTCCCCGACTTTGATCATGCGCACCACCAACGGAGGGAAAACTCCGGCATTGCGAAAACTTTCGCTCATGCTCTCGCCGGCATTAATCTGGTGATGGGCGCGCGTCAGGGCATCTGCCACGGCGCGGTTATCGACAATGTTTTCGCTGGTCTTGATGGCATCCAGAATCGGAATCCCGGTCTGGTACATCAAGGCAAAATACCGGGCAAAACGCGCCAGTATGATTTTTTGCAGAATCGGACCGGTGATGGGCAAATGCAGCATCAGGTAATCAAAACGATAGCGCGCTGCTGGCGAATGATGAATGAGGTAAGCCAGCGCGCTAGCCAGCATCACCGGTAACCCCAGAATCAGCCACCAGTAATTAACGAAAGCATTCGAAAGAAAAATCAGCACCTTGGTCTGCAACGGCAGCTCCTGCCCCATATTGCGCAAGAACCCCACCATCTTGGGTACCAGGTACATCATCAGGAATACGACCGCACTCAACACCATGACCATGATAAACAGCGGATAGGCCAACAGGCGGCGCGTCTGCGAGAGCAACTCATCCTGCCATTTGAAGGTATTGGCGAGATTATCGAACACTTCGGGCAGGCGCCCGGTTTGTTCGCCCGCCTGCACCAGGCTGATAAACAAGGGGTTGAACACCTTGGGGTGCTCAGCCAGGGCCTGGGACAGTAGCTTGCCGCCCTCAACTTCGGACGTCACCGCGCCGATGATCTTTTGAAAATGCAGATTGGTGGTGCTGTCGCGCAAGTCTGCCAGCCCTTCCAGCAAGGGCACGCCGGAGCTGGTGAGCTGTTCCAGCTGAAAACAGAACATCATGAGATCCTGCAGGCTGACATGGCTGCGCTTGAACAAAGCGGGCGATTTGCGGGCAGGACGAAAGGTGATCATGCTGAGGCCCATACGCTCCAGTCGCACCTCGAGGTCCACCTCATTGAGCGCATCAATCTGGCCATGGGCAGGGCGCCCGATCTGATCCACCGCTTTATAGTTAAACGTCGGCATGCTCAGCGCATCCGGTTGGTCAGGTCGATCACCCGCATGACTTCGCTGATGCTGGTATAGCCTTCCAGGATCCGGCGCACGCCATCTTCGGCCAGCGGCACAAAGCCCTGCTCCATGGCCAGGGCGCGCATTTCATCGAGATGGGAGCGGCGGGCAATCAGGGCATCCATCTGGCTATCAATGCGCAGTAGCTCGATGATGGCCATGCGACCGCGATAACCGGTATAGCCACAGCGCTTGCAGCCCACGTGTCGATAGATAATGGCCTCCTGACCGGCCGACAAACCCAGCAAAGTACGCTCATCTTCCGCCGGTGCATGGCCTTGCTTGCATTGCGGACACAACACCCGCACCAGGCGCTGGGCCACCACACCGATGATATTGCCGGCCATGATGTCCGGTGAAATGCCGATATCCAGCAAGCGGGGGAAAGTACCCAGCGCGGAATTGGTGTGCAGGGTGGTGAATACCTGATGGCCGGTCATGGCAGCACGGAAAGCCATAGTGGCAGTATCTTCATCCCGGATTTCGCCCACCAGAATGATGTCGGGGTCCTGCCGCATGATGGAACGTATGCCATTGGCAAAATCCAGCTTGTTGACCTCGGCGACCGAGGTCTGGCGCATCATGGTGACCGGATATTCCACCGGGTCTTCCAGGGTCATGATGTTCACCGCTTCGGTATTCTGATGCGCCAGCAGAGAATATAAGGTCGTGGTTTTGCCGCTACCGGTCGGCCCGGTGACGACCACGATGCCTTCCGGGCGCGTCATCATGCGCTTCAGTTCATTCAGCGTATGCGGCCGCATGCCCATGCGCTCCAGCGGCATAATGGATTTTTCCCGGTCCAGCACGCGCAAGACCAGGTTTTCGCCATGGATGGTGGGATGGCTGGCCACCCGAAAATCGATCGGCCGGCCCACCAGATTGATCTGCAGGCGGCCATCCTGCGGAGCGCGGGTTTCGGCAATATCCATCCCACTGATGACCTTGAGACGCACGGCTATCGCCGGCCAGAAGGTTTTATGCAGACTGCGCACCTGCCGCAACACACCATCAATACGGTAGCGTATGCGCAGAAAAGCCTGCTCAGGCTCAAAGTGGATATCTGATGCGTTACGTTTGACCGCATCCATGAGTAAGGCACCGACCAGTCTTACCACCGGTTGGGTATATTCATTGCCATCGGCCTGCACGCTTTGGTAATCGATTTCGCCGGTTTCGATTTCACGCAGAATGCCATCTACCGACAGCTCGTAGCCATAAAACTGGTCTATGTATTCTTCAAGCTGCGCTTCGGCGGCCAGCACTGGCTTGATCTGGATTTGCGGACCCAGCATGGCACGCAGTTGATCCAGCGCCACCACGTTAAACATATCGGCCATGGCAATCACCAGCTGGCGTGCCGCTTCTTCATAGGCAATCGGTAACAGGTGATAGCGGCGGGCAAAATCTTCGGGCACCATGGCGAGCGCTTCGGCATCGGCCACCACAGGCGCCAGGTCTATGCTTTCATAGCCTATGGTGTCTGCCACCAGATCGCGCACCATGGCTTCGGTTACAAAGCCCAGGCGCACCAGATGACGGCCGAGCGGAATGTCATGTTGCGATTGCTCAATCAGCGCAATGCGGAGCTGATCCTGGCTCAGCAATCCCTGCTGCACCATTAATTCGCCAAGCCGCTGTTTACGCTGAGGTTCTGTCATGCCGTCCGACTATATCCTTTAAGAAATACATACACGATCACGGTTCCAGCTGGGCGATACGCGCCTCCAGTTGCGCACGATCCACTTTGGAAGCCCCGCCTGCGAGCAGGCGCTGCAGGGTTTCCAGATAATACGGCAGTGCCAGTGCCGGTTTGCCCATCTGGTCCAGACTGACCGCGAGATTAAACACATAATCCACGTTATCCGGCGCGAAATGGTGCGCCTGAAAATAGGCCTGCTGAGCAGCAGACCACTGCTGCTGGCTGGCGTAAAGATTGCCCAGCATAGCGTGCAGATGAGCGGCTTCAGGCTGCTGCGCCAGCAGATTTTTCAGGGCACTTTCGCTGCCAAGCGGGTCTGCCTCTTCGCCTATACCAATCAGGGCAGACTGCGCAGTCGGGTTGCGGGGGTCCAGCTCCAGCACTTTGCCGTACCAGCCACGCGCATCTGCCTGGCGCCCCTGCTGCAAAGCGATAGCCGCCATGCCCAGCAAGGCATCCACATTGCCGCTATCATTCTGCAACACCAGGCGGTACTGCTTTTGCGCCAGAACCAGATCGCCTGCCTGCCATGCTTTATAAGCAGCCGCCAGGTTGGGATTCAGCGCAGGCGCTACACTGCTTTTGCTGACGGTAAATGTACTCGTTGTCGGCAATTCCGGCGCCGCACCAAATACCTGAGGTGCTGCCTTGGTCACCGGAGGTGCCTTCGCAGCGGCACTCAATGCTGAAGCAGAATCTGCGCCAGCGTTTTGCCCCGAGGGGTTGCCAGTGAATACATCTACCGAGGTAGGGGCCGGCGAGCTGGCGGGCTCAGCGGGCTCTTGCACTGCCGGGCTTGCCGGGGCTGCGGTCACCTCCGTCGGAGCCATTTTTGCCATCACGATGTCGGGTTTGGCGAGCGATTGCAGGTAGTCATACAAAAAATATCCGCCAAGCAAAGCCAGCAGCAATACCAGCCCCAAGATACCCATGGTGGCCTGTGAAATGCCATTGCCGCGAGACCTGGCCTGCATCAGGGTCGCCGCTGCAGCTCGTTCATTCGTTTTCTCACCCATCTTTTCACCGGGGGTGGAATTGCCAGCATCGCGCGGAGGCGGCGCCGTGATTTGCGGTTCCAGTGACAAGGTATCGGCAGCCGCCGCATCTGCGGTGCTCTTGCCTTGTTCGGCACGGGACAGGGCTTTAATGAGCAGACTCATCGAGCTTTTGCTGTAATTGCATGCTGGGCAGGTATTGCTTATAGGACTGCAACTCTTCGCTTTCCAGCGTGGCGTTTTGAATGACGATAGGGCGCAGGAAAATCACCAGCTCGGTTTTGATGGTGTAGTCGCTGCGGGCAGTGAACAGTTTGCCGAAGAACGGAATTTTGGATACTTCGGGCACCCGGTCTGATGCCTGCTGGATGTTGTCCTGCATCAGGCCACCCAGCACGGCGGTACTCCCGCTATTTACCCGCAGCACCGATTCCAGCTCTCGCACCTGAATCTGGGGGATGCGGCTGGTGACATTGGCATTGGCGAGCTGGGGGTTAGGATCGTTCACGTAACTCACCACCCGCGAAATGGTGGGACGCACGTTGATATTGACCTGGCCGAGATCGTTGATCTGCGGCGTAACGCTCATGACCACCCCGACAGGCACGGTATTAGGCGTGGTGGTAACCGATTGCAGATTGGTGGAGCCGGTGGTGAGACCCTGGGATATCTGAGACTGTATCGTGAAATACACCAGGTTATCCACGACCTTGAGCACCGCTGTCTGGTTATTCAGCACCATCAGCTTGGGACTCGAGAGCACCTTGGTATTGCCAAACTGCTGCAATAGTCGCAGACCCAGGCTGATGTCATTGCTGCTATAGCCCACCACAAACGGACTGAGCGTGCCGGCAGCTGCCGCTACACCGGAAGGTGACACTATGCCGGTAGTGCCAAGCGAGCCATTCAGATTGAAGCCGCCGCCCAAGCGCGTCCAGTCAATACCGGCCTGATAGGTGTCATTGAGGGTGACTTCGACGATGGAAGCTTCAATCAGCACCTGGCGTCTGGCACTGGCCATGACCTTATCCAGAAACTCCTGCACTTTTTCATGCTGCCTGCTGGTCGCTCGTACGCTGATGACGCCGGTTTCGGGGCTGGCGATCACCGTTGCGGCAAACAGAGTCTTGTATTCGGCGCGCGCCTGATCGCGTTCTTCCTGGGTATTGCGTGCATTGCCTGCTGCGGGTGGCAACGTGGTCTGGCTGGGATTCAACAGCGGTGTGGCATTACCGCCTTCGCCAGTCGGCGCTTGAGATTCAGCTTGCGCGGGACTCGCCGTACGCGAAATGATCACTTCCTTGTCGGTTTCCGCCAGCAGATCCCGCAGGTTCTGGATCAGCGTTTCCCACAAATGGTTTTTGGATTCGCTATTGACCGCCGTGCGTGAGCTATTGGCAGCGCCGGTGCCATTGCTGGTGACGGTAGACACACTACCTGCAGTGCCGGTACTGGCGCTGCGCCCGGTACTGGCGATTTCTGCTGCGGCACCGATAAAACCAGAGGTGTCGCGCGACATATTCACATAGTCGACCTTGTAGGTGCGTAGCACCGGCATGTCCGGCGCCACATACAGCACGTTGTTCTCAACCTTGTAGGTCAGGTCTACCTGTTTGGCCAGGCGCTCCAGTATGGCAGGCAATGTCTGGTCCACGGCATTCAGCGTCACTTTGCCCTGAATCGCAGGGTGTATGTCCACATTCAGTTTGCTTTCACGGGCAAGCGCAAACAGGATTTCTTTCACAGGGACATCATTGACGACCACGCTATAGGTCTGCTCGCGAGTTTTTGCCTTGGGAACGGGGAGAAAGGGGGTGATCTTGACGGGCTGGGGGATGGTCGCCACGGGCGCAGGAGGCGTCACGGCATCGATATGCCCCGTAGAAGCCGTGATCTGCGATACATGTGAACAACCGGCCAAGCCAAGCCAGGTAACGACAGTGACGATACTTTTATTCATCGTGCCTTGTGATTCCCCCTGTGAGCAGCCCCTGATTTATCGCATATTAAGTACAGTCTGGCAATTAAGCTATTGAACTTGCTTTAATTCTTTTGTGATACCGCCCACAGTTCTCATGGTGGGCTGGTTAGCCTGGACCTCTGCTGGCAATTGCTTTAAGGCAGCAGCAGCAGCCTCTCGACTATCAAAACTGCCATAAAAAAGGCTCAGAAATGGCCGGCCACCCACCCGCGTCCGGACAACATATAGAGCATCCGGCGGAAGTTTGGCTGCCAATGCTTTCAAAGCATCTCGCATATCAGCATCCTGATAAGTCCCCATCAATTGCAAGGTGATAGTAGTTTCCATCTGCCGGATTAGCCACGCCTGCGTGGCTTGTATGCGTGTCTGCAGAAAGTCTTGTGGCGTGGCATCCTCTAGGGGGGTCACGGCGTGGGCAGGCTGAGCCATCACGGCAGGCGCTTTCATGTCGGCACTTCCTGCCGAGAGTCCGGGAGCAGGGTTTTCAAGCGCGGCTGCCGCTAACGCCAGATTGCCCGACGGTGAGACCGCCCTGTCTGAGTGCCACTGATGCGCGAAATAACCGCCGCCCACTCCGACCAGCAAGACCAGCATTCCCAGCGCAAACTGCCATCGCCGCCATATGAACTGCCGTGCCTGCTGACTGAACTCGCTGTCGGCAATCGCGCTACGCACATGTCTGGGACGCACCTGATAGGCATTTTCTGAAAAAGCAGCCAGCAAGGCTTTGTCTGCCAGCACATTCACCCGGCGCACCAAGCCTTCGGCAGTACGGGAAATCAGCCTGACAGCGGCTGGTGTAAACAATGGCGGACCAAAATAACCCGCTGCGCGTAGCCGGAACATGAGGTATTCACTCACCTCCTGCTGATCCAGCGGCTGCAAGGTGAAGCTATGAGTAATGCGCTCCCTCAGTTGTCGGATGTGGGATGCATTGAGATTGGTATCCAGCTCAGGCTGGCCAAACAGAACTATCTGCAGGAGTTTGTCATGCTTGGTTTCCAGATTGGAAAGCAAACGCAGCTCTTCCAGAGTAGCAAGCGGCATGCCTTGGGCCTCTTCAACAAACACCACCACCTGATTGCCTGCAGCATGTCGCTCAAGCAGATACTGGTGCAGCTTCTGCATGACATGAAATTTGTCGGCGTTTTTAGGCAGTTTGAGCTGGAGTTCAAAGGCAACTGCATACACCACTTCATCCGGCGCCATGCTCGGGTTAGCCAGATAAACGGTTTCTATGTTCTCCGGCAATTGGGTCTGCAACATGCGGCACAACATGGTTTTGCCGCTTCCAACTTCCCCCACTACTTTGATAATGCCTTCGCCAGTGCAAATGGCATATATCAGTGCATCCAGTACTGCACCGCGTTTCCCGCCTGTAAAAAACACGTCGGTATTCGGCGTGATTTTGTAAGGGGGTTCCTTTAAGCCGAAATGCGCATAGTACATGGGCCTATTCTTTGTACTCTTCCTGGGTTTGTATCCGGCTATATAAGGTGGTGCGATTGATGCCGAGCAGCTTGGCAGCCTGGCTCAAGTTACCGTGGGTGATTTTCAGGGCCGCATTCACATAGGCGTTTTCCCATCGCTTCAGCACAGCGTCAACATTGATATTGGCCTCGCTACGCAGATGCTGGTAAGCATGCAAGGTAATGGCATCGCCATCGTTGAGCATGATTTCTTTCACCTTAATCTGCCCGATCAAATCCAGCTCCGAAGAAAGACGACTTTGCGTCACCGTTTCCCCGGCATAATTGGCCAGCAGACGGATGATGATATTGCGCAGTTCGCGCACATTTCCCGGAAAATGGTATTCCATCCATAATTGCCGGGCCTGATCATCCAGAGTAAATAAAGCCTGGCCGGTCTCACGCGCATAAAACTGGCTGAAATGCTCCAACAGGAGCATGCGGTCATTTTCCAGATCGCGCAGCGGTGGCACGCGCAGGGCAAATACGCTCAGCCGGTGATAAAGATCTATACGGAATTTTCCATTGCGCACTTCGGTACGCAAATCGCGATTGGTCGCGGCCACGATACGCGCACGACTCTGCCTGGTCTGCGTTTCCCCCACGCGCTGATATTCACCATTTTCCAGCACCCGTAACAGCTTGGCTTGCAACTCCAGCGGCAATTCGCCAATTTCATCCAGAAACAATGTCCCATCACCGGCATCTTCAAAATAACCGGTCTGGGTAGTGGCTGCACCGGTGAATGCACCCTTGCCGTGTCCGAACAAAATGGACTCGGCGAGCAAAGGCGAAATAGCAGCGCAATTGATGGAAAGATAAGGAGCGTTCGCGCGCTTGCTCAGGCGATGCAGGCTAGTGGCCACCAGTTCCTTGCCGCTGCCCGACTCGCCTTCAATCAACACGGGAAAAGGAGCATCGGCAAATTGAGAAATCTGGGTGCGCAAGGTCTGAATGGGGGCACTCTCTCCCAGCAAACCTGGCAAGGAGGTGTTGTTGATTAATGCTTCTTCGCTCTTTTCAGCATGCTGCAATTGCAGGGCATTAAGCAAGATAGTTTGCAGCCGCTCTACATCGCATGGCTTGGGAATAAAATCGAAGGCTCCCAGCGTCAGGGCGTGTTTGACATTAAACGCCTCGTTCTGACCCGACAGCACCAGAATCTTCATGGTGGGCGAATGCGCCAGCAATTCGGAAATCAACTGAAATCCCTCATCCGGCTTTTGTGGTAAGGGCGGCAGGCCAAGATCCACCAGCGCTAGCGAGGGCGGATCACTCAACTGCCGCAGGACACTTTGCGCTTGCGAGCGAGAGGCGGCGACAAAGACATCAAACGATTTACCTAATACAAAATGCAATGTATCGGTGATCAGCGGATCATCATCAACAATAATGAGAACGGGACGAGCTGTAGTCATGGCACCCCCTTACCACAGCTTAAATTAAAGAATTTTTATTTTTCATGACGTTACTATAACCACTAAGACTTGCAGCATCAATGCCGCATATCCATACACTGCCCCGCGTGTTGTACCAGCAGTAATGCATCAGAACGACATTACCATGCCCAAAGATCGCCCTAATTTTTTCATTATTCTTGGAATAACTCGTTTACGATATCAAGCCAGCATGAACATGCACACAATCTCAGGCACCTCATCATGAATCCTCCACCAGACCCCACACGTGCAGACATTGACCAGCTTTCAGGTCTGGCATTGATTGAGTTCGGCGCTGCACATTGTGGATATTGTCAGCGAAGCCGGGCATGGGTAGACGCCCTGATACAAGCCAATCTACAGCTAACCTATTTCAGGATAGAGGATGGAAAAGGACGCCGTCTTGGACGTAGCTTTGGCGTCAAACTATGGCCAACATTGATTTTTTTACGCGATGGTAAGGAAATAACAAGAGAGGTAAGGCCAGAAAGTCAGGATAGCATTCAGCAAGCGCTAAAAAAGCTCACAGAATCAGGCTAAGCTCACTGGTGGCTTGATCAATTCAAGGTATGAAGTGGAGATTAAACAAGGAAATGAATGGGGTGGCTGATGGGGCTCGAACCCACGACAACTGGAATCACAATCCAGGGCTCTACCAACTGAGCTACAGCCACCATTGAAACTGGGGGATCAGTATCATGGCCTGCCCGACAGGAATCGAACCTGTAACCCCCAGC
>DATMSO010000039.1:0-27686 GCA_035565335.1 Methylovorus sp.
TTGTCGCAGGCAGGGGGCGAGCTTGCAGAGTGGGGGAGGGGTGAAATCAAAATTCTTCCTTATCAAGTCGGTGGTCGACTGCTTGTTTTTTTAATGACGATAGAGTTTGGGCAATGCCGCTTGGGATTCTACCAGCAAGCCGTCATTTGTAACGGGTGGTTGAGCGTTGAACAGCTTTAGCAGCGGGGCAGAGCCATACAGATGAATAACGAGGCATCAGGCCATGCAAGGAGTCGCCTGAAATAAAAAACGCCCGTGAGGGCGTTTTTTATTGCCTGTTTCCAGGCAGCGGGGGAAGAAAAAAGGCGGACCTCCTCGGGGATTAGAGGCCCGCCACGGGGAAACGGTTAAGCGTTAAGCTCATGTCCTGCGCTGAGGCGCACTTGCTCGCCAACAGCAATCTTCGGGCGGTCATACTGCGTGATGGTGTGCGTAACGCCATCGACCATGCGTACCTGGATGATGTACGCAGTCAGTTTCTGCGGTTCGCGGGTCTGCAGGGTTGGTTTCTGCAGTGGCGAGCTTAGGGCTTCGCCTTCGACCGTACGTATCGAAATAATGGTGCCACAGCTGCTGCAAGCTGAAGAATGCTGATCGAGAATCGGCGCAGCAGCGGCCTGGGGCTTGGCAATGGCCGCGTCATTATGACGGCCATCAGTCAGGCTTTGCGCCGCATCCTGTTTTTCGGAATGCACTGGAATCAAACCGGTAATCGCTGCGCTACCCAGCAAGCTGAAGATCGTCAGTGCAACGGCAGCAACGAGAACCAGTGGATGCGTTTTGCGTGGATTTGGATTTTTCATGGTTAATGCCCTCCCTTAGTATCCGTAACCTGGATGTCCATAGCGGTAATAGCCCTCATGATCGTGGCCATGGCGATGTGGGCCACGCCAATCCCGCTCGTAAACCACATAGCCGCGAGGTGCTGGCTGGTAGTACACACGAGGGGCAGGCGCATAATAAACCTGGGGTGCTGGGCGATAGCGTGGCGGCTCAGCACGGTAACGCGGAGTTTGTGAGGCAATAGCCACGCCTGCAGCAGCGCCAATCGCACCGCCTATGATGGCGCCATCCCGCCCACCAATGGATGAACCGACCATGGCGCCGGCACCACCACCCAGGGCACCGCCCAGTATTGAGGTGCCATTCACGTCCATGAAGCCATCGGCCTGGGCGGAAGTGGTAAAGGCGCATGCCATCAGCAGGGCAGCGCAGCTGTGAGTCAATCTGTTCATTTTGTTTTTACGCATGTTATTTACCCCTTAACAACCAAACTGTTTTTAACCACTTGCACGCCCTGCACGGAGGAGGCGATCTCCACCGCACGATGCGCTTGCTGATCGGTTTCGACAAACCCGCTCAAGATGACTTCGCCCTTGTAGGTTTCCACGCTGATATTCAGCGTCCTGGTGTGGCTGTCATGGACAAGTTCATCGCGTATCTTTTCGGTCACTTCCGTATCATCCAGAAAGGCTTCCATGCGCGCCTGCTGCGCGGCCTGCTTGAATTGTTCGAACTCCTGTTCGCTCAAGCTGCCATTGCGGTCGAGATCCGCATTTTCAAAATACTGGGCGAGGTCCTGATCCTGAACGGCTTCGTCGTGGTTAAGGCGATGATCCTGATTAGCATCCAGCTTGCTGAAGGCGCTGGCAAATGGCTGCATGACCGGACGATCTGCGTTGGCCGTTACTCCAGTGGCACTGTAAGCGCCCAGCGCCAGACTGAGCGTCAGGGCTGCGGTTTTCAGAATCAAAGTATGTGGCTGGTTTTTCATGTTGGTATGTTGATATTGCACACATGAGATATAGCAGGGAGCGTGCCAACATGAAAATGTTGTTATAAATCAGTGGAGTATGGAGATTTTGCGGATTCTGGCACCCCGCAGAATCGTCGCTGAATGACGACGCTGCTGCGGGGTGTTTTTGTAACTATCTGAATTTAAATGGGAATGGGTGTCGCGAAAACTAGGCAGCCTGACCGCTGGTGTCGTCTTTGAACAACGCCGGGGTCAATTGATGACGTTGCAACAGCTTGTAGAACTCGGTGCGATTGCGTTGCGCCAGTCTGGCCGCCTGGGTAACGCCACCATTGGTGGCTTTCAGCAGTTTGATCAGGTAATCCCGCTCGAAATTCTTGCGGGCAATCTCAAACGGCACAATACCGCCGATATCATCCTGCAAGGCTTTTTGAACCAGAGAGGTCGACACCAGCGGCGTAGTGGAGAGCACCACGGTCTGTTCCACAATGTTCTGCAGCTGACGTACATTGCCTGGCCATGGGGCTGCGATCAGCAGTTCCATGGCATCGGGTGAAAAGCCGTTGAGGTTTTTGCCGTACTTGGTGCTGAGGGCATGCAGGAAATTATTGGCCAGGAGCGGAATGTCTTCGCGCCGGCCGGCCAGAGACGGAATATCCAGCGATACCACATTGATACGGTAGTACAAGTCTTCGCGGAAGCGTCCGGCTTTCATTTCTTCGGCCAGATTTTTATGGGTGGCGGAAATAATGCGTACGTCCACGGCAATCGAGCTATTGGCGCCCACCGGCCGGATGACACGCTCCTGCAGAGCGCGCAGCAGCTTTACCTGCAGCGGCATGGGCATGTCGCCGATTTCATCCAGGAAAATAGTGCCGCCTTCTGCGCTCTGGAACAGGCCTTTGTTATCTCTCACCGCACCAGTAAACGCGCCTTTGGTATGGCCAAACAGCTCCGACTCCAGCAGAGCCTCGGGAATCGCGCCGCAGTTGATCGCCACGAACGGACGACGGTTGCGTGGACTGGCTTTGTGTATGGCGCGTGCCAGCAATTCCTTGCCGGTACCGCTGTCGCCCTGAATAAACACGCTGGCGTCGGACATAGCCATCAGCTTGGCCTGGCTCAGCAGGTTTTCCATGTGCGGGCTGCGCGTGATGATGGCCTCGCGCCAGCTCTGGTCTTCCGTACTGTCGGCGGTGACATGCGCCCCGGCGGTAAGGCGTAATGCGGCTTCCACCTGTTGCAACAGCGATTTGCTGTCAAACGGCTTGGTCAGAAAGCCGAAAACCCCGCGGCGTGTCGCATCTACCGCTTCCGGGATGGAGCCATGTGCCGTCAGAAGAATAACGGGCAGCGCAGGGTCGGCCTGGTGAATGGCGTCAAACAAGGCCAGGCCATCCATGCGCGGCATGCGTAAATCGCTGATGACGAGGGCGGGTCGGCTGACGCCGATATGCGCCAGGGCCTCTTCGCCATTGGCGGCGGTGACCACCTGATAGCCAGCGGCTACCAGGCGCATTTCCAGCAGTTTAAGAATGTCGGGATCGTCGTCTACCGCCAGAATCTTGCGGCCAGTCACGGGCGATAAAGCCAAACCACTCATTTTTTCGGTCCTTGGTCACGGTCTATCATGGTTTTTTCAATATCCTTGAGGTCGTCCAGTTTTTTCTGCAGGTTCATCATGCCGGTTTGCGCTGTGTCTGCGCGCTTTTGCTCATCGCGCAGACGGCCCAGCAGCCGGAGGTTTTCACCGACAAAATCGCGCAACACGCCAAAGAGATTCTTTTCATCGGCAGACAGCGTTTTCTCGGTCAATAATTCATCCAGCAAGATTTGGGCCTTCTGCGAATCCCGCGTTTTACTGTTGGGCAGGGCATAGGCAATCGCGAGCTTGCTGCGGGTCAGCACCGGCAGTTTTTCCTTGCTATTTGTGATGCTCAGAATCGCCACTTCTTTTTTCTGGGTATCGGCGGGCAAGTCCGAAAAATACTGCGCGTATTCCAGCAAGGCATTATTGCTGACGACCGGTGTTTCTGCTCTGACCTCAGGTTTGCCGCTATGTTCATGATGGGTCGATGCAGGCTCAGTAGTCGATGCCGGCGGTTTGGCAGCCACCTGGGCGCAGGCATTCAACAGCAACGCCACGATCAGGGGTACGGATAATCGGGCCAGGCCCGCATGGGGGATGGTGGTCTTCATGGAATATTCTCCTAAAAATTCATATTAATGCCGATATGCCTGACCGCGCGGCGGCGGGGCATATTGCTGACATGCCATGAAGGACGGCAGTAAGGGCAGGGTGGGTATGCTAAGCGGCCTGATTGGCCGGATGCAGCGGCAGGCGCACCTGAAAGTGGGCGCCATGTTCCGATGGCAATAGCATGATTTCGCCACCGTGCGCATCGACATATTCTTTGGCAATCGACAAGCCTAGCCCACTGCCACTGACCAGACTTTCATAGACGCCGTTCCCTTTGTAAAAAGGATCAAACAGTTTGGCCTTGTCCGCCGCCATGACGCCCGGGCCGCCATCATGGACTTCAAACACCAGACTGTCATCAGTTTGACGGGTGCGCAAGCGGATGGTGCCGGATTTTGGCGTGTACTTGATGGCATTGGAAATCAGATTGTCGACAATAGTGGCGACCTTTTCCGCATCCGCCTTCAGGTGCACGGTTTCGCAATCGCGCTCGATGGTGATCTGCTTGCTGCTCATGGTCAAGGCGTAGGCATTCAGCACGTTTTCCAGCAGAGTGGGGAAGTCAAAACCGCTTAATTGCAGCTGGGGTTTCTGGTATTGCACCGCCGAATAATTCAGCAGGTTTTCTATCATTTTCTGCAGGCGCATGCTGCTTTCGCGCAGAATATTGGCGATCTCTTTCTGCTGCGGACTTAGCGCTCCGCCGATCTCATCGCTCAGCAATTCGCTGCCTTCCCGAATGGCCGTCAGCGGGGTTTTCAGCTCATGGGATACATGACGGAGGAAGCGTTGCTTTTGCTGATTGAGTTCATCGAGCTGCGCGCGCAGCCAATCGAGGCGTATGCCGAGGGTATGCAGGTCGCCTGGCCCGTCGATACTGATGGGTTCATCGTATTTGCCTTCCCCAAGGCGACGGATAGCCGCATCCATGCGTTTTATCGGCTGTGCAACCAGGAATGTGATCACGGCGGCAACTAGCAGCGCCACCGGAATCAGCGTCATGGTCTGGCTGATCAGCATTTCCTGCGTTTGTTCGGCTGTGCGGGCGAGAATCGCGGATTCGCGGTCAATCAGGCGATTGTTTTCCCGCAGGATATTCTGGGCCTGCTCGGATAAATCCAGAAATTCGGCAATCGCGGCTTTGGCGGTTTCCGGGGTGGGTTGCAATTGCACCACGGTGTCGTAGAGCTTGTCTTCCTGCTGGTTGATGGCTTTCAGTGCGTCTGCCTGGCTGGCCGAGATGCTGAGTTTGCTCAGCTCGTCGATGGCCTCGGCAAACTGCTCGTGCGCACGGGTGAAGTTCACCAGCAATTGCACATCATGCAGCACAAAATACTGACGTGCGCTGCGCTCCATCAGCATCAGCTGTTCGGCAATCGCCCGGCTGGCGCGCGTCGCCTGCACCGATTGAGCGACGGTGGTGCGGCTTTTATCCGCGAGTCTGTCCAAGTAAACCGCCGCATTGCCGAAAGCAAACAGCAAGGGCAGCATGGTGAGTGCAAAACCAAACAGCAACAATTTCAAAAATGATCGAGGATAAGCAATGCGCAACTAATCAAATCTCCAAATATCAAGGCCATGGCTTGCCGGCCTGAGTTTTCCGCCATTTTAGACCGGCGATTTTACAAATGAGGCGAATGTGACCCTGTGTGTCCGTTGCCATTCAGGATTCAAAGGGCGGGCAGTATAATAGAAGTCATGCCTAAACTCTCTCTTATCGTAGCCATCGCGCATGATGGCGTTATCGGGGTCAATAATACCCTGCCCTGGCATTTGCCCGAAGACCTCAAGCGTTTTCGCGCTCTGACCATGGGCCATCATATCATCATGGGCCGAAAAACCTATGAGTCGCTAAACCGCTTGCTCCCCGGACGCACTACCGTCATCGTCACGCGCAATCCTGATTATCGTGTTGAAGGCGCATTGATCGCGAGCTCCTTGCAAAATGCCATTTCGCAGTCTGCAGGAGATGAGGAAGTGTTCCTGATTGGAGGAGCGGAACTATACCGTGAGGGGCTGGGGCAGGCAGACAGACTTTATATCACTGAAATTGAGGCCAGTTTTTCTGGCGACGCTTTTTTTCCGGCCATTGATTATGCCCAGTGGAAACTGGTAGCTGAAGAACGCCATGTCAGTGTGAACCATCTCATTTATCGGTACCTGACATACGATCGCTTGATCCAGGTGTAATCACGGATGATGAAACATGGTGGCTGAAAATATGACCGAAACAGAGAACAAGTCACAGGCTGAGCCCACCGCCTGGTTTGCGCAGGCCCTGGCGTACATGCGTATCAAGCATTGGCAAGAGGCTGAGCAAGCCTTGCGCCACGCGCTGCAAAATGATCCCGATTATGCCGAAGCCTATTGCAATCTTGGATATGTGCTGGAACAACGCGGCTACCCAGATGCAGCGGAAGTGGCCTATCGACGCTCCATGGAACTGGTACCTTCGTTACTGAATGCAGCGCTTAATCTGGGCGTCATGTTGCAAAGTCAGAGTCGCTTTGATGAAGTTGAGGCCATTTACCAGCAAGCCATCCAGCAGCATCCTGATCAGTCAGCACCATGGACCAACCTGGGAATTCTATATACGGCTCTGCAGCGTGATTACGAAGCAGAGCGTTGTCATCGCCAGGCATTGATACTCAATCCGGATTATCGCAAAGCGCGATTCAACCTGAGTTATTTGCTGCTGAGGCAAGGCCGTTTTGAAGAGGGCTGGTTCTGCCTTGAAGCGCGGACTATGCCCCCCCAAGCGGGATTTATCGACGCCCCTCGCTGGAAAGGAGAACCTCTCAGCGGTAAAACCCTTTTGCTTGTATGCGAAGGTGGGCATGGCGATGCGTTGCAGTTTTGCCGCTACGCCATTTTGCTGCAGCAGCAATGGTCGGTGCGTTTGCATATTGTCTGCCCTCCAGCCCTGGAGCGCCTGTTTGCCATGCAGCAGGTATACGAGCATGTTTGGACAAACGCCTGCAGGGTGGCATGCGACTACTGGTGTCCACTCCTTAGCCTGCCGGGATTGTTCGGCACACGGATTGATAATATTCCGGCAGATACACCTTACTTGCGGGTGGATGAGGATCTCATCGCGCAATGGCAGGCATTATTACCCGTCGGCGGCTTGCGAGTAGGCTTGGTCTGGCAGGGTAATCCCCAGTTTGAAAATGACACTGATCGATCGCTCTCCTCGCTGAATGTATTGGCTCCATTGAGTAAGATTCCTGAAGTAAATTTCATTCGTCTGCAGCAAACCCCAGCGAGTGAAGCTAGTGCCACGGCTATTGGCATGAAGGACTTGCCCGAAGTGATGGTGGATTTTGCCGATACGGCGGCCGTGATCACAGGTCTTGATCTGGTCATTTCGGTGGATACCGCTGTAGCTCATCTGGCGGGGGCGCTTGGCAAGCCTTGCTGGCTCATGCTGCCGCATTACATGGCTGACTGGCGCTGGATGATAGCCCGGGATGATAGCCCCTGGTATCCCACTTTCAGGCTGTTTCGCCAACAGCTACGGGGGGATTGGGTCTATGTCTCCCTATGCATTGCTCAAGCCCTGCAAGCCAAGCTTGCGGCAGACAGTACCAGCCAGTAAAAACCACATAAACTGGATTGCAGGTAGTCTTGAGGGCGCGCCTGATGTGTCAGGCGAAGTTGATGTGTTGCATGAGGCGCCCACCAGAACAGTCAGCGCCTCATGGGATTGATCAAGCAGCGACGCAATCCACGTAGTAATACGCTTTGCCATCCACCACCTGTTTTACCAGGCCGTGCACATCGGTTTCAAAGCCGGGGAAGCGCTCATTGAAATCGCGGGCAAAACGCAGATAGTTCACGATGATCGCATTGAACTGCTCACCCGGAATCAGCAAGGGAATACCTGGCGGGTAAGGCGTCAGCAACACGGCCGTGATGCGACCTTCCAGCTCATCAATTTGCACACGGTCTATCTTGCGGTGCGCCATGCGGGCAAATGCATCGGTCGGCTTCATGGCCGGAATCATGTTGGACAGATACATTTCCGTGGTCAGGCGTGCCACATCATTGGCGCGGTAGACCTCGTGAATCTGCGTGCACAGATCCTTGAGCCCGATACGCTCATAGCGCGGCTGCTTGGCGACGAATTCCGGCAGCACTTTCCATAGCGGCTGGTTCTTGTCGTAATCATCCTTGAACTGCTGCAAGGCGGCGACCATGGTGTTCCAGCGGCCTTTGGTGATGCCGATGGTGAACATGATGAAGAAGGAATAAAGACCGGTTTTTTCCACGATCACGCCATGCTCGGCCAAGTACTTGGTCACGATGGCGGCGGGAATGCCGAACTCTTCCGAGAACGAGCCATCCACATCCAGCCCAGGCGTGATGATGGTGGCCTTGATCGGGTCCAGCATGTTGAAACCTTCGGCCAGATTGCCAAAACCATGCCAGCGTTCGCCGGCTTTCAGCATCCAGGCTTCGCGCTCTTCAATGCCTTCTTCGGACAAATCGTCCGGGCCCCAGACCTTGAACCACCAGTCGCTGCCCCATTCCTCGTCCACCTTACGCATGGCACGACGGAAATCCAGGGCTTCCATGATGGACTCTTCCACCAGGGCTTTGCCGCCCGGGGCTTCCATCATGGCCGCTGCCACGTCGCAGCTGGCAATAATCGAATATTGCGGGCTGGTAGAGGTGTGCATCAGATAGGCTTCATTGAATACATCGCGGTCGAGGCGATTGTCTTCTGCATCCTGCACCAGAATCTGCGAGGCCTGGCTCAGGCCCGCCAGCAGTTTGTGCGTGGACTGGGTGGAGAACACCATCGAGTCCTTGCAGCGCGGACGGTCGGCGCCTATCGCATGGTAATCACCGTAAAAATCATGGAAGGTGGCGTGAGGCAGCCAGGCTTCGTCAAAATGCAGGGTGTCGATCTTGCCATCCAGCATTTCCTTGATTTCTTCCACGTTGTACAGCACGCCATCGTAGGTGGACTGCGTAATCGTCAGCACGCGCGGTTTGGCATTCTTGTCGGTGGCAAACGGGTTGGCTTCAATCTTTTTCTGGATATTTTCCCAAGCGAATTCCTCTTTGGGAATCGGCCCGATAATGCCGAAGTGATTGCGCGTCGGCATCAGGAATACAGGCACAGCGCCGGTCATGATAATGGAGTGCAGGACCGATTTGTGGCAGTTGCGATCCACCACCACGATATCGCCAGGGGCCACGGTGGAGTTCCACACGATCTTGTTCGAGGTGGAGGTGCCGTTGGTGACGAAATACAGGTGATCGCAATTGTAGATGCGGGCCGCATTGCGTTCAGAAGCTGCGACCGGGCCGGTATGGTCCAGCAGCTGGCCCAGCTCGTCCACGGCATTGCAGACGTCGGCGCGCAGCATGTTTTCGCCAAAAAACTGGTGGAACATCTGGCCGACGGGGGATTTCAGGAAGGCCACGCCACCCGAGTGCCCCGGGCAATGCCAGGAATAGGAGCCATCCGCCGCATAATGTGTCAGCGCGCGGAAGAAAGGCGGTGGCAGGCTGTCGAGATAGGTACGGGCTTCACGCACGATGTAGCGCGCGACGAATTCCGGGGTATCTTCAAACATGTGGATGAAGCCGTTGAGCTCGCGCAGGATCTCGTTAGGGATATGGCGGCTGGTACGGGTTTCGCCATGCAGGAAAATCGGGATTTCCTCATTGCGGTAGCGAATTTCATCGACGAATTTGCGCAGGTTATCCAGCGCTTCGGGCTTCTCTTCGACAAACTCTTCATCGTCGATAGACAGAATGAATGCGGAGGCACGGCTCTGCTGCTGTGCGAACGAGGTCAGGTCACCATAACTGGTCACGCCCAGCACTTCAAAGCCTTCTTCTTCGATGGCTTTGGCCAGCACACGTATGCCGAGACCGGAGGAGTTCTCCGAGCGAAAGTCTTCATCAATGATGACGACAGGGAATCTGAACTTCATATAGGCCTCCGAAGGCTGCCCGAGATGGCGAAAGGAGCGGAATATAGCACGTTTTCGTGACGTGACAAGCCTTTGAGCAGCAAAGCTTTGTCCATGGAAAATCGAATATGCGGATTGGAGCGGCTTGCAGGCTTATCGTTCACGAAAATGTCATATTCGCGCAGGCATTTTCCAATGGGGGTGGCAGAAAAATCTGGCGTTGCTGATACTGTTTTGCAGAGGCAGCTGACCAGTCAATTCACATGCGGCGCAGTGTGCGGATGGCTTGGGCTTTTCGCCTAGCGCGCAATGCGTCGCGCCGCGAGCATTACAACTGCATCAGGGCATCGCGCACGCGTAGCTCATCAACGCCTTTGCCGATGAAAACAATGCGCGTCAGCGGCTCGTCTTCATCCCAACCTTCCAGCAGCGTGGGCGGATAAAGCGTATGTTGCACGGCATGCACGGCAATCGGCGCTGGCTGGTCTTCGGCGTGGATAATGCCCTTAAGGCGCAGCAGCTGTTCGCCAAAAGTGGCGCATAACCATTTCAGCACCGGTTCCAGTTGATCCCAGGTCAGCGGTTTGGGCAGGGTGACGGTGAAGCTGACAATCTCGTCGTCGTGCACGGCCTGTGGCAAGGTGCCGCGGCCGGCTTTTGATCGCGTAGGTGCGCGCAGCCAGCGCTGCGGTTGCGCCTGTTTGCCATCCTGGCTGAACAGGCCGACATCGATCAGATGCAGGGGGTCAATCTCACCGTGGCTGATCATGTGCTGCGTTGCGCCGGGGTTGAGTTCGGCCAGCGTCGCCGCCAGCGCTTCCTGTTGCTCCGGGCTGGCAAGGTCGGATTTGGTGAGCAGCAGCACATCGGCCACCGCCGCCTGTTTGCGGGCTTCGCCATGCTTTTCTATCTGTTGCAGGCCATATTGGCTATCAATGGTCACCACCACGGCATCCAGCCGATAGGTCGAGCTGATGACCGGTTCGTTCATCAGGTTAGCCAGAATAGGGCCGGGGTCGGCCATGCCAGTGGTTTCAATCACCAGGCGTTTGAATTCGGGGATAGCCGAGAGAGCGCGCTTGAAGAAAAGATCGCGCAGTGTGTCGGCCAGCTCATTGGTCAGCGTGCAGCACAGGCAGCCCGAGCTCAGCAGCACCGTATTATCGGCCACATGTTCGCTTTCCACCGTGCGCGCCAGGATATGGTCCAGCCCGGCTTCGCCCAGTTCATTGATCACCACCGCCGTATCTTTCATGCCGGGGTTATTAAGCAGCTTGTTCAGCAGCGTGGTTTTGCCGCTACCAAGAAAGCCGGTAAGCAGGGTGACGGGAATGCGGGGATCGTGGCTCATGGATAACCTGTTGCTGGGGCCAAAAGGCGATGTTTAAGAATGAGGATGTTTGTTCGTTGACGGGCATGACGTCAGGCCATGCTAATGCATGACCTGACAAAATTGCTCAAGTTCTATTGTAGCCGCAGAACATAGGCCACAGAAGATGCGCGTGCAAAAACGCCTCAGGCCGCATCCTGCTCCAGTTCATGGACGGCATGCCAGGCTGGAAAAGGGTCAGGCAGCGTGCGCCAGCCAGTGACGCCCAACGCCACTTCATCCTCCGTCAGCAGGCAGGCATCAAATCCCGCGCGTATCGCCGCTTCGTCCATGTGCATGCCGATCAGCACCAGCTCCTGCTGGCGGTCGCCCCAGGGTTCCTGCCAGCGGCTATTGATCATGGCCAGCGACTCTTCATCCTGCGGCCAGTAATCTTTGGGCGTGGCGGCCCACCACATGCCGGCCAGTTCATTGCGCGAGATGGCGCCGGCTTGCGACCAGTTGGCGCAGAAATCCGGGCGGCTCGCCAGCCAGAAATGGCCTTTGGAGCGGACCACGCCCGGCCATTCCTGCCCCAGCCAGGCCCACAAACGCTCTGGATGAAATGGTTTGCGCGCGCGATACACAAAGCTGGTAATGCCATATTCCTCGGTTTCGGGCACGTGTTCGCCACGCAGCTCCTTAAGCCAGCCTGGGGCATCCTGCGCGGCTTCAAAGTCAAAGCGGCCGGTATTCAGCACACGCTCCAGCGGCACCTTGCCAAAATGACTGTGCACGATGTCGGCACGCGGGTTCAGGGTCTTGAGTATGCCTTCCAGTTGGCCTATCTCGGCGGCGGTCATCAGATCGGTCTTGTTTAATACCAGCACATCGCAAAACTCCACCTGCTCAATCAGCAGATCAACCACTGTGCGTGTATCTTCTTCCCCCATGGTTTCGCCGCGATCTGCCAGAAAATCACGCGAACTGTAGTCGCGCAGGAAATGGTAACCGTCGACCACCGTTACCATGGTGTCCAGGCGCGATACATCGGACAGGCTGATCTCGTTTTCATCGCGGAAGGTAAAGGTTTCGGCGACGGGTAAAGGTTCGGAGATGCCGGTGGACTCAATCAGCAGGTAATCAAAGCGGTCTTCCTCTGCCAGGCGGCGGATTTCCACCAGCAGGTCTTCGCGCAGGGTGCAGCAGATGCAGCCGTTGCTCATTTCCACCAGCTTCTCCTCGGCGCGGGATAAAGCTGCGCCGCCTTCCCGCACCAGACGGGCGTCGATGTTGACCTCGGACATATCGTTGACGATGACCGCGACGCGGCGACCTTCGCGATTGTTCAGGATATGGTTGAGCAGGGTGGTTTTGCCGGCACCGAGAAAGCCGGAAAGTACGGTCACGGGAAGTTTTTTCATGTAGGTTCTTTCACTCATCAAGAGGGCGGGGAGATTAATGGCCGAACTGGCGTTCACGGCGTTCGTGTCTTTCCTGCGCTTCAACACACAGCGTGGCGGTCGGGCGGGCCAGCAACCGTGCCAGGCCGATGGCTTCGCCGGTTTCTTCGCAATAGCCATAGCTGCCATCCTCAATACGGCGCAGGGCGCCATGGATTTTTTTCAACAGCTTGCGTTCGCGATCGCGGGCACGCAGTTCCAGCGTGCGCACTTCTTCCTGCGTGGCACGGTCTGCCGGGTCGGCGGCATCTTCGGTCTCGCGCAGGAGTTCGCCGGTATGGGCGGCGTTCGCGCTGATTTCTGCCTTGAGCGCTTGCAGCAAGCGGGTGAAGTAGGCCAGCTGCGCGCTGTTCATGTAATCACTGGCGGGCATGGCTAATAGTTGTTGCAATGTCAGGGTATGGGACATAGTGAACACCAGGCGTATGGATTTGCAACAATGTTGCGAATTCGTGCATGCTAATGCCGGATGGGAAAAAATGCAACCAAGTTGCATTTATAGGGCGCAGCTCTGCCCGATGGCTTATCGATGAATTATCTGCAGCGTTTAAGCGTGCTTATGAAAAAAACACAGTAAGAAAGAGGAGAAACCTAAAGAAGGGGTGAGTGCAGGCAAAAGCTGGTGACCGACCAGTGGGCGAGGCCTGTATGCGTGTTGGTGCAGGCGTGGACGATCAGGCTTGCGCGGTCTGGCAGTCGGCGCAACAGCCTTTGATGTTGAGTTCGATGGAATCGACGGTAAAATGTGCGGGTATTTGCGCAGGCAGTCTGGCATGCACTCCTTCCAGGCAAAATACCTTGCCGCAGCTGGTGCATTTGAAGTGCGCATGTTGATGCAGCGTATTTTTTTGCGTGTGCTGGAAGCGGCGAGCCCGGTCATGCCCCATAATAGCGTGCGCCAGACCATGCTCCAGCAACCAGTCCAGAACGCGGTAGAGCGTGACACGATCAAAGGATTGTTCACTTCCCAGCGCCTGCAGGATTTCCGGATGGGTGAGCGCATGTTGCGCGCTCGCCAGCACATTGAGTACTGCAATACGTGAAGGCGTGGGACGTTGTCCGGCGTCCCGAATCAGTTGTTCTGCGTTTTCCATAGGCTTAAAGCGATAAATAGCCTTCAAGTGTCAGAGATAACGCCGGAAACGTCAACCTCATGCCCACAAGGGCGGAAAAAGAATCAAACAAGCATGAATGTATTTTACGAAGAGGATGGTGGCTTCAAGGTTGCCGCCATCATGACCGAGAATCCCGGCTCCCTGCAGGTCGAGGCCCTCACCGGCAAGCGTTCCAAGATCAAATCCGCCAATGTGCTGATGAAGTTCGAGCAATCGTTGTCCGGCTTCATGGAAGCCGCCAATGCCGAGGCTGAGCAACTGGATATCCCGTTTTTGTGGGAATGCTGTGGCGAGGATGAGTTTGCCTTTGACGCGCTGGCGCAGGACTACTACGGGCAAAAACCCACGCCGGTACAATCGGCAGCGGTAGCGATACGGCTGCATAGCGCGCCGGTGTATTTCTACCGCAAGGGCAAGGGCCATTACAAGGCCGCCCCGGCGGATACGCTGAATGCCGCGCTGGCCGCGATTGAAAAGAAACGCCTGCAGGCGGAAAAAATCGCCAGCTTTGCCGAGCAGCTCAAGTCCGGCGTGCTGCCGGAAGATTTTCGCAGCAAGCTCGACATGCTGTTTTACGACCCCGACAAGAACAGCATGGAGTGGAAAGCGCTGGAACAGGCTGCGGCGGAAACCCACACCGGCCATGTGCAGGTGCTGGCGGCGGCAGGCGCTATCGATTCCATCCACGATTACCATCTGGGCGCATTCCTGCGCGAGTACTTTCCCAAGGGTACCGGTTTTGATGCTGTTGCAGAGCTGGCGCCGGTAGAGGCCTTGCCGCTGGCAGATGTAGAGGCCTTCAGTATTGATGACAGCACCACGACCGAAATCGATGATGCCTTGTCGGTGACGCCGCTGGGTAATGGTCTGACCCGCGTCGGCATTCATATTGCCGCGCCAGCGCTGGGCATACTGCCGGATTCACCGCTGGATGCCGTGGCGCTGCATCGTCTTTCCACGGTTTACATGCCGGGCAACAAGATCACCATGCTGCCGGAAGCGGCCATTGATCCCTTCAGCCTGAATGCCGGTTATGAGCGCCCGGCGCTGTCGCTGTATCTGGATGTGGCGGCGGACTTCAGCATCGTGCATCGTGAAAGCCGTGTGGAGCGGGTGCGCATCGTCGACAACCTGCGCCATGATGCGCTGGAGCCGTATTTCAATGAAACCACGCTGGCCGAAGATAGCGGCCATCCTTATTGGGCGCGCCTGCTGTTTCTGTTCAACCTGGCCGAAGCGCTGGAAAAAGCCCGCGGCAAATATGATCCCACCCGGCCCCCGCAGCTGGATTACAACTTCTATGTCACCGATGGCAAGGTGCAGATTGTGGCGCGCCGTCGTGGCTCACCCATGGACAAGCTGGTGGCCGAGCTGATGATAGAAGCCAACAGCCAGTGGGGTTTGCTGCTGAAAGAACATGCCATCCCAGGTATTTACCGCGCGCAAAATGGTGGCAAGGTCTACATGACCACGCAGGCCGAGCCGCATCAGGGGCTGGGTGTTGGGCAATATGCCTGGAGCACCTCGCCACTGCGCCGCGCTGTCGACCTCATCAACCAGCGCCAGGTGATATCGGTACTGCAGATGCAGCCGCCGGTCTATCCGCCGAATAGTGATGATCTGGTGTCGGCCATGCGCAATTTTGACCTGACCTACAATGCCTACAATGAATTCCAGACACGCATGGAGCGCTACTGGTGCCTGCAGTATCTGCTGCAGGAGAATATTCAGGAGATAGGTGCCACCGTCTGGCGTGAAAACCTGGTGCGGCTGGATAACCTGCCTTACATCACCAAGGTACACAGCCTGCCGGAGCTGGCGCCCGGTACACGCGTCAAGCTGGAAATCCGCCATGTGGATACCCTGATGATGGAGCTGGATACCCGATTCAAAGGCGCGGAGACCCCTGTAGCCGAGGTGGTAAATGTTTAAGATGGGTCGCAATATCGCACGCAGCATACACCGGGCCATTACGCATGAAGACAGCGTGGATGTCAGCGAAATCGATGGCGTACGCTCGCTGCATCTGGGCTCGGATACCGTACAAAGCTCCATGCGGGTCAAGGCACCGTATGACCTGGAGCTGAAATACACGCGCGGCATGATGGTATTTCTGCTGTTCAACAAGCAGGTGCGCAACCTGGCCATGATCGGCCTTGGTGGCGGCTCGGTGCCTAAGTACATCTACCAGTACCTGCCGCAGATTGCCTGCAAGGTGATCGAGATCAACCCGCGCATCATCCAGGTGGCGCGCAGCCATTTCTTTGTGCCGCACGACGAATATCTGCCCTCAGGCGAGGCACGTTTCGAGGTCATCCAGGCCGACGGCGCGGTGTATGTGGCCGAGCATGCTGACAGCATGCAGGTGCTGGTGATTGACGCTTTTGATAGCCGAGGCATCCCGCAAGATCTCTGCACGCAGTCTTTCTTTGATGACTGCTTTGAAGCACTGACGCTGGATGGCATGCTGGTGGTCAACCTCTGGGGCTCGGATCGCAATTTTGATGTCTACCTGCAGCGCATCGAGCAGAGTTTTCAGCAGCGGGTGCTGGTGATGCCCACTGGCCGGCCCGGCAATATCATCGTGTTTGCCTTCAAACGCGCACCACAGGATCTGCGCTGGAGCTCGCTGCGTGAGCGGGCACGTGCGCTGGAAGCTGAATACAAGATCGAATTCATGGATTTCATCGAGCGCCTGCGCGACCATAATCCCAATACCCCCAATCGCTTGCTGCTGGAAAGAGAGTCCGCGGAATGAAAACCCATCAATTTTTTGCCACCTGCCCACGCGGGCTGGAAACCCTGCTGGCCGAAGAGCTGCAGCAACAAGGCGCGCGCGCCGTGCAGGTAACCGATGGCGGCGCTTCTTTCAGCGGCGACATGGCGGTGTGTTATCGCGTCAACCTGCATAGCCGGCTGGCAACCCGCGTGCTGCTGGAAATGGTGCGCGGTAATTACACCAGCGAGGATGATCTTTACCAGGCGGCGCTCAAGTTCAACTGGCCTGAATGGTTTGATGTGGGCCGTAACTTCATGGTCAAGGTGACCGGCGTCAAATGCCCGCTGAAAAGCCTGGAGTTTGCCACCCTGCGCATCAAGGATGCCGTCTGTGACCGCTTCCGCCAGGCCGTCGGCAGCCGTCCCTATATCGATACCAAAGAGCCGGATGTGCGCATACACGCCTATCTGGCCGCCGAGCATTTTCAGTATTACCTCGATACTTCCGGCCATGCGCTGTATCAGCGCGGTTTGCGCCGCGCCAGTATTGAAGCGCCATTGCGCGAAAACCTCGCCGCCGGCATCCTCAAATTATCTGGCTGGAAGCCCGGCACATCCTTGCTGGACCCCATGTGCGGTAGTGGCACCTTTTTGCTGGAAGCCGCGATGATGGCTTTGCAGATTGCCCCGGGCAGCCGCCGCCATTTTGGCTTTGAAAAGCTCAAGAATTTTGACGCAGACAAATGGAAAAGCCTGCGCCAGCAAGCGCAAAGCCAGGCCAAATCGGTGACGTTTCAGAAAATTTACGGCAGCGACCAGGATTTGCGCGCCGTGCGCGTCAGCAAGCAAAACCTGCAGGAAGCGGGCTTGCTGGAGGCTGTGCAGCTCAGTCATGCCGATATGGTGGAAGTGCCGCCGCCCGCCGAAGCCGGCGTGCTGGTAGCCAACCCGCCTTATGGCGTGCGCATAGGCGAAGATGAGGAGCTGGCCGCGCTTTACCCCAAGATGGGCGAAGCGCTCAAGCGCAAATTTGCTGGCTGGAATGCCTATTTTCTGACCAATGACCTGCGCATGCCCAAGCTGATGCGGCTGGCGCCTTCCAAGCGCACGCCGCTGTTCAATGGCCCGCTGGAATGCCGCTTGTTTGAAATCCGCATGGTGGCAGGCAGCAATCGCAAGGAGAAGCCTGCCGATGAGTGACAGCCTGGATGAACTGCGTGCCCGCGTGAATGCCTTCGTCGCTGAGCGCGATTGGGCGCAGTTTCATACGCCCAAGAATCTGGCGATGGCGATGATTGTGGAAGCGGCCGAGGTGGTGGAGCATTTTCAGTGGGATACCCCGCTGGAGAGCGCCACCATGGATGAGGCGCGCAAAACCGAGATTGGCCATGAGCTGGCCGATACCTTTGTCTACCTGCTGCGCATTGCCGAAGTGTGTGGGATCGACCTGATTGCGGCAGCCAATGCCAAGATCGAGCTCAATGCGAAGAAATATCCCGCCGAACTGGCGCGTGGCAGCAATGCCAAATACACCGCCTATCAAGTATCGCCCGACCCTGAGGCCTGAAGAGGCCTAACATTGAGGCCTGGCAGGCGTCGGGTCTGAAACCATCAATCCTGCCTTCTGCCTCTGCGCGATGGCATCGCAGGATTAATAAACCTGTTTGCCTTTACATGCCTGGGCGGCAGAGCTCATGCGGCTTGTCCAGGTGGATGGGTCACCATCTTTCTCTGGCAGAAATAGCTCGCCCAGCGTTTTATTGCTCTGGATGTCCGACATGCTCATGACCAGCAGTACGCGCTGATCGGTGCGCAGGCGTATGTCCCAGCCATGCGCGGTCTGGTCCACGGTGCTGGGGCGGTTGGGGTAGCTTTCGGCCAGCCGCTGCAGCAGGCAATAGCTCGCTTTTTCGCTGCTATCGGCAAACTGGTAGCGTGCCTTCAGCAACATGGCGCTGGACGACGGGGCATGGCTGGCGCAGCCGGACAACGTAAATGCGAACAGCATGCCGGCAAAAACCAGCGTGCGCGTGCTCATGCCTTGCTGCATGGCGATCTCCTCAAAGGCTGTCATGATGCGCCGGATTTTAGCAGCCAACAGGCGAGGAATAGGCGGCGGTTTCTGGTAAAATTACATTTTTGCCAACGTCCTGAATTTATTCATGTCCAGCCTTCAAATGATCAGCCTTCGCGGCAGTGCAGCACTCTCCGATTTTCGTCTCGATAAAATTCTCACCGCTCTCAAGGCGAGTGCTCCGCGTATTCAGCACCTGTATGCCGAATTCTGGCATTTTGCCTGGTCTGAAACAGCGCTGACGGCAGGGCAGCAGGACACCCTGAAGAAAATTCTGACCTACGGCCCCAAGCTGCATGAAGAGCAGCCACAAGGTGAATTGTTTCTGGTGGTGCCACGCCCTGGCACGATTTCCCCCTGGGCTTCACGCGCTACCGATATTGCCCGCCACTGTGGGCTGGAAGCCATGCAGCGCCTGGAGCGCGGTGTGGCCTACTATGCCGCTACGGCCGATGGCTCGCCGCTGACCGACGCGGAAAAGCAGGCGCTGAAGACGCTGATACATGACCGCATGACCGAGGCCGTATTCCCAAGCCTGGAAGAGGCTGCCCGTCTTTACCATATTGCTGAGCCGGCACCTTTGTCGACGGTGGATATTCTGGCTGGCGGCAAGCCTGCGCTGGAAGCCGCCAATAGCGACATGGGCCTGGCGCTGTCGCCGGACGAAGTGGATTACCTGCTAGAGAACTTCAACCGTATCGGCCGTAACCCGACCGATGTGGAACTGATGATGTTTGCCCAGGCCAATTCCGAACATTGCCGCCACAAGATTTTCAACGCCGACTGGGTGATTGATGGGGTAAAACAGGATAAATCGCTGTTTGCCATGATCCGCAATACCCATCAGCTCAATCCAGGCAATACCGTGGTGGCGTATTCCGATAACGCTTCTATCGTGCAGGGCGATACGACCCGCCGTTTTTACCCGCAAGCCGATGGCGAATATGGCTACATCGAGGAAGACATGCACTTCCTGATGAAGGTGGAAACGCATAATCACCCAACGGCGATTTCACCCTTTGCCGGAGCAGCAACCGGCGCAGGCGGCGAAATCCGCGATGAAGGCGCGACCGGCTCTGGCTCCAAGCCCAAGGCTGGCCTGACAGGCTTCTCGGTATCCAACCTCAATATCCCCGGCTTCAAGCAGCCATGGGAAGCCGACAATGGCAAGCCATCCCGCATTGCCTCGGCGCTGCAGATCATGATCGATGGCCCGCTGGGTGGCGCAGCCTATAACAATGAATTCGGCCGTCCGAATATCGCCGGCTATTTCCGTACTCTGGAAATCGAAGCCGCAGGCGAACTGCGCGGCTACCACAAGCCCATCATGCTGGCGGGCGGTGTGGGTAATATTTCTGCCAAGCATTCCAAGAAGAATCCGATCCCCCCAGGTGCTTGCCTGATTCAGCTGGGCGGCCCTGCCATGCTGATCGGCCTGGGTGGTGGCGCGGCATCCAGCATGGATACCGGTGCCAATACCGAAAACCTGGATTTTGATTCCGTGCAGCGCGGCAACCCTGAGCTTGAGCGTCGTGCGCAGGAAGTCATTGACCGCTGCTGGCAGCTGGGCGATGACAATCCTATCCTCAGCATTCATGACGTAGGCGCCGGTGGTATCTCCAACGCCTTCCCCGAGCTGGTGAACGATGCCGGCGTCGGCGCGCTGTTTGAGCTGCGCAATGTGCATAACGAAGAGCCCGGCATGTCGCCGCGTGAACTGTGGAGCAACGAAGCGCAGGAACGTTACGTCATGGCAGTGGCGGTGGAAGACCTCGCGCGCTTTGCCGAGATTTGCGAACGCGAGCGCTGCCCGTTTGCCGTGATTGGCCATGCCACCGAGCAACGTCACCTCACGGTGGCCGACACGCATTTTGACAACAAGCCAGTAGACATGGATTTGTCCGTGCTGCTCGGCAAGCCGCCCAAGATGACGCGCACCGTGACGCATCTGGAGCGCGATCTCAAGCCATTTGATGCCAAGGTCACGTTGAAAGAAGCCGCCGAGCGCGTATTGCGGTTGCCTGGTGTGGCCGACAAGACCTTCCTGATTACCATCGGTGACCGCACCGTGACCGGCCTGATTGCGCGCGACCAGATGGTGGGCCCATGGCAGGTGCCGGTGGCCGATGTGGCGGTAACGCTGGCGGGTTACGAGACTTATCGTGGCGAAGCCTTTGCCATTGGCGAAAAAGCGCCGCTGGCGCTGATCGATGCGCCGGCTTCCGGACGCATGGCGATTGCTGAATCCATCACCAATATTGCCGCCAGCCGCATTGAGCAATTATCGGATCTCAAACTCTCAGCCAACTGGATGGCGCCTGCTGGTCACCCTGGTGAAGATGCGGCACTGTTTGATACCGTGCGTGCCGTTGGCATGGAGCTTTGCCCGCAACTCGGTATCAGCATTCCCGTGGGTAAAGATTCCATGAGCATGAAAACCGTGTGGGAAGAGGGCGGCGACAAAAAAGCCGTCACCGCGCCGATTTCGCTGGTGGTGACCGCATTTGCACCGACACCGGATGCGCGTCAGACCTTGACGCCGCAACTGCGTACCGATCTGGGCGACAGCAAGCTGATCCTGATTGATCTGGGCAATGGCCGCAATCGCATGGGCGGTTCAGCGCTGGCCCAAGTATATGGTGCTACCGACAATGTCGCGCCTGATCTCGATAAACCGGAACAGCTGAAGGCTTTCTTCGAGCAGATTCAGGCCTTGAACGCCGCCGGCAAGCTGCTGGCGTACCATGACCGTTCCGATGGCGGCCTGTTTGTCACCCTGGTGGAAATGGCATTTGCCGGCCGCTGCGGTATCGATGTTGATATTACCGGCCTGTCTGGTGATGCGATCAGCGTGCTTTACAACGAAGAGCTGGGCGCTGTGATTCAGGTGCCTGCCGCCGAGGCATCGACCATTGCCGAGCAGCTCAACCAGGCTTTGCAGGGTTGCGCCCATGTGCTGGGTGCGCCGGTGACCAATAATCACGGCATCATCATCCGCCAGCACGGCGAAGTGGTGTTTGCCGAGTTGCGTACCGATCTGCATCGCATGTGGTCCGAGACGACTTACCAGATGCAAAAGCTGCGCGACAACCCAGTCTGTGCCCAGCAGGAATACGACCGTATCCTGGACGTGCAAGACCCCGGTCTGCATCAGTACCTGACGTTTGATATTGTGAACAAGATCGAAGCACCGTATGTGGCGACCGGCGTGCGTCCGCGCATGGCGGTGCTGCGCGAGCAGGGCGTTAATGGCCAGGTGGAAATGGCGGCAGCATTTGACCGTGCCGGTTTCCAGTCGGTGGATGTGCACATGAGCGACATCATCAGCGGCCGTGTCAGCCTCAAGGATTTTGCCGGTGTGGTGGCCTGTGGCGGCTTCTCTTACGGCGATGTGCTGGGGGCGGGCGAAGGCTGGGCCAAGTCCATTCTGTTCAATAGCCGCGCCAACGATGAGTTTTCGGCTTTCTTCCAGCGCCAGGATTCGTTCGCACTGGGTATCTGCAATGGCTGCCAGATGATGAGCAATCTGCGCGATCTTATCCCCGGCGCCAGCCATTGGCCGCATTTTGTGCGCAACCGTTCCGAGCAGTTTGAGGCACGGGTGGCCATGGTGGAAGTGCTGGATTCGCCTTCGCTATTCTTCAGTGGCATGGCGGGAAGCCGCATGCCGATTGCCGTGGCACATGGTGAAGGTTTTGCGGAATTTTCTGATGAAAGTGCGGTCAACAGCGTACTTGCCGACAAACTGGTCAGTATACGGTTCGTTGACAATACGGGGAGTGCGACGGAAACCTATCCATTCAACCCCAATGGTTCGCCACAAGGCATTACGGGCCTCACTACACGCGATGGGCGTTTTAGCATTATGATGCCGCATCCGGAGCGTGTTTTCCGTACTGTGCAGCACTCGTGGCATCCTGATGGCTGGGGTGAAGATGGGCCGTGGATGCGTATGTTCCGTAATGCACGCAAGTTCATTGGTTGATCAGTACATCGGTTGATGTGTGAACCTGGATGTTTATTAAAATACGATAATAAGATTAGAGAGAGAACAGCATGAAAACAATCAAGGCAATCCTGTTGGCAGCAGCACTCTGTATCCCGTTTTCCGCCTTTGCGCTGACAGGCGACGAGCAAGTCGAGTACACCGATGCATTGGGTACCGGCAAGCTCAAAGTAGTAAAAAAATACGTAAGCGAACACAAGGTCGAGATCAACGACAAATATTTCGCCTGGTCCGCGTTGCAGATTGCGGCCAACAAAGGCCAGCTGGCTGTCGTGAAATATCTGGTTGAGCAGGGCGCCGATGTGAACTACCAGCACCCCATGACCAAAATGACCCCATTGCACCTGGCGGCATACGATGGCTATACCGATGTCGTTAAATACCTGGTTTCCAAGGGTGCGGATGTCAATATCAAAATGCGCGGCGGTGTGTCTATCCTGCGTGCCGTGCGTGACCTCGGCAACACCAAAATGGTGGAAGTGCTGGAAGCTGCAGGCGCCAAGGATGATGGTTGCGAAGGTCAATGTAACTAGCCTTTTGACCAGCCATGCCATTAACGCTGGTAGTTAACCCGCTATAATCACAAGAGCGAAGCCCTGTATTCAATAACAGGCTTCGCTCTTTTGCATTTCCCGGCCGCTTGGCCCAATCCTGCAACGATTGGTAGCCCATGAAACTGATAGCCTTTTACCGGATTCCTGTCTTGGGAATCCTCGCATGTATCTCTGGTAGCGCGTTTGCGCAAACCCCACAATATTCTCCGCATATCCAGGTGCTGGCGGCATCCTGCGCCGCGTGCCATGGCACCGATGGCAACAGCGTAGGGGGAACACCCGTGCTGGCCGGGCTGGATAGCCTGTATTTCATCCGCCAGATGAAAGCCTTTCGCTCCGGCGAGCGCACGGCCACGGTCATGCAGCGCCATGCCAAGGGGCTGACCGAGGACGAAATTGTCGGGCTGGCAGCATTTTTCTCCACGCAGCCACGTGTCGCCGGCAAGCTGCCCCCTTCCATGAAGCTGGAGCCCTCCCATGAGCATTGATAGACGCAGTTTTCTCAAACTGAGCTCGGCTGCAGCCCTGTTAACAGGCTGCTCGCCGATGTTGCGCGCCGCCGGCAGACCCAAGCCGCGCGTGGTCGTGGTCGGTGGTGGCTATGCCGGCGCGGCGGCGGCCAAATATCTCAAGTTGTGGGGCGGCAACGCAGTGGATGTGGTGGTGGTGGAGCCCAGCTCGCAGTTTGTTTCCTGCCCCTTGAGCAATCTGGTGCTGGGCGGCAGCAAGACCATTGATGAGCTTACCTTCAGCTATGCCGCACTCAGGAAGAATCATGATTTGCAATGGGTGCGGGACACGGTGGTGGCGATTGATCCCGAACATAAAAAACTGATACTGGGGCGTAGTGATTTTGGCTATGACAAGCTGATCCTGGCTCCTGGTGTCGACTTTATTTACGATGCCCTACCCGGGCTGGAAAGCGAAGCCGCACGCAAGCAGGTGCCCCATGCCTGGAAGGCCGGGGAGCAGACGGTGAACCTGCGCCGCCAGCTGGAAAGCATGCCGGACGATGGCGTGTTCGTGATGAGCATTCCCAAGGCGCCTTATCGTTGTCCGCCGGGGCCTTACGAGCGCGTATGCCAGGTGGCGTTTTACTTCAAGCAGCACAAGCCCAAGGCTCGCATTATCGTGCTGGATGCTAATCCGGAAATTGTCTCCAAAAAAGGCCTGTTTACCAAAGCCTGGGCGGATCTTTATCCCGGCATGATTGAATACCGGCCTAACAGCGTGGTGGTGGAAGTAGATGTGGCAGGCCATACCCTGATGACCGAGTTCGACAGCATCAAAGGCGATGTGCTGAATGTGATCCCCCCGCAACGCGCCGGTATCCCCGCGCAGCTGGTGCATGCGAATAATGTTGACCAGCGCTGGTGCGAGGTGGATTTTCTGACCTATGAATCTATGGTGGTTCCAAATGTCCACATCATAGGAGACGCCGTGTCGGCGGCCTTGCCCAAGTCGGCGCACATGGCGACCTCGCAAGCCCGCGTCTGTGCCAATGCCGTGCTGGCAGCACTGACCGAGCAGCCCATCGACACATCGCCGGTGTTTGCCAACACCTGCTACAGCTACGTGACCGACCATATGGCAATGCATGTCGCCAATGTGTACCGCTATAACCAGGCGAAAAAAATCATGCTGTCTGCCGAAGGTGGCGGCGTGTCCGATGCTCCTTCCGAAGTGGAAGCCGACTATGCCCGCTACTGGGCGCAGAACATCTGGTCTGATGTGCTGACTTGAGCCCATCAGCCTGCCTTTACAGGAGTAAGTGAATGTCCAAGCCGAACATCCGACGGCCCATCGTCGGATTCTGCATGATGTTGGCGGGAATCATGACGGTTGCTTCAGGCAGCAGTCATGCCGATCAGGCCGCCGAAGCACCAGTCCCGGCGAATGTTTCAGGGGCAGTACGCTTGCCTGCGGGTTTCAGCCTGAGTGTGTATGCCCGCATCAACCCGGGCGAAGGCTATTTCAGCGGACCGCGCATGATGGCATTCGGCCCTGATGGTCATCTTTATCTCACCACCGGCATGGGCGGTCAGGTGCTGATGCTGCCTGATCGTGATAAGGACGGCAAAGCCGATGAAACCGTGGTGGTGGCAGACAAGCTGAATGCGCCAAATGGCCTGGTGTTTGTGAACAATCAGCTCCTGGTGGCGAACCAGGATGGCGTAGTTCGCCTGGAGCAGAAGGATGGCAAATGGCCTGCTGCCAAGGTGCAGCCCATTATCAGCGGGTTGGCGACCGGTGGGCATACGCTCAAAACCATCAAACAGGGGCCGGACGGCTATCTCTATCTGAATGTCGGTTCCAGCTGCAATGTCTGTGTGGAACAGGACCCCAGCCGGGCGGCTATACTGCGGTATACGGGCGATGGCAAACCGGCCGGCGCACTGGTGACGGTGGGCCGCCATGCCCAATCTGCAGTATGGGCTACCGGCCTGCGCAACTCGCAAGGCTTTGCCTGGCACCCGGAAACGCAGGCCATGTTTGCCACCAACAACGGGGCCGACATGCGTTCGGAGACGCGCGGCGGTCGCGTGAATGATGATATTCCGCCCGAGCATCTCAACCAGATTGAAGCCGGAAAGAACTATGGCTGGCCACATTGCTGGGGTCAGCGCGTGCCTGACCTCAATTTTGAAGGGCCCTCCGGATTCTGTGAGGCCATGCAGCCGCCGGTCATTACCTTTGATGCGCACTCAACGCCGCTGGGCATCACCTTTCTGAACCAGAGCACCTTCCCCCGGGATTATCAGCAGGATGCCATCGTGGCCTTGCATGGCTCATGGAATCGGGTGAACCCATCAGGCTATAAGCTGGTGCGGGTGAAATTCAAGCAGAATCAACCAGGGGAAGTCACTGACTTTGCTACCGGCTGGCTGCAGGGCAATAGCGCCTGGGGCCGCCCGGTCGATACCGTGGTTGGGCCGGATGGGGATTTGTATGTGTCGGATGACCGTTCAGGCCTGGTGTACCGCATACGCTACCAGGGCAAGTAATCGTTTTTAATGAAGCAATGAAAGAAAAGCAACATGAAACATAAAGTTAATGTATTCGCATGGCTGTTGGCCGGGCTGCTGTCCATGCAAACCACCATGGCACTGGCCGATGAAGCGGCCGGCAAGCCTGCTGATATGCTGATCTATATCAACCCGCAGGAATACCAGCATCCGATCAAGCTCTGGCATGTATACAAAGATTACTGGTTCGAACAAGGTCCGGTAGTTGAGACCGTCGCCAAAGAGGTGCTGGGGAGCGAATTTGGCAAGGTGGGTATGTGCGAGAGCAACCTGGTGGGCAATACCCTGGTCAAGCTGCAGCCCAAGATGTTTTACAACCCGCACATGAAGATTTTCTACGGCACCATAATCGCCAGCGCCTACACCGGTAGCGGCAAGCCCATCGGCACCTATATCGGCGAATCGCAGAAAACCGGCTATCTGGATGTAGTGCCAGCCTATCAGGTCGAACAGTCTTACAAGCTCGCCATGCAGCAAGTTGTCACCAAGATGAAGGCTGACCCCGCGTTTGGCGATGCCATCAAAAACGGTGTTCCCGCCAATGAAACCGCCACCCCCTGTTCCATGGTGAGCGTGTTGCCATCCATAAAAAGCCCACAATAACCACCCAGGAGATAATCCATGATCCGCATGCCACGCCTTACCCCGCTTGTACTTGCTGTATCCGTCCTGTTCGCGCCTGTTGCGCATGCCCACGAAGGCAAAACCGTCGGCGGCTTCAAAACGCCGGAATCCGTGCTGCAAACCAAGGATGGCCGTGTGTTTGTCTCTGAAATCGGCGAGTTCGGCAAAGATGGCGATGGCCAGATCAGCGTGATTTCACCGGATGGCAAAGTCAGCGTCTTTGCCACCGGCATGGATGACCCCAAAGGTCTGGCTATCATCGGCCAGGATATTTATGTGACCGACAAGGCCCGCGTGCTGAAAGTTAAACCCGATGGCAAGTGGGAAGTGTTTGCCGCCGCCACCGCTTTCCCCGTTACCCCGCAATTCCTCAACGATATTGAGCCTGACCCCAAGGGTAATCTCTATGTCAGCGACAGTGGCGACATCAACACCGGTAGCGGCGGCGCCATTTACCGCCTGGACAAGGCTGGCAAGGTCACGCTGGTTATCGACGGCAAGCAGGATCCAAAAGTCTTGAGCCCCAATGGCCTGGTGCTGGATGACACCGGTGACGTGCTGCTCGAGGTCGATTTTGCCTCCGGCATTCTCTACAGCTACAACATGAAATCCAAAAAACTCACCAAGCTCGCCGAAGGCTTTGGCGGCGGCGATGGTCTGGTGCATGCCAGCTCCGGCATCATCTATGTCAGCGACTGGAAAAACGGCAAGGTATTTGAACTGGGACACGACGATGAAGTGAAACTGCTGAAAGACGGCTTCAAGGCCTCCGCCGACATTGCCCTCAGCAAAGATGAAAAATACCTCATCGTGCCCGACATGAAAGCCGGTGAAGTCGTGTGGCTGCCGCTGCATCCGAAGAAGCACTAAGCAAGTCAGTCTGCGTAGTAATAAAAAAACCGCCTTTTGAC
>DATMSO010000040.1:0-13449 GCA_035565335.1 Methylovorus sp.
CAGTTACCGCACGACAAACACATACATACATATATTTTCAGGCCGACTTTGAGATCTTTTAATAACTTTAGGATCTGTTAATAAGTTAATAAATAGATCAGTTAAATAAATTGAGAACCATTATCATTCATAGAGCAAGTCGTGTCAATATAGTTCCAAGTCACTGACATTATTGGGCAATAAAAAACCGCAGACTGGCTGCGGTTTTTTTATTCAGTGCTTATTAAGCGACTTAATCTGATTCGATATGCGCCTGCAGGTAATTCGGCAAGCTCACATCGGCGATCAGCGTTTGCTGAGTTTCCAGCCAATCAATGGCCTCCTCGCAGTGCTCAAGCAAATCCTGCAACAGATCACGGCTGACGTAATCCTGCACCTCTTCACACAGGGCGATGGCTTCAATCAGCAACGGGCGCTGAATGTCCTTTTCGTACTTGAGATCCCCATTCAGGCATTCCACCACATCTTCGCCGATCAGCAGTTTGCCGAGATTCTGCAAATTGGGCAGACCTTCCAGAAAAAGCACACGCTCGATCACCTTATCGGCTTCCTTCATGACGCGAATCGACTGCTTATACTGGTAATCGTTGAGCTTTTCCAGGCCCCAGTTACGAAACATGCGCGCATGCAGAAAATACTGGTTGATCGAGGTCAGCTCGTTCTTGAGTACCTTGTTCAGTATTTCAACAACCTTTTTGTCACCCTTCATGTGTTACTCCTTGAATGCTCAGACCGCACCAGATGACTTCATCTGGCTTTGCAGGTAATTTTCCAGGCCGACCAGGTTGATCAGGCGCAATTGCTGTTCCAGCCAATAGGCATGATCCATTTCAGTATCGTCCAGCTGGGTCAGCAGCATATCGCGCGTGACATAATCCTGCGCTTTCTCACATTCGGCCATGGCCTTTTTGAGCGAGCCCACCACGTGGTATTCCAGCGCGAGGTCAGCCTTGAGCATGTCGGGAATGGATTTGCCGATATTCAGCGGATCGCGTTTTTCCAGATTTGGCTTACCCTCCAGAAACAGGATGCGCTGAATGATGGCGCGTGCATGGGAACGCTCATGCTCGGACTCGTGCAAGCTTTTTTCGGCCAGTTGTTGCAAGCCAAAGTCGGCATACATTTCGCCATGGATCAGATACTGATCGACAGCGGTCAACTCGCCCGCCAGCAGATCATTCAGTATCCCGATTATTTTCTTATCACCTTTCATAGCAGCCTCCATTCCAAATTTGCATCATGCAAAGCACGACATTGGGGTGGATGATAACGTAAAAAGCATAAAAAAGCACCCGGAAAAATTCACTATCCTATTGTTTATTAATGGATTTTGTAACAATAACACCAATAGCAATCATTCCTGCTAAGATCGGGCGCCGCCTTAATGGCGCAAACTTCGGCTTAAGAGATTGATACGGCAGGCGTATATGGAATGCGACTATCGCAGGCGCAAGGCATTGATGACCACGATCAGCGAGCTGACCGACATGCCGATGGCGGCCATCCACGGCGATAGCAAGCCGCTGGCGGCAAAGGGCAAGGCAACGAGGTTGTAGGCCAACGCCCATGCAAAATTCTGCCGGATAATCTGTATGCCAAAGCGGCTGGTTTGTAAGGCATGCTCAATTTCGGGCATGTTTTCCGTCAGCAAAACAATATCGCCGCTGGCTCTGGCCATCTGCGTGCCGCTGCCCATGGCAATCGATACCTGGGCACCCGCCAGGACGGGAGCATCATTAATGCCATCCCCCACCATGACCACGCATTCACCCTGCTCCTGCAAGGCTTGCAGAGCCTGTAGCTTCATCTGTGGCGACATTTCGGCGCGTCTATCGGTCACCCCCATTTCATCGGCAAAATAATCCACCGATGCTTTAGCGTCGCCGCTGAATATCGACACCCGCAAACGTTGATTCAGCAGGCGCTGTATCAGCAGATCGGCACCCGGCCGTGGTTGATCTGCCAGCACAAAGGCCGCCAGCAGTTGCTGGCTATTGCTCAGCCACACCACAGTCGCCCCGGCAGGATAGTCATTCATCGGCAGCACCGCCTCATGTGCAGCGGGGTTCAAGCGGGCATTTCCAAGGGTGTAGCGTTCGCCGTCAATAACACCGACAACGCCTTGCCCTGGAATGTTGGAGCTTTCTGTCACCGTGAGCAGCGATTGCGCGTGTATTACCTCAATGAAACTGCGCGCCAGAGGATGTTCTGAGCTCTTTTCCAGACTGGCAGCAATGCGCAGGCAAGATTGGGTATCCGTGTCGGCATAGCATTCCGTATGCACCAGCACAGGCTTGCCCATGGTGAGCGTGCCGGTCTTGTCGAATACAAAATGAGTCGCCCGTGCCAGGGTTTCCAGGGCATGTCCACGGGTGAATAGCACGCCGCGACTCACCAGATGCGAGCCAGCCGCCGCAAATGCCGCGGGCGCGGCCAAAGACAGCGCGCAAGGGCAACTGACGACCAATACCGCCAGCACAATATCCAGCGTGCGGTCAGGCTCGATATGCCACCAAATCCAGGCGATAAGGATCACCGCGAGCAACAAGGCAGTCGTAAAGTACGCCGCTACGCGGTCAGCCACATGCGCCAGTCTGGGCTTCTCGGCCTGGGCGCGGTCCAGCAAACGGGAAATGCCTGCCAGCATGGTATTTTCGCCTACGCCCGTCACTTCAATGACCAGCGGGCTTTCATAATTGATACTGCCGGCATACACCATATTTCCCAGGGTTTTATGCACAGGCTTGCTTTCACCGCTGAGCAAAGACTCATCGGCACTGCTTTCGCCCTCAATCACCACCCCATCGGCCGCCACCGATTCACCCGGACGCGCCAGGATATGGTCGCCGGTTTTCAGTTCCACCACCGGCACCACTTCCTGCTCCTGTCCGCGAAGACGCGTGGCCATGGCCGGTGCCAACCGCAACAGATTTTCTGCCGCTTCTATGGATTTCAGCCGGGCATTACGCTCAAGATAACGGGTGGATAACAGAAAGAAAATCAGCATGGTCAAGGTGTCGTAATACACCACGCCATGCCCTTGCAAGGTAGCCCAGATGCTACCGGCAAAGCCGGTCAAAAGCCCGACGACGATCGGCACATCCATGCCCGGGCTGCGATTGGCAACGCTGCGCCAGGCAGCGCGATAGAAAGGCCACGCAGCATACGTCATCGCCGGCACGCTCATCAGCAGGCTAAACCAGCGCAAAATCTGTGCGGTGGCAGGCTCCAGCCCCTGAGCAGGCCCGGCATATAAGGCCACGGCAATCATCATGACCTGGCCGGCAGACAGACCTGCTACGGCCAGGCGCCGGAAATCGCGTTTCTTTTGTTGCTGGCGCACTTCATCCTGCTGCTGCGCACTGAAGGGGTGGGCGTGGTAACCCAGTTTGCGGATTTCAGCGAGGATTTCGCTTAGATGAATCCTGGCGTCGTCCCAGCTGATTCTGGCCCGTTGCGATGCGTAATTGAACGACACACTCTGCACGCCAGGCAATTGCTGCAGATGGCGCTCATTCAGCCAGATACAGGCAGCACAGGTAATGCCTTCGATGATGAGCGCGGCCTCTTTGAGTGAGCCGGCAGCATCATGAACAAAGCTTTTCTGCACATCGGGGTGATCATACAGGGCAAGCTGGCGCAGCTCATCTGGCACCAGTTCTTCGGCGGTTTTGGGTAGTTCGGTGCGGTAGCGGTAGTAGTCTTCCAGGCCATTCTCGACAATCGAGCTCGCCACCGCCTGGCAACCATGACAACATAATCGACGCCGGGCGCCCAATACATCGAGGGTATAGCGCTCGCCCGTCATGACGGGCAAGCCGCAATGATAACAATCCACCACGTCCGTCATACGCGCAGCTTAATCGCCATCGATATAGAGTGTTTGCTGCTTGATGTAGGTATCTTCGCCGCGCTGGATGAAGAGATCCAGTATCCACCTGCCGGAGTCATTCAAGGTCATGGTGGTCTGATAAACCCCTGGCTTCACCTCTTTGAGGGAAAACTTCTGATCATCCTGACTGTTGGCCATGCGCCATAAGCCCATGGTCACTTCCGCCCCGTCTACCCCCGCCCCTTGAGCATCTTGCAGCGTGAGGGTAATGGTCGATGGCGTCCGGCTTTTCATGGCATCCCATCCTTCGATACCAATTTTCCAGCCCAAGTGACGCTGCTGCTCCAGCCGCGCCAGATGTGGCTCGTAAAGTTTGTTACGGTCATGCGGAATCAGGCCCGGGAAAGCCGTATGCACGGTCTCATTGGCAGGATGCGGCAGAAACAGGCTGCTGATGCTATCCGGCAAACCACGGCTGGAAATAGACAATAGCACGGCATTCAACACCACCAGGCCGATGAAAAAACCGATGATGAGCCGCGGTGCCCAGTGCAGCTTCTGCTTTTTCTGCTGCATGCCGCCAAACACCATCAACAGGCCAGCATTCGCCAGATAAACCGCAAAGTGGATCGCCAACACATCGCCGCCAGTCCAGTGTTGCTGGCTATATGCCAGATAAAGCAGGAACGGCAAGGCGCCACTCAGGATACCAGCCCAGAAATTGGGTAAGCCCAAGCGGCGGCTGACAAAAAACAACATGGCGGCCAGAAGCAGACCCCCAAACAGGGTTTCCGTCATGGACAGTGGCGGCAAGACAAACAAATTCACGGATTAACTCACTTGCTATTGAAATTAGTGGGGAGCGTGATGGTTTCAGCACCCGCCGTTTGCGGCTGGACCACGAAATTGAAGGTCTTGGTCCGCTCGGCCAGTTCATGCTCAAGATTTACCTTGGCATTCACTGTCAGGTCTTTACCCGCCCGCACATGCACTTGCGGAATATTGCCCATGTCCAGCGACTCAGCAGGAATTCCGCTGACACTGATATGGTATGTCTCATCATGCTCGGTCTTGTTCACGATATGAATCTGGTAGCGATTACGGAAGCTGCCATCAGACAACATGATGAACATGGGTTGGCGCACCTGCTGCACCGAGACTTCCACATTGGTACGGGTGCCAATGTTGTAAAAAAGTGTGCCGGTCATGACAACAATAGCGACGGCATAGCCCAGCACTTTCAGCCGCTTCCATTCCAGACGGGGCGCATGCGGGGTGGCATCGGCCAGGTTTTTCTCAGAATCGTAGCGGATCAGGCCACGCGGATAACCGACGGAATCCATGATGTTGTTGCAGGCATCAATACACAGCCCGCAGGAGATGCATTGGTATTGCAAGCCATTGCGGATATCAATGCCGGTTGGGCAAACCTGCACGCAGAAGCCGCAATCAATACAGTCGCCATGGCCCTTGGCCTGACGTTCTTCACGGGTTTTCAACCCGGCAATCGGCAATGTACGCCCAGCCAGACCTTCACCGCGCTTGGCATCGTAGCTGACGGCCAGGGTATCGGGCTCATACATCACACCCTGGAAGCGGGCATACGGACAAGCCAGGGTGCAGATATTTTCACGCAATAGACCTGCCGCCACATAGGTCGTCACCGTCAATGCGGCCACAGTGATATAGGCAGCATCGGCAGCATGGCCGGTGAAGAGATTAATCAGGAAGTCGGGCGCGTAATTGAAGTAGGCCGCAAAGGTGAAAGCGGTCCAGAAGGAGATCAGCAGCATCAGCAAATGTGACGAGCCTATCTTGAGAATCTTTTCCGCATTCCAGGGCTGCTTGTATAAGCGCAAGCGGGCCGGACGTTCCCCCTGAATCGCCTTTTCCACCATGATGAAAAGGTCTGTCCACAAGGTCTGAAAGCAGAAATAGCCACACCAAGCGCGGCCGATCAGGCCCGTGGCAAAGAAAAGCAAAGCGGCGGCAATGAACAGCAACATCGCCAGCCAGAAGATGTCCTGTGGATAGACGATCAGGTCAAAAATGAAAAAACGGCGCGTGCTGAGGTCAAACAGCAATGCCTGGCTGGGAGCGCTGGCACGCGCCCACGGCATCCACGGCAACATGAAATAAACAGTATAAGCGACGATCATAACCGCCGTCTTAAAGTTGCGGTACTTGCCTTTGACCGAGCGCGTAAAAATGGGAATATGCTTGGCGTAGAGGGCAGACTGACTGGCTTTGCTTGCTTCCATGGCTGTTTCTGACTCGCTTTGAAAATACCGCTAAAAAACGACAAAGGCCCACATTAGGGCGTGAGCCTTTGATTAAGTTGCATCGATCAGATGGTACTTAGGGTAAAACGTATTACTTACCGCCACCCAGACTGTCGTGTACGTATACGGTCAACAGCTTGATCTGTTCTGGCTTCAGGCGGTGATCCCAGTTTGGCATCACACCACGATCCAGACCACCTGAAATCACGTGCTTGACGGCATCCAGCTTGGCCGCGGCATCCTTGGCAGCAGGCACATCAGCCCACAGCCAGATTTTGTCAGTCAGGTTGGCAGAGCCCAGCTCGATACGGCCTTTGGCATCGGCACCGTGGCAGTAGTAACAAGCAGCAGAATCGCCCTTGAAAATATTGGCACCGGCAGCTGCAGCCGTTTCATCATGTGGCTCGCCCGACAGGCTCAACACGTAATTCGCCAGCTGAGTAATCTGCTGGTCGTTCAGTACTTCCTTGAACGGTGGCATGTAACCACGGCGACCGCCCACAATCGTGGTGTGGATCTGGTCATAAGTACCGCCATATTGCCAATGGTCGTCTGTCAGGTTGGGCGAGAAGCCTACCTTACCCTGACCACCCGACTGGTGGCATGGTGCGCAGTTGTCAGAGAACAAGGTTTTACCGGCCGAGTTAACAAACTGCATCAGGTCAGCATCCTTGGAGACGTCTTCATACGAAGCCCCCGCCACCTTGTCGAACCATTTCTTCTGTTCGGCTTGCTGTTCATTCATTTCATGCATGAACTTGGAGCGCATGTTCCAGTGTGTGGTTTTCTCGACTTCCTTGCCATCGACCGTAGTCGCGGTATAGGTGATGCTGTTCCAGCCGGGAATACCCTTGGTATAGGTATGACCAATTGGCCAGGCTGGGTAGAACAACCAGTACACAATGGTGAATACAAACGTAATGTAGAAACCCCAAACCCACCAGTTAGGCAATGGGTTGGTAAGCTCCTGAAGATCGTCGTCCCACACGTGTCCTGTGGTCGTCGGTGTCTTGATTTTGTCCTGACTCATGATTCGTCCTAATTAAATCTAATCGTCTTGCAGAGGAATGTTCTTGAAGTTTTCCAGCTTCTCGCCGCGGGAGCGGTTACCGTAAAGGTAGACCATCACACCGCAGAACAGGACAAAGAAAATGACCAGTGAAACAGGCTTGGTATTCTCAAACTTGGTAAACCACATTAACCATTCCATCATGAAGCCTCTTGCAATCTGTTAACGGAATTTAACGAAGTAATCGTCGTCGTATTTCTTGAAGTCGACCATCGTGCCCAGCACCTGGAGGTAAGACACCAGAGCATCCATTTCGCTCAGCTTGCCTGGATCAGTGTCGTAGTTACCCAGTTGGGCTTGCGCGACCAGATTCTTTTCAGCATCTGGAATATGCAGGCTCTTGGCCACGTCTTCACCGAATTCCTTCACATTGCGCTCGTATTCAGCTTGTGTAAGGGAGTAAGGCACGCCGGTGGTACGCAAAGCCTTCATGCGCAGTTCGATGTCCGAGTAATCCAGATCCGTCTTCAGCAGCCATGGATAGTTAGGCATGACGGATTGTGGCACCAGGGAGCGCGGTGCATTCAAATGCTGGGTTTGCCAGTCATTCGAATACTTGCCACCCACACGGGCCAGATCAGGACCAGTACGCTTGGAACCCCATTGGAATGGGTGATCGTACTTGGACTCGGCAGCCAGCGAGTAGTGACCGTAACGCAGCGCTTCATCACGGAATGGACGAATCATTTGCGAGTGGCACAAGTAGCAGCCTTCACGTACATAGATATCGCGGCCACGCAGCTCAAGAGGACTGTAAGGACGAACACCCTCTACCTTCTCAACTGTTTCCTTGATAAAAAACAGGGGGACAATCTCAACCAGGCCGCCAGCACTGATAGCCAGCATGGTCAGCACCAGCAGGATGCCAAGGTTGCGCTCAATATTATCGTGTTTCATTTTGACTCCAATACCCTCTATTCCGTATTAAGCAGCCACTGGGCTGATTTCAACCTGCTGTTCGGTACTGCCTTTGCGGATGGTTCTGTACATGTTGTAGCACATCAGCAACATGCCGCTCAGGAAGAACGCACCACCCAGTGCACGCATGACATAGAAAGGATGGGCAGCAGCAACGGATTCCACGAAGGAATACTGAAGATTGCCGAAATCATCAAATGCGCGCCACATCAGACCCTGCATGATGCCGGAAATCCACATGGCCACGATGTACAGCAGGATACCGATAGTCGCCAGCCAGAAGTGCACATTGATCAGCTTTTGGCTATACATCGGGGTGTTCCACAGACGTGGTGCCAGATGGTAGAGCGAACCGAAGGAAATCATCGCTACCCAGCCCAGAGCACCGGAATGCACGTGACCAATGGTCCAGTCCGTGTAGTGCGACAAGGCATTCACGTCTTTCAGCGACATCATCGGACCTTCGAAGGTGGACATGCCGTAGAACGACAGGGCCACGATCAGGAAGCGCATGACAGGATCAGTACGCAGCTTGTCCCAGGCGCCCGACAAAGTCAGGATACCGTTGATCATGCCGCCCCAGGATGGCAGCAACAGCATGATGGAGAAGGTAGCAGCCAGCGTGGAAGTCCAGTCAGGAATCGCTGTCCAGTGCAAGTGGTGCGCACCTGCCCACATGTACAGGAAGATAATCGCCCAGAAGTGCAATACAGACAGGCGATAGGAGTACACAGGACGACCGGCTTGCTTGGGCACGAAGTAGTACATCATGCCGAGGAAGGCCGCTGTCAGGAAGAAACCTACGGCATTGTGACCATACCACCACTGTGTCATCGCATCCTGCGCGCCGGAGAACAGGCTGTAGGACTTCATGGAGAACAGGCTGATAGGCACGGCAAGGTTATTGAAGGTATGCAGCAAAGCTGTTGCCAGGATGAACGCAAGGTAGAACCAGTTGGCAACATAGATATGCGGCTGTTTGCGCTTCATCAGGGTGCCGACGAAGATGATCAGGTAGGTAACCCATACCACTTCAATCATCAGGTCGATTGGCCATTCCATTTCCGCATATTCGCGGCCTTGGCTGTAGCCCAGAACGTTACCCAGTGCAGCACAGACGATAATTGCCTGCCAGCCCCAGAAGGTAAAGCTCGCCATGCCATCGCTGAAGAGGCGCGCCTGACAGGTACGTTGAACCACATAGTAAGACGTAGCAAACAGCGCGCTACCGCCAAAGCCGAAGATCACAGCACCTGTGTGTACAGGACGCAAGCGACCAAAGGTAATGTAAGGAATATCAAAATTGAGGAAGGGATAAGCCAGTTCCGAGGCGATATACACCCCGACAAACATACCTATCGCACCCCATACCAACGTCATGATGGTGAATTTGCGAATAACATCGTAGTTATATTGTTCGCTCACTGCACTCACATTGACGCCAGAAGTTGCGACGCTCGCCGTTGCCATTACTACGTCTCCCGATCAAAAACCGCTAAAGTAAAGAGTTGCGATTATATTCTGTAACAGCTTTACAGAACAACACAAAAACCCTTTTTACTACATGAGTTTTCACACATTCATATTCCAGCCTTGTGCAGATTTGGCAAAAGCCCCTATCGCGTCAGGCTTTTGCAAATCGTGACGGGCGTCACTTCAGAGCCACGCCCGTCACGCCGGGGGTCATGCGTGAAGTTTTTTATAATTAGAACTTCTTGCCGAAGCCGACGCCAACTACCCATGGGTTGATATCGAGACTGTCAATTTTGGTCCATTTGTTTCCAGTCAGGGCACTACGCATCTCAACATCGGTATCCATCCAGATGTATTTCACATCAGCATTGATCAGCCAGCCATCTTGCAGGTTGATGTCAAAACCGGCTTGAAGTGCCAGACCGACACTGTCGCGATCAATACGAATCTTCTCGCCTTGAGTTGCCCCAGTCGCGAACTTCAGATTGCGGTCAAGTGCAAAGGTGTAGTTCACACCAGCACCAACATAAGGATCAAACTTCTGATCGGGCAGAAAGTGCCATTGCAGAGTTAAGGTAGGTGGCAACATATTGACCGAACCCAGGCTCTGGTTGCCGATCACACCTGCCGAGTCGCCATGAATACTCACATCATGACGGGTACCGAGAGCCAGGATCAGTTCAGCTGCAATATGCTTGGTGAAGTAGTAAGAAACATCCACCTCGGGGATAGTGTTGCTATCCACTTCGAGCTTGGCGCCTGGGCTCATCACATTCCCCAGACCCAAGCCATTCACAGTGCGGCCCAACTTACTGTCTTCATTCGGACTGACATTGACCGCACGAGCGCGTACAACCCAGTCACCAGCCTCAGCCATCGCAGCGACAGGTGTCAGTAAAGCCAGTAACGAAACCAGAATTTTTTTATGCATGATAATCCCCTCTTGAAATGACCATAAAATGAACATGGATTAAACTTTACACGCATTAACCATCTTTTGAAAGTGGTTTATACTTGACCAGAATGCTCGGCTTTAGCCGCCCTTATGAATCCCCGCTGAGCCTGCAAGACAGATCTTTGCGCAATACCGCTACATAAGCCCGATTTCAACTATTCAAATACAAAGGCTTGCGATTACAATGATGCTTTTAAACGCTTTAGTATTGATGGAGAGTAAACGATGTCGATGGCTGACCGGGATGGTCTAATTTGGTATGACGGCAAAATGGTGCCATGGCGTGAGGCAACCACGCATGTGTTAACCCACACCCTGCATTACGGGATGGGGGTATTTGAAGGCGTGCGCGCATACAAGACTGATAAAGGCACAGCCATTTTCCGCCTGAAGGAGCACACGGACCGCCTGTTTCGTTCTGCGCACATTCTCGGCATGAAAATGCCTTTCGACAAAGCCACTGTTGTTGAAGCGCAAAAAGCTGCCGTACGCGAAAACAATCTGGAATCCGCCTACATGCGCCCCATGGCGTTTTACGGTGCGGAAGCCATGGGCATTTCGGCCAAGACACTCTCGACCCACCTGATCGTTGCCGCATGGAAATGGGGCGCTTACATGGGCGAAGAAGCACTGGAACGCGGCATTCGCGTCAAGACCTCCTCCTTTTCGCGCCACCACGTCAACATCACCATGTGTAAGGCCAAGGCAAACGGCAACTACATGAATTCGATCCTGGCGCACCAGGAAGCAGCGGCTGACGGCTATGACGAAGCCCTGCTGCTGGATGTAGATGGTTTTGTTGCTGAAGGCTCCGGTGAGAACATCTTCATCGTACGCAACGGCAAGATCTACACACCTGACCTGACCAGCGCGCTGGAAGGCATTACCCGCGACACCATCGTTCAACTGGCTGCTGAATTGGGCTATACGGTCATCGAGAAGCGCATCACCCGTGACGAAGTTTACTCGGCAGATGAAGCTTTCTTCACTGGCACAGCCGCTGAAGTTACGCCGATTCGCGAGCTGGATAACCGCGCCATTGGCTTAGGCAAGCGCGGCCCGGTCACCGAGCAACTGCAGAAGATGTATTTTGACGTGGTAACCGGTAAATCAGCCAAACATATGGACTGGCTGACCATCGTTTAAAGCAACAAAGGGAACATCATGGCATACGAAGCAAAAGAGATTGAAGTCACAGCCAGCGATCTGCCGCTGCACTGTCCTACCAAAGAAGTCTCGCTATGGTGTTCCCACCCCCGCGTTTTTCTCGACATCACCGCCAGTGGTCATGCCATGTGCCCGTATTGCGGCACCAAGTACAGGCTGAAGGCCGGCGAAACCGTCGCCCACCATCACTGATCTCCGCTTGCTGGCTTAAGCCGGCAAACGCAACACCTCAACCTTTTGCCCCCAAAGCAGGCTGATGACGTCTGCAGCGGATGCTGCATCCGCATTACTCCAGAACTCTGTCGTGGCAGGCTGACCCGATGCGGCATCACCGAGCAAGTTTTGCTCTTGCAGCCTATGCTTCAAATGCCGCGCCACTGCTGCACCCGTATCAATAATCGCCACCTCAGGCCCCGCGATTTCCTCGATCAGTGGACGCACGAAAGGATAATGCGTGCACCCCAGCACCAGGGTATCCGCGCCCGCCGCCAGCAGCGGCTGAATATAGCGGTTTAACAACTGCCGGGCAGCCCCACTCTGCAACTCGCCTCGCTCTATGCATTCCACCAGGCCAACACAAGCCTGGGTTTCCACGCGCACCTGGCGACCATAACTTTCGAGCAAGGCGGCGAACTGCGCACTCTGCAAGGTGCCGCTGGTAGCAAGCACCCCAACAACGCCCGAGCGTGTCGCCGCTGCCGCCGGCTTGACTGCGGGCTCCATGCCGATAATCGGTATGGCATAGCGCTGGCGCAATTCGCTGATCGCCGCCGCTGTCGCCGTATTGCAGGCCACCACTAGTGCCTTGGCACCGCGTGCGATGAGAAAGTCGGATAGCTGGATCGCGCGATCGACAATGAAAGCCGGTGATTTGCTGCCGTAAGGTGCATGCAGGGAGTCGGCGGCATAGAGCAATGATTCATGCGGCAGCGCATGACGAATATGGGCAAGCACCGACAAACCGCCCACGCCGGAATCAAACACACCGACGGGGAGATTCTTGCCAGAAGAGGAAGTAGCCAACACCGTAAATATAAGCCGTGTAAAAAAATGGATGAAATCGCGCCAGTGTAGCCGAACTTGCAAGGCCATGGCACAGTCATTCAGCCGCATGTACTACAATTCAGCCTTCTTCAGGAGATCATCATGGGCAATCGACTTAGCAAAATCTACACACGTACCGGCGATGAAGGTGACACCGGCCTGGGCGATGGCTCACGCATTGCCAAGGATAGCCTGCGGGTAAATGCCATGGGTACCGTGGATGAGCTGAATGCGATTGTGGGCATCTTGCTGACAGAAGCACTGCCTGCGGATATTGCCTCGCACCTCACCCGCATCCAGCATGACCTGTTTGACCTGGGCGGCGAGCTCTGCATTCCCGGCCACAGCATGGTCAAGGCCGAGCGCGTGGATGACCTGGAACAGACATTGGACGCGTTGAATGAGCATCTCAGCCCGCTCAAGGAATTCATACTTCCCGGAGGAACGCGGGCCGCCGCATATTGCCACCTGGCACGCACGGTATGCCGCCGTGCCGAGCGCGAGGTGGTGGAGCTTTCCCGCACTGAGGAAGTCACGTCCATTGCCCGCAGTTACCTGAACAGACTTTCCGATCTGCTGTTCGTACTTTGCCGCTATCTGAACAAGGTACAAGGCGTAAGCGATGTGCTTTGGCAGAACGATAGCCGGAAATAAGCTCTCAAATGGCGCACAAGCCCAATCACACGATTGGGCTTTTATTTCAGCTTTT
>DATMSO010000041.1:0-27198 GCA_035565335.1 Methylovorus sp.
GTTCCGGTTATTACCTTCTGAAATATCGCCAACGGCTCCCATGCCAGACGATCGCTTGCTGATAGAATCTATTCCGTTCCGAAACTTCATCGGTATAAAAAAATAAGCAGTCCATAAAACAAACGGGCTATCGACCCACCGGACATCAATCAGATAAGGAAATTCATCTTGGGGGTATCTCTCTTGCACTGCGCAGCCTATCACTATGGTTGCAGCGAATCTTTTGCGCGGCCGGGTCACCGCCGCGCCGCGTTGTGGATGGCCCTGCTGGCCGCTATGCCTGCCATGAGCAAAGCAGCGGATACCGCAGAGGGCCTGGGCTTTCTTTATGGCAATACTGCGGCATCTTATGCCTACGCTATCAGTGCCGATGGCAAAGTGGTGACCGGATATGGTGATACCGCTTCAGGCTACAGCACATTCCGCTGGACGGCATCGGGCGGAATAATTGATCTCGGCAGCATCAGTAATGGCGAATCCAGTTATGCCACCGCCATCAATAGCGATGGCAGCGTGATTGTGGGCCAAAGTGGCACGCAGGCCTTTCGCTGGACACAAGCCGGGGGCATGGTGGGATTGGGGTTTCTTTCCAGCGCCACTAATAGCGAAGCCATTGCAGTGAGTGCCGATGGCAACGTCGTGGCAGGTCGGGTGAGAAATGCCAACTACACCAATGTACAGGCGTTTCGCTGGACCCAGGCCGGTGGCATGGTCGGCCTGGGCTTTTTATCAGGGGGCAACTACAGCCAGGCCAATGGCATTAATGGGGATGGCAGTATCCTGGTGGGCTCGAGCAATTACAGCAATACCAATAATTTTGAAGCGTTCCGCTGGACCCAGGCCGGCGGCATGGTCGGCCTGGGATTTCTTTCCGGCGGCAATAATAGCGGAGCCAATGCCATCAGCTCCGACGGCAATGTCATCATCGGTTCAAGCAACGATGGAAGCGGCAACACGCAGGCAATACGCTGGACGCAGGCGGGTGGTATGGTTGGACTGGGCTTTTTAACGGGTGGCAATTACAGTGAAGCTTATGCCACCAGTGCCAATGGGAGCGTCATCGTCGGTGTCAGCAACTCGGGCTCCTCGTCTGGCGACGCCTTTCGCTGGACATCTGCAGGCGGCATGGTAAGCGTAGCGGACTGGCTCACCGGAGCCGGAGTCAGCATTGCTGGCTTTAACCAGTTTTCATCAGCCTCGGGCGTCAGTGCCGACGGCAGCACCGTGGTCGGATATGGCACCAATAGCAGCAACCGCACGGAGGCCTTCATTGCGCGTGTCGGCGGTACGGCGGACAGCTCCGGCCTCGTCGGCCTCACAGATTTGCAAACCAGCATGGGACAAACGCTGGCGGTCAGCAACCAGATGGAAGGCCTCACCACCTTAACCATGAATGGTGCCCACCACCGCCCCCTCACCGAAATGGTGGTCGCCAGTAATCAATCCTGCGGCTGGGTGAGCGGCGATGCCGGGCGTTACTACCGTCAGGCGAATGGCTATACCGGCCTGGCTGAAGTTGGCGCGTGCCATGATTTTGAAGAGCAAGGTGTTCGTGTTGGCCTGGGCGTAGGCTCCAGCATCAGCGATCTCAAGCTGGCCAACAACGGGCATAGCCGTGTGGATGGTCAGTACGGTCTGGCTGAGGTGGACTGGCAATTGCCTCATCTGCCCCTGCTTGCATCTTTGCTGGGAACCTACGGCGTGTGGAATGCTGACCTGAAGCGTGGCTATGCCCTAGCGGGCACGGCCCCTTCTACCGGAAACACGGATATCACCGGCTACAGTCTGCGCGCGCGTCTTGACTGGCAAAATGCCTTCCATCTGGGACAAATCGGTTTCAGCCCACGTCTTGCATATACTGTTTACCGCTCGGAAGTCGATGCCTACCAGGAAAAAGGCGGATCGGCGCCTGCCAGCTTTGCAGATCAGAATCACACTGGCCGTGAGCTGCGCGGAGGTCTCACGGGTAAATATGCGCTCAGCGACAAAACCACCCTGCTGGGTCATGCCGAAGTAGCGCACCGTTTTGACCAGCGCGCTGCCGATGTGGCCGGCAGTATTAACGCACTGGGCATAGGCATCGGTTTTGATCTGCGCGGCAACAAAATCGCGCAGAACTGGGTACGTGTTGGCGCTGAAATGGATTACCGCGTGAACGACAGCAATCTGCTCAATGTCAGCACATTTGTCGCCAGCGCCGGGCAAGATCCCGACATCTCGGCCGCCCTCAGCTGGAAAATGGCTTTCTGATCAACATCTGAAAATCTGGGGAATGCACACCCGAGCAAGACGTAAAAAAAGCCCTGTTGATAAAACAGGGCTTTTTTCATTCCGGCAAGCTCTCAGCCAGTGTCCCGGGCTGGGAGCCTGTACAGACCAGGCAGCAGATTACTCTTTGCCGATCTGGTAGATCTCGCTGTGCGATTCTACGATCTTGCCGGAAGTCGCATCCACTTCTACCTTGATTTCCTTGCCATCCTTACCGACGATGTCAAATTCGTAAGTGGCGGCGCCATCAGCTTCGATTTCGTATTCCACTTCGGTGATTTCACCTGGATGTGCTTCGAGGGCGGTCTTGCGTGCATCGGCTTCGCTGACCTTCATCTTGGCTTTGAACAGTGGGTCATCCACTGATTTCACTTCCTGCTCGATTTCAGTCACTTTGCCGCTCAAGGCATTGCATTCCACATCCCAGGCTTTGCCGTCAGCAGATTCGATATCGAATTCGTAAACAGGCACTTTCTTTTCCAGCTTCATTTCAACTTTCACTACGGTACCAGGCTTGGCCTTGGTTGCCGCAGCCAGGCATTTTTCCAGGCTAACTTTGGTCTTGGGGATTACCAGATCAGCAGCAACAGCGCTATTGGCGGCAAATGCCAGGGCAACCAGGGCAGCACCCATTGATAATGTTTTCATCGTAACAACTCCATAGTAATTAAAAAATTCGACACCTGTCTGAGGACGAGATATCGACATAAGTGATTGCCTATCTTGGCAATTTAATTGTGGTACTGGAATTTTGCATCTTTGTGGCAAGCAAACATGATGCCATATCACAAAAATTCAAGACTCTCAGACGGCGACGGGCGCCTTGATCGGCGGGTACGGGTCGTAATTTTCCAAGGTGAAATCTTCGTAGCGAAAACCGAAGATATCCCGTACATCCGGGTTGATACGCATGGTGGGCAGACTGCGCGGAGTGCGCGACAGTTGCTCATTTACCTGATCAAGATGGTTGAGATAAATGTGCGCATCGCCCAGGGTATGCACAAAATCGCCCAGTTTCAGGTCAGATACCTGCGCCACCATCATGGTCAGCAAGGCATACGAGGCAATATTAAAGGGCACGCCCAGAAAAATATCGGCGCTGCGCTGGTACAACTGGCAGCTCAGCTTGCCATCTGCCACATAAAACTGGAAAAACGCATGGCAAGGCGGCAATTTCATCTGGTCGACATCGGCCACATTCCAGGCCGATACGATCAGGCGACGCGAATCCGGATTGCGCTTGATGGCCTCCACCACCTGGCTGATCTGGTCGATATGGCTACCATCCGGCTTGGGCCAGTTGCGCCACTGATAGCCATACACCGGGCCCAGATTGCCATTGGCATCGGCCCATTCATCCCAGATGCTGACGCCGTTTTCCTTGAGATAGGCAATATTGGTACTTCCCTGCAAAAACCACAGCAACTCGTGGATGATGGATTTCAGGTGAACCTTTTTCGTCGTCAGCAGCGGAAAACCGGCAGCCAGATCAAAGCGCATCTGGTAGCCGAATACGGACAGGGTGCCGGTGCCGGTTCTGTCCTCTTTCTTGTGGCCATGCGCCAGCACATGGCGCATCAGATCATGATAGATTTGCATAGGATGACGGCTTTCGGCGTAAACCCGGCCTATTCGGCGGTATGGTCGACAATGAATTGTTTGATGGCCTGCACATCCGCCTCCATGACTTCAAAGCGTTGTGGCAAGTCTTCCAGGCCCTGCAGGGCCGCCGGACGCGCGGGCTTATGGCCTAAGGCCTCCTGAATGGCATCCTCGAACTTCACCGGCAAGGCGGTTTCCAGCACCAGCATGGGGGTAGCGGCATCGCGCACTTGCAAGGCGACTTTGAGGCCATCGGCAGTGTGCGTATCAATGGTGACACCATACTTGGCCTGGGTATCGCGTATGGTCTGCATGCGAGCGGCATGGTTGCTGCTGCCAGAGACAAAGCCGTAATCGGCCACCTTGGCAAATAGCCCGTCGGCATTCAGATCAAAGGCGCCGCCCTGGTCCACCTTGCTCCACAAGGCACGTACCTTGTCCGCATCACGGCCGGTCAGATCAAATACAAAGCGCTCGAAATTGGAAGCTTTGCTGATGTCCATGGATGGGCTGGAGGTGTGGTAGGTATTGGCCGAGCCACGCGGGCGGTAAACACCGGTCTTGAAAAACTCGTCCAGCACATCGTTTTCATTGGTGGCGACCACCAGCTTGTCGATAGGCAAGCCCATCATGCGGGCAACATGGCCGGCACAGACGTTGCCAAAATTGCCGGATGGCACGGCAAAGCTGACTTTTTCCGAGTTCTTACTTGTCACGGCAAAATAACCCTTGAAGTAATACACCACCTGCGCCGCCACGCGAGCCCAGTTGATGGAATTTACAGCGCCGATCTTGTGTTTGGCCTTGAAAGCAGCATCGTTGGATACGGCCTTAACGATATCCTGGGCATCATCAAATACGCCCTTGACCGCAATATTGAAAATGTTCTCGTCTTGCAGGCTGAACATCTGCGCTGTCTGGAAACGGCTCATTTTCTGATGGGGCGACAGCATGAACACCTTAACGCCCTGTTTGCCGCGCATGGCGTATTCGGCAGCAGAGCCGGTGTCACCGGAAGTCGCACCCAGAATATTGGTGGTCTGGCCTTTTTTTGCCAGCACATATTCAAACAGATTGCCCAGAAGCTGCATGGCCATATCCTTGAAGGCCAGCGTCGGGCCATTGGACAGGGACAGCAGGTAGAGATTGTCTTCCAGCTTGAGTGTAGGCGTGATGTCCTCGGCGTTTTGCTCCGGGCGGGTATAGCCATACACTTCGGCGCGGTAGGTCTTGTCGACAATGGCGCGCAGATCGGCAGACGGAATATCGTCCACCAGCAGCGAAAGAATACTGAAGGCGAGATCGCGGTAATTCATGCCGCGCATGCGGGTCAGGTCAGCATCGCTCAGCTGCGGATATTGCTCAGGCAGATACAGGCCGCCGTCCGGCGCCAGGCCACCCAGCAGGATGTCGGTAAACGAGAGTGCAGGCGATTGCCCGCGGGTACTGATGTACTTCATTATCGGCCCAGTTCTTCCATACGCAATTTGGTGATCTTGCCGGCAATAGCGGGCAAGGCTTCAATCGCGGCAATCGCGCTATCCATGTTCTTTTCCACCGTGACATGGGTCAGGATGATGATATCCGCCTGATCTTCGCCCTCTTCCGGCTCTTTCTGAATCATGGCATCAATCGAAATAGCGCGGTCACCCAGGATACGCGTTACTTCCGCCAGCACGCCAGGTTTGTCCATGGCACGCAGACGCAGGTAATAGGCGCTGCTGATCTCGCTGATGGGCAATACGGGCAGATCCTGCAGCTGCTCATCCTGGAACGCCAGGTACGGCACACGCTGGTCAATGGCGGCATCGATCATGCGCGCCACATCCACCAGATCGGCCACGACGGCACTGGCCGTCGGCTCAGCACCGGCACCAGCGCCGTAATACAGGGTCGGGCCGACAGCATCGCCCTTCACCACCACGGCATTCATCGCACCATTCACATTGGCGATCAGGCGCTTCTCGGGGATCAGGGTCGGGTGTACGCGCAATTCCACCCCAGCGTCGCTACGCTTGGTAATGCCCAACAGCTTGATGCGATAGCCCAGCTCTTCGGCATATTTGATGTCAACGGCATCCAGACGGGTGATGCCTTCGGTATAGGCTTTGTCAAACTGCGGATGCGTGCCAAAACCGATGGCCGACAGGATGGCCAGCTTGTGGGCGGCATCTATGCCTTCCACGTCAAAGGTCGGGTCAGCTTCAGCATAGCCCAAGCGCTGCGCTTCTTTCAGCACATCAGCAAAGGTCAGGCCTTTTTCACGCATTTCGGAAAGAATGAAGTTGGTGGTGCCATTGATAATGCCGGCAATCCACTCAATGCGGTTGGCACTCAGGCCCTCACGCAGCGCCTTAATGATGGGAATGCCACCGGCCACCGCCGCTTCAAACGCCACGATCACGCCCTTGGCGCGGGCAGCCGCGAAAATTTCCTTGCCGTGCAGCGCAATCAGGGCCTTGTTGGCGGTCACCACATGCTTGCCATTGGCAATGGCCTGCAGCACCAGCTCGCGGGCAATGGTATAGCCACCTATCAGTTCCACGACCACATCAATCGCGGGATCACTCACCACGGCAAAGGCGTCATCGGTCACCTCGGCCTTGCCTTGCGTCACCTGACGCGCCAGCTCCAGATTGCGGTCAGCCACGCGGGTGATGCGAATGTCACGACCGGAACGCCGTGCAATTTCATCATGGTTACGGGTCAGCACGGTGTATGTACCGCCGCCCACCGTACCTATACCCAACAAGCCTACATTGATTGATTTCATATTCACGCTGATCTTTTCAAATTGAACAATGGCAACCCCACGCGGCATTCATGCCTCGGGGTAACGCGTTATGCGCTGATGTTGTCGGTGCCGTGCTTCTTGCGATAGCCTTCAAGGAAGCGGGCAATACGCTTGATCGCTTCGGTGAGGTCATCGACGTTAGGCAGGAACACCACACGGAAGTGATCCGGTTTTTTCCAGTTAAAACCACTGCCCTGCACCAGCAGGACTTTTTCTTCCAGCAACAGATCGAGAATGAATTGCTGATCATCCTTGATCGGGTAAATCTTGGGGTCGAGCCGCGGGAACAGATACATGGCCGCCGCCGGCTTCTCGCAAGTGACACCGGGAATGGCGGTGAGCAACTCATAAGCCAGATCGCGCTGTTTGCACAGGCGCCCGCCGGGGGCCACCAGATCATTAATGCTCTGGTAACCGCCGAGCGCGGTCTGAATGGCCAGTTGCCCTGGCACATTGGCACACAAGCGCATGGAGGCCAGCATATTCAGGCCTTCGATGTAATCGGTGGCATGGCGCTTTTCACCGGACACCACCAGCCAACCAGCACGGTAGCCACAGGTGCGGTAATTCTTCGACAAGCCATTGAAGGTCACGAACAGCACATCGTCGGCCAGCGAGGCGATGGACGTATGGGTATTGCCGTCGTACAGCACCTTGTCGTAAATCTCATCGGCAAAAATCACCAGGCCATGATGGCGGGCAATTTCGATGATGCCTTCCAGCGTTTCACGCGGGTAAAGCGCACCGGTGGGGTTGTTCGGGTTAATGATGACGATGCCGCGTGTATTGGCGGTGATCTTGGATTCAATATCCTTGAGATCAGGCAACCAGCCGGTATTTTCATCGCACAGGTAATGGCGTGCCGTGCCGCCGGCCAGGGTCACGGCCGCTGTCCACAGCGGATAATCCGGCATGGGCACCAGTACCTGGTCACCGTTATTCAGCAACGCCTGCATCGCCATGACGATAAGCTCGGATACGCCATTGCCGATGATGATGTCATCAATGGTGACGCCGGCAATATTCTTCTGCTGGGTGTAATGCATGATGGCTTTACGCGCAGCAAACAGTCCTTTGGAGTCGGTATAACCGGAGGCCTGATCCATGTTGTGGATCACGTCCTGCAGGATCTCTTCCGGCGCTTCAAAACCAAAGGGCGCCGGGTTGCCGATATTCAGCTTGATAATGCGGTGGCCATCTTCTTCCATCTCGCGCGCACGCGCCAATACCGGGCCGCGAATGTCGTAGCACACGTTATTGAGTTTGGAAGACTTGAGTAATGGATCCACGGCGAAAAACCTGACGAAAAAAATGTGTTATCTTACATTGTCATAGCCTTATCAGGCAATTTAAAGCCAGGACTGACAACCAATGAAACTGCATTTAACCCAGGCGGCTGGCAACCAGCTGATCACCGGCCATGCACCCGAGTGGGTGGAGGTGAATGCCCAGCGTTATCACAGCAGCCTGCTGGTGCTACCCAATCTGCTCATCACGGACTGGCAGGTGACGGATTTTGATGCCCTGACCGCCCAGGATTTTGACCGCATCGCCGAGCTGGCGCCTGAAGTGGTCTTGCTCGGCACCGGCGACAAGCACCGTTTTATCCATCCGCGCCTGACGGCTGCCCTAACTACCCGCGGCATTCCCGTGGAATGCATGACCACCGCTGCTGCCTGCCGTACTTACAACATTCTGATGGCAGAAGACCGCCATGTGGCCGCAGCGCTATTGGTGAGCAATGCTCAACCCAGTGCTTGAGACATAAAGCCCAGCTGTGCTGTATCAGTAGGGCCAGGCTAGCTAGCCCGCCAGTTAAGCGACATCTGCTGCGTGATTAAAAAACATGCCGGTGTCGCCAGTTTTTAAGCCGGCGACACCGCAAGAGATACTACGAAGGGTAAATTAAAGACCGCGACGTGAGAAGGTCAGCGTGGCGTTGGTGCCGCCAAAACCAAAGCTGTTGGACAGCGCCGTCTGGATGTTGGCGTTATCAATCCGCTGGCGCACGATATTCAGGCCTTCGGCAGCCGGATCCAGCGTTTCGATATTGGCAGAGGCGGCGATGAAGTTGTTTTCCATCATTAGCAACGTGTAGATGGCTTCATTGACGCCAGCAGCACCCAGCGCATGGCCGGACAATGACTTGGTAGAGGCAATCGCCGTATTGCTATCGCCGAACACGGCGCGTATCGCTTCCAGCTCTTTCAGATCGCCCACTGGCGTGCTGGTGCCGTGGGTGTTGATGTAATCCACACCACCTTCCACGCCCTGCAATGCCAGGCGCATGCAGCGCTCGGCGCCCTCACCGCTTGGAGCCACCATGTCATAACCATCGGAAGTGGCGCCGTAGCCAACCACTTCTGCATAAATCTTGGCGCCGCGTGCCTTGGCATGTTCGTACTCTTCCAGCACCACGATACCGCCGCCGCCAGAGATGACGAAACCATCGCGGTTCGCATCATAGGTACGCGAGGCTTTTTCCGGTGTGTCGTTGTACTTGCTGGAAAGCGCGCCCATGCCATCAAACATGAACGATAAGGTCCAGTGCTCTTCTTCGCCACCGCCGGCAAACACGATATCCTGCTTACCTAGCTGAATCTGCTCAAGCCCGGCGCCAATGCAATGGGCACTGGTAGCGCAGGCGGAACTGATGGCGTAGTTGATACCCTTGATCTCGGCACCGGTGGCCAGACAGGCGGAAACGCCGCTCGCCATGGCCTTGGTCACCATATAAGGGCCTACACGACGCACGCCCTTTTCACGCAAGGTATCAATGCCAGTCATGATGCTTTCATGCGAAGCACCGCCCTGGCCCACGATCAGGCCGGTACGAATATTGGATACCAGCTCCTTGGGCAGAGCCGCATCGGCAATGGCTTCCTGCATGGCCAGCCAGGCATAGGCGTGACCTTTGGCCATGAAGCGCATCAGCTTGCGATCAATCAACTCTTCCACATTGAGGTTTTTGATTGACCCGGCGACGTGCGAACGCAGCCCTTGGTCAGCATATTCCTGCTGAAAGGTAATACCGGAACGACCTGCTTGCAGGCTGTCCAGCACTTCAGATTTGTTGTTGCCTAGGCTGGAGACGATCCCCATGCCAGTTACTACTACACGACGCATCTCGTGATTCCTCACATTATTGAGTTCAGCTTGCCAGATGAATCTTAGAGTCTAGGGTAAGCGTGTGACAAAGTCGTTTTTTGCAGATGCCGTATCCGGCATCGCCAAGCCGCATTGCACAGGTGAAAGCGTTACCCTGCTTTAGCTCTGTTGATTCAAGCTCTGTTAATTGAAACCTTGCTTAGAAATTGTCGGTGCGGGTGAACAAGCCTACACGCAGATCCTGCGCATTGTAAATTTCACGCCCGTCAATTTCCATATGGGCATCGGCGATACCCATCACCAGTTTACGCATAATCACGCGTTTCAGATCAATACGATAAGTGACCAGCTTGGCAGTAGGCAATACCTGACCGGTGAACTTCACCTCGCCAGCGCCCAGTGCACGACCACGGCCTGCGCCGCCCATCCAGCCCAGGTAAAAGCCGACCAGCTGCCACATGGCATCCAGGCCCAGGCAGCCAGGCATCACAGGATCACCTTCAAAGTGGCAATTGAAAAACCAGAGATCAGGCTTGATATCCAGCTCGGCGACGATCTGGCCGTGACCGTATTTGCCGCCATCTTCCGTGATCGACACAATGCGATCAAACATCAGCATCGGTGGCAACGGCAGTTGCGCATTGCCAGCGCCGAACATTTCCCCCCGGCCACAGGCCAGAAGCTCTTCAAAAGTGAAACTGTTTTGTTTTTGCATGTAATTCTGCTTGTAGAATGCTGATCGGTAAAAAACAGTATTTTCGCCGGAAACGCTTCGAAACGAAAGCCCTTTGAAAATAAACTATATTTTACGGGGGGTATACCGATCGGTTTACACCCATCATGAATCTGGCTAATATGCTGTAACATTTTTTTACATTCACCCTTTTCTACATCAGGATCAAGTCAATGAGTGACCGTCTTTTAGCTGACTGGCAAGCGCATGCGTTAAACCTGGAATCCGAAATCAACAAAGTCGTGGTCGGCCAGGAATCGCCGGTGCGGCTGATTACCACCGCCATTTTTGCGCGTGGGCATGTATTGCTGGAAGGCGATGTCGGCGTGGGGAAAACCACACTGCTGCGTGCGTTCACCCGTGGCATAGGCGGTGGTTACCAGCGTATTGAAGGCACCATCGATCTGATGCCTAACGATCTGGTGTACCACACCTATCTGGGCGAAGATGGCCGCCCGCATGTCAGCCCCGGGCCTTTATTGTCCGAAGGTGAAAACCTGGCGGTGTTCTTTTTCAACGAAATCAATCGCGCCCGTCCGCAAGTGCATTCGCTGCTGCTGCGCGTGATGGCTGAGCGTACCTTGTCCGCCTTCAACAAGGAACACCAGTTCCCGCACATGCTGGTATTTGCCGACCGCAACCAGGTAGAAAAAGAAGAAACCTTTGAAATCCCCTCTGCCGCACGCGACCGTTTCATGATGGAAATCCCCATCGTGGTGCCCAGCGATGCCGATGTGATGGAGGCGCTGATGTTCGACACCCGTTTCCACAACGTGGATGCCCTGGTGGAAAAAGTGCCTGCTGGCATATTGCAGTTTGATCAACTGAATGAATTCGCCGCGCTGGTGCAGGATAAGGTGCAAGCCAGCCCTGCTCTGCGCCGCTATGCGCTCAATCTGTGGCTGGCCACCAAGACCCCCGGTCAATATGGCATACAGATCAGTGGCGTCGATATCAATCGCCTGGTCATCGCAGGCGCCAGCCCGCGCGGCATGGCGATGATGTTGCGTGCGGCGCGCGTTAATGCCTGGCTCAATGGCCGGGATGCCGTGATTCCGGAAGACATTCACGCCGTGTTCCACGAAACCGTGGCGCACCGCCTGGTATTCAGCCCGGTTTACGAAATGCGCCGCACCGAGATTGCCCGTGAATTGCTGTCCGGCATTATCAATGCCATCAGCGTTCCATAAGCTGGCAGGAGCTGCATCCTAGAATGTCGATGATCATACGGCCCAAGCTGCTGAAGCGCGGCACGAAGTCATGGATAACAGCGTTGATCTTTACGGAATAATGAAGCGCAGATGACCCACGCACTTGCCAAGGAATTTACCTACCAGATCGGCTGGCGCTCACGCGGGCGCCATGCCGGCCGCCACGCCAGCGTACAGCGCGGGCTGGGCATGGACTTTGTCGGTCATGCACCGCTGATTTCCTACCCGGATCCACGCCGCATTGATTTGCGCCTTACCTTGCGCGACCCTGCCGAGCAGGTGTTTGTGCGCATTTTTAACCAGCGCAGCGCCACGCCCGTGTATGTGGTGTGCGATCTTTCCGGCTCCATGGGATTTAGCGGCGAACATCACAAGCTGCAGATTGCCGCTGAAATCACCGCATCGGCGGCGTATTCGGCCTCGCGCGTCAACGACCCGTTCACCTTCATCGGCTTTGACCAGCAGGTGCGCGAGGACTGGATGTCGCATCCCAGCACCCGGCTGCAAGGGGCTTACCAGATGGCGGAGCGCCTGCGCGATTATCTGCCGCCGCAAATAGGCGGAGATGGCCTGGCACAGGTGGTGCCTTACCTCTCGCGTGAGCGGGCGCTGATTTTCCTGGTCTCCGACTTTCATATGCCATTACCCGTGCTGGAAGAAGCGCTGGTGGGCATGCAACGCCATCACGTGGTGCCCATGGTGCTGTGGGATGCCGCCGAATACCGCAAGCTGCCCGAGTTCGGGGTGACCCACATCACCGATAGCGAAACCGGCGAGCGCCGCACGGTATTTTTGCGTGGCGATATGCATGCGCGCATACAGGCGGCCTTTGCCGAGCGCCGCGCCGCGCTCAGTGCGCTGTTCATGCGCTACGACCTGCCGCCTTTTTTCATGGAAGATGGCTTCAAGCCTGACGCCTTAACCGAATATTTTTACCAGTTTGTGGCTGCTTAATGATGATCAACTCCCGGATACTATCCCTGATACTGGTGGTGCTGAGCTTGCATGGCATGCCTGCCGCGCTGGCCGAGACCAAACCGAACCCGCAAGTCCTGGTCACGGAGATCAACCCGGCACGCGATGTCGGCTACCACGTGGGCGATATTCTGCATCGCACCATCATTCTCAAGGCCCCTGCCAACTGCAAGCTGCTGGATACCTCACTGCCGCTCAAGGGCACGGAAAAGAAATACCGCGGGCAGAACCAGGGCGTGGAAGTGCGCTCGGTGGATATCAGCGAAAAGCAGCAGGATGGATTCAATATCTACACGCTCAAGCTGCAATATCAGGTGTTTACCAACAATGTGGTGGTGAAGCCCAGCCAATTGCCGGCGGAATACGTCAAGTTTGGCGGCGAGGGCCGCGTGTTTCAGGTACGCATTCCCTATTGGTCTTTCCGCATTTCGCCGCTCTCGGTGTATGGCTCGGTGAAAATCGAGAACGACATGAGCCAGCTACGCGGCCCGCTGCTGCTGGATGACAGCCAGCAACGGCTAGCCATGTGGATTGCCCTGGGCGCACTGGGCGTTTCGCTGCTGGGCCTGCTTTATATTCTGGGCAATCGCCGCTGGCTGCCGCGCATGGGCGGCGAATTCGCCCGCGCCTATCGCGATCTCAAGAAAATCCGCCATCAGAAACTCGGCCTGCAAACCGGCATGACGCGCATGCACCAGGCGCTCAACCAGAGCAGCGGTGGCAGTGTATTCAGCGCAGATGACATCATTGCCCGCAAACCCGGCTTTGCCAGCATGCGCGATGAGCTGAACCAATTCTTCCGCCTGTCGCGCCATGTGTTTTTTGATGCATCCGCCAAGCATCAGATACAGGAAGACCCCGAGCAATGGTTGCAACAGTTTTGCCGCCATTGCCGCGATTGTGAGCGAGGGCTGAGCAAGTGAATTTTGTCACGCCCTGGGTGCTCCTGTTATTGCCGCTGGCATTAGTGCCATTGCTGCTCGACCGTCAGCACAGCAAGAGTTACTCCTGGATGCAGCTGATCCCGCGCGACGGCTTGTCCGATCTGCTGGGGCTCTTGCTCAAGATACTGGCCGCGCTGGCCCTGCTGTTCATATTGCTCGGTATCGCCGGCCCCGCCACGCCCTCCCAGCCTATCGAACGCACCGGCGTCGGTGCGCAACTGGTGCTGATTATCGACCGTAGCGCCAGTATGGATGACCCCTTCTCCGGTGCCATTGCCAGCGGACGTGCCGGTGAATCTAAAGCCGCCGCCGCCGAGCGCCTGATCACGCGCTTCGTCAACGAGCGCAAAAACGATATGTTCGGCATGGTGACCTTCAGCAACTCCGCCATGCATGTGCTGCCGCTCACCGAAAGCAAGGAAGCCATTCTGGCTGCCATCCGCGCAGCGGGTGGCTCGGCACTGTTCCAGACCAATATCGGCAGCGGCCTCACCACCGGCTTGGCGCAATTCGACAAGACACCTGACTCGGGCTCGCGCGCCATTATTCTGCTGTCGGATGGCGGCGGCCGCATAGGCGCAGCCACGCAGGAAAAGATACGTGACTGGCTGGACCGCATGCACGTGACGCTGTACTGGATCGTGCTGCGCCAGCCCGGCTCCATCAGTATTTTTGATGAAACCTATAAAACGCCGGACGACAGGCCACCCCCACCCGCCATTGAGCTCAACGATTATTTCAAGACTCTGCGCTCCGGTTACCAGCCTTATGAAGCGGAAGACCCGCAATCGCTGGCGGCGGCGATTCAGGACATCAATCGCAAAGAGAAAAAACCGATCAAGTACATCGAAGAGATTCCTGGCAGGGATTACGCGCCATGGTGCTACACCATCGCCGCCATCCTCATTGCCATGCTGCTTGGCGTTAAATTCATCGAGGTTCGAACATGGCATTAAGTGCAAATAAATGGACGCTGATTCTGGGCGTGATCGCCATCGCCAGTGCCGGTGTGGCCGCGGGCGAGGCTTACCGCATTCAGCAGATCAAGGCTTTCAATGCAGCCATCAGCAAGGGTGATCCACCGCAAACGGACAAACAGTCTTACGAGGCCAAGTTTGCCGTGGCCTTCTGGCAAGCCAAAAACGGCAAGCTGCAGGAAGCCACTCTGCTGTTCAGCCAGCTGAATGACCAGGGCACCGACACGCAGCGCTCGGCGGTGCAATTCAACATGGGCAATATTTTCTTTCTGCGCGGACTTGCCATCAACGGCACCAACATGACCGTACGCGACCAGACCGAATACCTGCTGACGCAAGCCAAAACCGCTTACCAGCAATCCCTGCGGCTGGATAACCACTTCTGGGATGCCCGCCACAATCTGGATCGCGTGCTGACCATGCTGCCAGCCCACCCCACCCCCGGCGTGGGTGACTCAGATTCGCCAGGCCTGATCATGGGCAATATACCGGTCGGGCTGCCTTGATTATGTGGCGCACTGAGCTGTTTAAACGCTTCGGACACTACCTCTGGCACAGGCGCGATGCCGCCATGCTCGCCACCGCTTTTGTGCTGGTGCTGGCAGCGGCGTTCAAGCCCACGGTGCCTATTCCGCGCAATATCTACAGCTATGTATTTGTGGTGGATATCAGCCAGAGCATGAACGTGAAGGGCATGTACTGGCATGGCAAGGAAGTGTCGCGCCTGGACTACACCAAAAGCATGCTGCATGACATCATCGGACGCCTGCCCTGCGGCAGCCGGGTCAGTATCTCGCTGTTTGCCGGGGTGAGCGTGGCGGCGCTGTATACACCCATTGAGGTCTGCGCCAATTATTCGGCCATCCAGGACACTATAGACCACATGGAATGGCGCATGGCCTGGTCTGGGAATAGCCGCTTGCGTGACAGTACAGAATCATTAAGCCGCTTGTTGCGCGCCATGCCGGAAGCATCGCAAGTGGTGTTTTTTACCGATGGTGAAGAAGCGCCCAAGCTGCATGCGTTCAACACCCGTGACCTGAGTACCTTTCAGGGTGGTGGCTGGCTGATGGTGGGGATAGGCAGCATGGACCCGCACCCCATCCCCAAGATGGATGAATCCAACAAGGTCATCGGCTACTGGTCGGCAGAAAACTTCACCATGCAACCGGGCATCGCCCAGATTTCGCAGCAGAATTTCGGTAACCGCGACGACAATGTGGCGCCATCGGAAAATGATCGCTACGCCTCGCGCCTGGATGAGGAATACCTGCAGCAGCTTTCCAAGGAAATCCACGCGACCTACGTGCGTGGCGACAGCCTGCAAGCCGTGCGCAGCGCCATGAGCGAACTCAAACCGTCACGCCGCGATTTCTCCCCCATGCAGATCGACTGGATACTCGCCACCCTGGCTGGCATCGCCATCATCGGCGCTTACACCCCGCAGCGGCTAATACATCTGTTCAGGCGCTTGCGTGCCGCCCGCCGTCAACGCGGCGCAGGCTCAGCCGACGTTCGCTCATAAGCCCAGCGCAATTGCACGCGCAAGCGGCGCAGGGATTCAGGGTCAGCGCTGTCGGCTAGCAACACGAGGGCCTGAGGCCACCGCTGGCCCGCGCAGCGAAACCGAATCACCGTGAGCACGCTGGTCACCATGGAATCCGGCAATATCGTGATTTGCATCGCCTGACCATCATGGCGCCATGCCTGCCAGCCACTTTCCACTGTCCATTGCAGGCGCATCCAGGCCTGTGGCACAGATCGCCAGGCATGCCGTTGCAATTGACGGAGGCTGGCCACCACGATCAGCAATGCGCCCAGCAGCGTTACCCACCATGGCAGCGGCACCATCAGCAGCATCAGCACTGCACCGCCGCTCGCCACCATCAGGATGGCCGCGAGCCGCCGCGATGGGCGAAGGTCGACTTGCAGGGGCTTCACGCTATAATGTCCCATTCGATTGTTGATGGCTTACTATCATGACGCAATGGCAAGAATTCTTACAGTCCCGCGGCGCCTCCATTCTCGATGGCCGCCTGCAGGATTTCGGTGCACCGGCCAGGGAACTGGCCTCCGCGCAACACGAGCATGTGATGGCCGACCTCTCCCATCTGGGTTTGCTGCAAGTAGATGGTGATGACGCGGTCACCTTTCTGCAAGGCCAACTGACCAATGATGTGACACTGCTGAACGGCAGCAACAGCCACTATGCCGGCTACTGCACAGCCAAGGGCCGCTTGCTGGCGTTGTTTCTGGCATTTTCCCATCAGGGCCATATTCACCTGCAACTGAATGGCAGTCTGCTGGAACCCATCCTCAAGCGCTTGAAGATGTATGTGCTGCGTTCCAAGGTCGTGATTCAGGATGTCTCCGCCAGAATCGTGCGCATCGGCGTTGCCGGCCCCAACAGCGCAGCCATCCTCGGCGCCATGTTTGATGCGGTGCCGGAGGAAATCCACGGCATCAGCACCCAGGAAAATGGCACCCTGATCCGCCTGCCAGGCACTACGCCCCGCTTTGAGATTTTCACCGCGCTGGAAAACGCGCAGGAACTCTGGCAAGAGCTGGAGCAGCACTTTGACCCCGCCGGTCAGGCCGCCTGGGACTGGCTGGAAATCGAAGCCGGCATCCCTGACATCTACCCTGCCACGCAGGAAGCGTTTGTACCGCAGATGGTCAATCTGGATGCGCTGGGTGGCATTAATTTCAAAAAAGGCTGCTACACCGGCCAGGAAATCGTCGCCCGCACGCATTACCTGGGCAAGGTAAAGCGCCGCTCGTTAATCGGCAGCCTGTCGGCGAGCGACAGCCTGCCGCAGCCTGGTGATGAAGTGTTTGCCGGTGAAGGCGAAGCCGTAGGGCAAGTGGTGCGCAGCAGTGGCATTGCCGGCGCTGAAGGGCGCGTGCTGGTGGAGCTGCGCCAGGAAGCGAGCGAAGGTAAAACCGTCAGCTGGCAGCAGCAACCGATCAGCTGGCTGCCCATGCCCTACGCTTTCCCGCCTGATCGGAAAGCCTGACAGAACATACAGCCATAAAAAAAGCCCGCGAATTGCGGGCTTTTTACATTGAGGCGACATACTCTGCGAGTCGCCTTAAATACGCCTCAGCCAGTCTTGAAGTTGCTGAAGATCACCTGATTGCGGCCCAGTGCCTTGGCCTGATACATCGCATAATCTGCGCGCTCCAGCACCTGTTCAATACGCTCGCCATTCTGCACCAAGGCAACCCCCAGGCTGGCAGTGAGATGTATCGGGGTATTCTTATGCGCCACGGCGCGAGTTTCCAGCGTCTCGCGTATCTTTTCTGCCAGCAGACGCGCATTGCGCTCATTGCAGTCCTTGAGCAGGATCAGAAACTCTTCCCCGCCCCAGCGGCAGACAAAGTCCACCGACCGCAGGCAGGAACGTATGATCAACGCGACTTCAGTCAGCACCTGGTCCCCGGCAAAATGGCCGTGGCGATCATTAATCTGCTTGAAGTGATCAATATCCAGCAGGATCACCGCCAGGTCTTTGCCATAGCGCACGCGCTCCTGCATGATCACATCGATGATGATCTCGAAAGCTTTGCGGTTAGGCAGACGGGTCAGCGAGTCGGTGGTTGCCATGGTCTCGATCTGAGTCTGGTAGCGCTTGAGGGCAAGGTTAGTGAGATACACCGCCAGCGCCGTCAGTAGCAGCGAAATACCCAGATTGGCATACAGTGTGTTGCGGATAACCTGCGTGGCCTCGCTCTCGTTTTTTTCCACGATCAAATACCATTTGAGCTCGGGAATATAACGGGTATTGATCAGGCGATTACTGCCCTTGTAGCGGTACTCAAAGGAGCCAGTCTCCTGCGAGGTAATCTGGGGCAACAGCGCATGTAGCTCCGGCAATTCGCGCACATGGCTGCCGGATATATGCTGCTTGCTGCCGGATAACATCACCGTGCCTTCGGAAGTAATGAAATACACCGAGCGACGGAATTTTTCCTGGTAGCCATCAATCAGGCCTTTGACGGAGTCCACCGTGAGGCCCACGCCTACCGAACCGATGTAGTTTTTCGCATAATCGTAAACCCGGTAATTCACGAAGATAGTCAGGGCATCCTGATGCGCCAGGTCCTTGTCGACATTGATTTCGTAGGGCTGATTAAGCTCACGTACGCGGAAATACCAGGCATCACGCGGTTCCGTTTTCTGGACTTTCTTGAGTACCCCATTGCCGTAATAGTATTGGCGGGTTTTTTCAGAGACGAAAAAACTGATGAAGGTACCGTAGGTGTTCTGGATTTCCTGCAGATATTTGCTGATGGAATCGACGCGACGTTCGCCATCCAGCACCCAGTCGCGCAGAAAGGTATCCGACGCCATCATGGAGGAAATAAAGACGGGGCGAACCAGATCGCGCTGAATCTCGGAATAGACATTGTCTGCCGTCAGCGGCAGCTCGTTATCGCTGATAGCGCGGTGAATAGAAGCTTTGGATACGGAGTAGCTCATCAGCGAAATGCCGATGCCGCCCATCGCCAGGACAAGCGTCAATAAGAAAATGAGCTTGTGTCTATTCATGATGAATTTACCCATGAAGTCGAACTCTTATTTTTGTGGTGCAGCCGCTGGCGCAGGCGGTACAGCCGGCGATTTATCAATGACCTGATAAAACACCTCGTCCTGCTTGATCATGCCCAGCTCACTGCGGGCGCGCTCTTCAATGGCAGCAAAGCCCTGTTTCAAATCGCGCACTTCTGCGTCCAGTGTATCATTGCGCGCTTTCAACTGCGTATTCTTGTCCTTCTGCTCACTGATCTGGCGATTAAGATCCCACACCCGCAACCAGCTGCCTTTGCCCAGCCACAGCGGGTACTGGAGCGTCGCAATCAGTATGACAAAAATAAGCGTTAAAAATCGCATGGATAGGTTTTAAATAACAATGCGCAGTCTGCCAGGCAAACTGCGCATGTTGATTTAATCTGACAAGGGCTTAGCGAGCCAGATGGTAGAAGGCATCGATGCCAGCGTAGCTGGTCGCATCGCCCAGCTCTTCTTCAATACGCAAGAGCTGGTTGTACTTGGCAATGCGCTCGGAACGCGACAAGGAGCCGGTCTTGATCTGCAAGGCATTGGTCGCCACCGAAATATCAGCAATCGTCGTATCTTCGGTTTCACCGGAACGATGTGAAATCACCGAGGTGTAACCAGCGCGCTTAGCGGTTTCAATGGTCTGGAAGGTTTCGGTCAGGGTGCCGATTTGGTTAACCTTGATCAGTACAGAGTTGGCCACACCCTTCTGGATGCCTTCACGCAGAATCTTGGCGTTGGTCACGAACAGATCGTCACCCACCAGCTGCACATTCTTGCCCATGCGGTCGGTCAGCAGCTTCCAGCCATCCCAGTCATGCTCAGACATGCCGTCTTCAATGCTGATGATGGGATATTTATCCACCCAGGTAGCCAGGTAATCGGTGAATTGTGCCGAGCTCAGTTGCAGGCCTTCGGATTCCAGGTGGTACATGCCGTTCTTGTAGAACTCGGAGCTGGCGCAATCCAGACCCAGCAGGATGTCACGACCTGGCTCGTAGCCAGCAGCAGAGATGGCTTCCAGGATCAGCTGAATGGCCGATTCGTTGGATGGCAGGTCAGGCGCAAAACCGCCTTCATCACCCACGGTGGTAGCCAGGCCCTTCTTGTGCAGAGTTTTCTTCAGCGCGTGGAATACTTCGGCGCCAGCACGCAGGGCTTCGCGGAAGCTAGGCAGGCCAGCAGGAATAATCATGAATTCTTGCATGTCGACGCTGTTTTCAGCGTGTGCGCCACCGTTGATGATGTTCATCATCGGCGTAGGCAGCTGCATGAAACCGGAACCACCGAGGTAACGGTACAGTGGCAGGCCGGATTCTTCAGCGGCAGCGCGGGCACATGCCATGGAAACTGCGAGGATGGCATTGGCACCCAGGCGGCTCTTGTTCTCAGTGCCGTCGAGGTCGATCAGGGTGGTGTCGATAAAGCTTTGCTCTTCCACATCCAGGCCCACAATCGCTTCGGCGATTTCGGTGTTCACATTTTCAACGGCTTGCAGTACACCCTTGCCCAGATAGCGACCGGTGTCGCCGTCACGCAATTCCACGGCTTCCTTGGTGCCAGTAGATGCACCGGAAGGCACGGCAGCACGGCCAATAATACCGGACTCCAACAGCACATCCGCTTCTACAGTCGGGTTACCGCGGGAATCAATAATCTCGCGGGCAATGATGTCTACAATTGCGCTCATGCTTTTTCTTCCTTTATATAAAAACTTGAATGGTTGCGCCCATCAGGGCAGCTACATGCCAATAAAAACAGTACTTATAAAAACGGTGCTTATGGGTGTGACGCAGGTGATGTCGGTAATACCGGCCGACGGCTACGCCGGCCGCCCCCGGCTACAGGGTATGTTCGATAAACCCGGCTTTTTTAACAACGCGATCCAGCTCCACCAGCACTTGCAGCAGGTCTTTCATTTTAGGCAATGGCCAGGCATTCGGGCCATCTGACAGCGCCTTGCTGGGGTCGGGATGCGTTTCCATGAACAGACCGGCAATACCGCTGGCTACCGCGGCACGTGCCAGCACAGGCACGAACTCGCGTTGACCGCCACTCTTGTCGCCTTGACCACCGGGCTGCTGCACCGAGTGGGTGGCATCAAACACCACCGGGCATTGTGTCTCGCGCATGATAGCAAGTCCGCGCATATCCGACACCAGGGTGTTGTAACCAAACGAAGCGCCACGCTCGCAGACCATGATGGTATCTGCGCCGCCATTAGCTTCCTTGGCTTTTTGCACCACCTGCTTCATGTCGCCTGGCGCCAGGAACTGGCCCTTCTTGATATTGACCGGCTTGCCACAGGTGGCAACCGCGGTAATGAAGTCGGTCTGGCGGCACAGGAATGCCGGCGTCTGCAGTACATCGACCACGGCCGCTACATGTGGCACCTGCTCTTCAGTATGCACATCAGTCAGGATAGGCACGCCGATCTGCGCACGCACATCATCCAGGATACGCAGGCCTTCTTCCATGCCAAAACCGCGAAAGGTCTTGGTGGAGCTGCGATTGGCCTTGTCGTAAGAAGACTTGTAAATAAACGGAATGCCAATGGCCGCGGCGATTTCCTTGAGCTGACCGGCCGTATCAATCGCCATTTGCTTGGACTCAATGACACAGGGGCCAGCGATCAGAAAAATCGGATGCTCGATACCAACATCAAAACCACATAATTTCATACAGTTACGCCTTTAAAATATGTCCATGGCCATCGGGCTGATTGCTCATCTTACCGATGAAAAGTTGCCTGCGCTGGAAGACTCAAGGGGAGACGCGCTCCCCTGTCAATTCCTTGCTGGCAATCCGTTATTTGTTTTTTCTGGCGAGTGCGGCCTGCACATACGCCTTGAACAGAGGATGCCCGGTACGCGGATTGGAAGTGAACTCCGGGTGGAACTGGCATGCCACGAACCAGGGGTGCACATCCTGCGGCAACTCGATCATTTCACAGAGATTTTCCGTAGGCGTGCGTGCCGAAATCACCAGGCCTGCCGCTTGCAATTGTTCAACATAATGATTGTTGACTTCATAGCGGTGGCGGTGGCGCTCATTGACTTCGCTGCCGTAAATGGCCGCGGCCATGGTGCCAGGCTCAATAGGACACTTCTGCGCGCCCAGGCGCATGGTGCCGCCCAGGTCGGAATCTTCGCTACGCACTTCCACATTGCCGCTGGCGTCTTTCCACTCGGTAATCAAACCAACCAGTGGATGTGGACCTTGCGGATTGAATTCGGTGCTATTAGCATCGGTGAGGCCTGCCACATCGCGGGCAAACTCAATCACCGCCAACTGCATGCCCAGGCAGATACCAAGGTAAGGCACTTTGTTTTCACGGGCATAGCGAATGGCGGCAATCTTGCCTTCGGTACCGCGTTTGCCGAAGCCGCCGGGCACCAGAATCGCGTCCATGGCCTTCAGCGCGCCTGTGCCGCTCTTCTCGATATCTTCGGAATCAATATAGTGAATCTTGACCTTGGATTCGGTATGAATACCGGCATGTATCAGCGCTTCGGTCAGCGATTTATAGGATTCGGTCAAATCAACATATTTGCCGACGAAGGCAATGTTGACTTCATGGCGTGGGTTTGCCAGCGCATGCACGATCTTCTTCCAGCTGGAAAGATCCGCAGCACGCGCCAGGATATTCAGCTTGTGGCAGACAATTTCATCCAGCATCTGGTCATGCAGCAGACCGGGAATCTGGTAGATGGAGCTGGCGTCGATAGCCGAAATCACGGCCTCCGGGGCAACATTGGTAAACAGCGCAATCTTGCGGCGTTCATCATCCGGAATCGCACGGTCAGCACGGCACAAGAGAATGTCTGGCTGAATACCGATTTCGCGCAGCTCTTTTACCGAATGCTGGGTAGGTTTAGTCTTGAGCTCGCCTGCCGCCGCGATCCATGGCAACAGGGTCAGGTGGATATAACAGGCGTTGGACTTGCCTTCTTCAATCCCCATCTGGCGGATGGCTTCCAGGAATGGCAGGGACTCGATATCGCCCACCGTACCACCCACTTCGACGATGGCGACATCGGCACCTTCGGCACCACGCTTGATATGGGCCTTGATCTCGTCGGTAATGTGCGGGATGACCTGTACGGTCTTGCCCAGATATTCGCCGCGACGTTCTTTCTTGATCACGGTTTCGTAAATCTGGCCAGTGGTGAAGTTATTGCGTTTGGCCATGCGCGCGCTGATAAAGCGCTCATAGTGGCCAAGGTCGAGGTCGGTTTCAGCGCCGTCGTCGGTGACAAACACTTCACCGTGCTGAAACGGGCTCATGGTGCCCGGGTCGACGTTAATATAGGGATCTAGCTTGAGCATGGTAACTTTGATACCACGCGATTCGAGAATTGCGCCTAAGCTTGCGGCTGCAATGCCTTTACCAAGTGAGGAGACTACCCCGCCGGTAACGAATACGTATTTGGTCATGTGATGGAGCTTTTCGGACATTGCGGACGGAAGCGTATTTTACTGGAAACGGCCATCCGCCACAAATGACAATTGCCCTCAATGCCCCTCCGATCACCGCCTATCTGCCACCGCCTTCAGGCGTGCGCGGCCTCTATCCAGCGATTCAGCAAGCGCCTGGCAGATAGCATCACCTCAGTCGCCGTCAGTCCGACTGGGCCTTGTCCATGGGCCACCGCTGCATCCGCCGCCGCCCCATGCAGATAGGCCGCCAGCAAGGTAGCATCCAGCAGCGGCATGCCCTGCGCCGCCAGCGCCACGATGATGCCAGTCAGCGTATCGCCCATGCCCGCACTGCCCAGGCCAGGGTTGCCGCTGGCATTGATCCACCAGCGCCCCTCCGGTGTTGCTACCACGGTGCCGCAACCTTTGAGTAGCACTATCGCCTGATAGCGCTGCGCCAGCGTGCAAGCCGCCGCAATGCGGTCAGCCTGCAGCGCGGCGGTATCGGTCGCCAGCAGGGTAGCGGCTTCCCCGGGGTGCGGTGTCATGACCGCAGAACCGGCTGCGCGTTTGGCCAGTGCTTGCTGCATATCCTTATCCCCCGCCAGCAGATTAAGTGCGTCGGCATCCAGCACCAGTGGCGCCGGATTTGCCAACGCCTGCTGCAAAGCCGCATGAGCTTGGGGAGAACGCCCCATGCCGGGGCCCACTGCCAGGGCTTGTACGTCGGGCAATTGATCGGGTTCGCGCAGCATCAATTCCGGATATTGCGCATCCAGCGCGGGCGCAGCCGGATCCAGCAATGTGGCATACACCCGCCCGGCGCCGAGGAGTAATGCCGCGCGTGCTGTCAGCAAGGCGGCGCCGGTCATGCTGGCCGCTCCGCCTATCACGCCAGCACTGCCGTTGCTGCCTTTGTGGCTATTCAATCTTCTCGGCGAAGGCAATGCAGGCGGCGCATCCAGTAGCGTGCCATCGGCGGGTTGCTCAGGCGGCAGGCCCAGCAAGTCCACATGCACCTTACCGGCATGGTCCGGTCCATCCAGGGTATACAGGCCGGGTTTGCGACCGAGAAAGGTAATGGTATGCGTGGCGCGCACCGCTGTCCCCAGCACCACCCCGGTATCAGCGGCGAGACCGCTGGGGATATCGATCGCCAGCACGGGCACCGCCAGGGAATTGATGCGCGCGACCATGTCGGCCATGGCACCGGTTAATGGCCGCTGCAAGCCGATACCGAACAGACCATCAATCACCAGCTGCCAGTCCGAAGCTGCCTGCGGCCATTGATCGACCACTTCACCGCCACACTGCAGCCAGCCATCATAGGCATGCGCCGCATCCGGCGGCAGGCTGGCGCGTTGGCCGACAAACACCACCGTCACCTCATGCCACCAGGCCTTGAGATAGCGTGCAGCAACAAAGGCATCGCCGCCATTATTGCCCGGCCCGGCCACCACCAGAATCCGGTGATGCCCTTCGGCCAGCAGCGAACGTGCCAGTGTCGCTACGGCGTGTCCGGCGCGCTCCATCAATGGCTCGGCAGCGTGCTGCTGCTCCAGTTTGCGAATGCTGTCGGTCAGATATAAAGCATGCATGCAGGTTCCTGATATGGCGTTTGCTTATGGCTTAAGAAATTAGCTTAGCGAGCTAGTTTGGGCAGTGTGTTTAGCGGGCATGACTATTCACCACCCTCTCATGCTGCGGGTGGCTCCGGAGGCGTGGGAGACGCCCATGCGCCATAACCTTTGAATTGCTCAAACACCTCAGCCATTTCCGCCTCGGTGAGCAGCACCGGGTTCCCTACCTGCAAGGCGCGCCAGTATTGCTCGCACAAGGTTTCCACCTCCTGGGCAATATCCAGTGCCTGTTTGAGATTGGCGCCTACAGCAATCATGCCGTGATTTGCCAGCAAACAGGCGCGCCGGTCTTGCAGGGCAGCCAGGGCGGCATCCGACAAGGCTTGCGAACCAAACAGCGCATAAGGCGCACAGCGAATATTGCTGCCACCGGCCACGGCAATCATGTAATGAAAAGGCGGAATATCGCGACGCAGGCAGGCAAGACTGGTGGCAAACGTGGAGTGCACATGAATCACGGCGCCGATGTCGGGCCGTGCCTGAAAAATATCACGGTGGAAGCGCCACTCGCTGGAGGGCTTGCACCCGGCCTTGTACTTGCCGGCCATGTCCATCAGCACCATGTCATGGGGTGTCATCGCCTCGACTTCCATGCCCGACGGCGTGATGAAAAACCCTTTATCGCTACGCACACTGGCATTGCCGGAGGTACCACGATTAAGCCCCAGCTCCACAAGCTTGCGGCTGGTATTCAACAGGTTTTCGCGCTGGCTGAGCATGATGTTGTGCACTCCCGAAACGTGAACTGCGATCTTACACGCATTGCCCGGCCATGCGTATGTGCACGGGCGCCCGGCTTAACGTCAGTCTCCCGCCATCAGCCTTGGCTCGCGGCATGAAAAAGCGCGTGCAATGCGGCAGGGCTGGCAATGCCTTTTTCGGTAATAATCCCCGTCACCAGGCGCGCCGGCGTGACATCAAACGCCGGGTTGGCGGCGGCACTGCCTGGCGGTGTTATCCGCACCCGGTGCAGTGCGCCCTCTGCCGTCACGCCCTGCATAAAATGCACTTCATCGGCATCGCGCTCTTCGATGGGGATTTCCCTGAGGCCATCCTGCATGCCCCAATCAATGGTCGGCGAAGGCACCGCCGCATAAAACGGCACCGCATTGTCATGTGCGGCCAGCGCCTTGAGATAGGTGCCTATCTTGTTGCAGACATCGCCCGTAGCCGTCACCCGGTCCGCCCCCACAATCACGCAATCCACCTGGCCATGCTGCATCAGATGCCCGCCGGCATTGTCACTAATAATGGTATGCGGCACGCCGTGCTGTGCCAGTTCCCAGGCGGTCAGCGCTGCGCCCTGATTGCGCGGCCGGGTTTCATCGACCCACACATGCACCGCCAGCCCGGCATCGTGCGCCGCATAAATCGGCGCCAGGGCCGTGCCCCAATCCACCGTCGCCAGCCAGCCAGCGTTGCAATGCGTGAGTATGTGCAAAGGCTGCCCGCCATGACCGCGCCCTGTCTTGGTAGCCAGGGCCTGCAGTATGCGTAGCCCATGCTGGCCTATCGCCTGGTTCAGCGCGACATCTTCATCGCAAATGGCGGCGGCCTCGTGCCAAGCTGCCGCTTGCCGCATCTCCGGCGGCATGGGAGCCAACTTGTTCTGCATGCGTTGCACGGCCCAGCGCAAATTCACCGCGGTTGGACGGCTCTCAAGCAGCATGGCGGCGATCCGCGCCATATGCGCATCGTCCTGCGCGGCGGCCAGGCCCAGTGCCATGCCATAAGCCGCTGCCGCCCCGATCAACGGTGCGCCGCGCACCTGCATATGCTTGATGGCATGCACCATCACCTCCACGGTATCCAAACGGACGATGTGCAAGCGATGCGGCAGCTGGGTCTGGTCGATAATCTCCACCGCCCCGCCCTCCACCACCGGCCAGATAGTACGAAAAAAAGCTTGATTTATTTTCATTTCAAGAGGCGCCAAATACGAAATATTCCTATCCACAAAATCTGT
>DATMSO010000042.1:0-45176 GCA_035565335.1 Methylovorus sp.
GCGTGATTAATGTCATCACTATCGAAACCTGCGGCGAATAATTCTTTGGCGAGAGTAGATTGGTCGGGACGGATATCTGCTTCAAAGTAATTCTCAAACATATATACCAGCACTTCGAACATATATATTCCCCTATGTGGATTCTTCTAAGAATTAAGCCTGACATCTTTATCTTTTAACGCCAGAATCAGGCCAAGCTTTAATTCTTAGAAGCAATCCTGCATGGACTGCAATCAGCACATGCGCTGGTAGCGGCCACCGGGCAGAGCAGCGACTTTATTTTCGAGCTCCAGTACTAACAGCATGGCCGAAAGGTTATCGCTCGTCAAGCCACTTGACTGCTGCAATGCATCGATACTGATAGGGTCAAATCCCATGCTGGCCAATAATTGCGCATGGGACGAATCTACCGGCGAATTCGCAGTAGATTCCTGTCGTGATCGCGCGGGCAAAGGTGCCATTTCCTGGACAATATCCTGTATGCAATCCACCAGTTTTGCGCCCTGCTTGATCAGCTCATGGCAGCCTTTGGAAACAGGGGAATGGATAGAGCCGGGGATGGCAAAAACCTCCCGTCCTTGTTCCGCCGCCAGCCTTGCCGTGATGAGCGAGCCGCTTTTGGCATTGGCTTCCACTACCAGACATCCCTGGCTGAGCCCGCTGATGAGCCGATTTCGTCGCGGAAAATTCTGTGGACGGGAAGGCGTACCTAAAGCGAATTCGGAAATGATCAGCCCTTGTTCAACGATCTGATGGGCGAGCGCCCGGTGTTTGGAAGGGTAGACGATGTCGAGCCCGGTGCCGACCACGGCAATAGTGGTGCCTTTGGCACGCAATGCTCCGTGATGCGCAGCACCATCAATCCCGAGTGCGAGCCCGCTGATGACGCAATAGCCTTGCTCGCACAGCGCCTGAGCAAAATCTGCGGCATTTTTTTCACCTTGAGGTGTGGCGTTGCGACTACCTACAATCGCCATCCCCGGCAAGTCAAAGGCCGCGAGTTGTCCTTTCGCATACAGCAGGGGCGGCGGATCGGCAATTTCGAGCATGGCGGGAGGGTAGCGATGGTCTGCCAGAGTCAGCAGATGGTTGTTTTCCTGCATGAGCCAGCTGGCGGCGAAGTCGGTGGCGGCCAGGTCAGCACCGCTACTGATCGCTTTAGCAACAGCCTCAGGTACCACTTGCCGGAGGGCATCCTGCGGAGCGGCAAAAATCTGTTCGGGACTGCCGAATGCTTTGAGAAGCTGGCAAATGCGTTGGCCGCCCAAGCCTGGAACCAGGCTCAAGGCGATCCAGAGGCGGGCCTCTTCTAAATCAGACGCGCTAAGTGGCATTCCATTTCAGGGTGTGTTGACGGTATCCAGTAGATTGACCGGCTCTGCCGCCTGCATGATCAAGCCATACGATACCCGGTCGAACGTGCGGAAAACCATCAGCAGGCCAATGCGCTCATCGGGCAGTTTGACCAGTGACTTGTCATTGGCAGGATCTTTCTTGGGATCGTATTTTTCGTCGGTTTTTGCCTGGGGTTTCTTGTTTTTCTCTTCGTTGGGGTCCACATCCTTGAAGCGGAACTCAGGCAGTTTGAATTTTTCTTCGGCTTTCTTTTCATTAGGTTTGCGGCTGACATAGGTGCCAGCGCGGTTGATGCTCAGCACATGGCCTTCTTCCAGGCCATCGCGTTTGCCCTTGTTGATTGAGATGATGGTGTTGGCGCCAGCTTCTGCCACGCCGCCATAAATCGCCATGATTCGGCCCTTGATGTCGCTGTCCGGTGCATGCGGAATATAGTTGAACTGCAGTTTGTCTTCGACTTTTACCAGGCGGTCATCGCTGAAAATTTCTTCCTTGGCGCGGGTAATTTCCCCCGTGGCAGGGTCGCCGAATTTGGTGACCTTGAGGTCGCCCAGATAAAGCGCTTCCAAGCCAAGCGGCTCCTTGCTTTCCGGATCCACCATGATTTTTCCGGGGCGGTAGATATGCCAGAGATTGCCCTGGTCTTCCGGCATGTTGTCTATGTAGACCTTGTTGCCGGGGGCATAGGCTACGCGGTTTTGCGGGCCGGCGATAATAGTGGGCGAGTCTTTGAGCGAGTCAGCTTCGACAATCAGCGGCCGACTCAGGAAGGGTGCGATTGTGCTGGGGGAAATGCTGGGAACAGCTTCTCTAGCGAGGGGTTCCTCGCGAATGCCGGGTTGCAGGGTCACGGTCTCGCTCAGCAGGCGCAGTTGCGGTTCCCCGCTGCTGGTATCGAGTACCACCACATCGCCAGGATAGAGCAGATGCGGGTTCTTGATCTGATCGCGGTTCATGTTCCACACCTTGGGCCACTTCCATGGATCTTTCAGAAACTTGCCGGAAATCGCCCACAAGGTATCGCCTTTTACCACGACATAACGTTCGGGGCGGTCAGGTTGCAGCTGCACATCATCCGCCGCGGCAGGTAAAGCCAGACAAGCCAATACGAGCGGCGTTATAATGTATCTCAACATATTCAAGACCTCGGCAATGATGCGGCATAAATATCCGCGAAGTTGCATTAAATTCTGCATGTAATTCATTCAACAATCAAGATTTATGGCAATTTTAGACATATTAAACTACCCCGATCCACGGCTTTATACGGTTGCCAAGCCGGTAAAGGAAGTGAATGCCAGCATCCGCCGTCTGATCGATGACATGGCAGAGACCATGTACGCTGCGCCGGGCATCGGTTTGGCCGCCACGCAGGTGGATGTGCACCAGCAAATTATTGTCATGGATCTCTCCGAGGCCAAGAACGAACTGCGTGTGTTCATCAACCCCAAGATCACCGCCAAATGTGGCGCTCAGGATTACGAGGAAGGCTGTTTGTCGGTGCCAGGCATTTACGAAAATGTCACGCGTGCCGCTGAGGTCACTGTGGAAGCCCTGGACCGCAACGGTGAGCCGTTTGTGCTCGAAGCGCAGGGTTTGCTGGCCGTGTGCATCCAGCATGAAATGGACCATCTGCTGGGCAAGGTATTTGTGGATTACCTGTCGCCACTCAAGCAAAACCGCATCAAAACCAAACTCAAGAAACGTCAGCGGGATCGCTAACATGCCCGCCCTCAAGATCATCTTTGCCGGTACGCCAGACTTTGCCGTGCCAGCGCTGGCGGCATTGATCGCCTCGCAACACCAGGTTGTCATGGTGCTGACGCAACCAGACCGTCCGGCTGGCCGTGGCATGAAACTCAAGGCCAGCCCGGTCAAGGAGCTCGCATTGCAACACGCTATTCCAGTATTGCAGCCCGAGACCCTCAAGGATGCCGACATACAGGCGCAGATTGCGGCTTTTAATGCGGATGTGATGATCGTGGCCGCCTATGGCCTGATCATTCCCACCTCGGTGCTGAATATGCCGGCGCTTGGCTGCTACAACATTCACGCCTCTTTGTTGCCACGCTGGCGCGGGGCTGCACCCATACAGCGGGCATTGCTGGCTGGCGATGCCGAGACTGGCGTCACCATCATGGAAGTCGTGCCTGCGCTGGATGCGGGCGCCATGGTGGAAAAAGGCCGGCTGCCGATCAGCGCGCGCGATACCGCGCAAACCCTGCACGATGGCTTGTCCACCATGGGTGCGGAGCTGATGGTCAAGGCGATGGATACGCTGGCCGAACAGCGTCACTTGCCCGCCGAGGCACAGGATGAAGCTTTGGTTACCTACGCCGCCAAGCTGCAAAAAGCCGAAGCCGGTATAGACTGGACGCAGAGTGCCGAGGCGATTTCGCGCCAGGTGCGCGCCTTCAATCCCTTCCCTGTAGCGCAAGCCAGATTCAACAATGAAGTCTGCCGCATCTGGATGGCGACATCCGTGGAGGGGAGCGCGGAAGCCGGCGTGGTCGTATCAGTCGGCGATGCCATTGTCGTGGGTTGTGGCAGTGGTTTGCTGCGGATTGAAGAGCTGCAGATGCCAGGCGGCAAGCGCCTTAAGGCGGTGCAGTTCATGGCGGGCCATGCTATCAAGCCTGGCGACCGCTTCTATCAGGTATTGCCGCAGGCTTGAATTTTTGCTGATGAGCCGCATCTAAGGGGCATCTCTCCCTTATTAATGAAAGACTTGAGGAATACACATGTTAGGTAACTGGTTGAAAACCTCCATTCTGATGGCTGGCATTGTCGTGCTGTTCGGCACCATCGGTGCTGCGCTGGGTGGAGCAGGTGGCATGATGATCGCGCTGCTGTTTGCTGGGGCCATGAATGTTTACGCCTACTGGTTTTCTGACAAGGCCGTGCTCAAGATGTATAACGCTCGCGAAGTGGATGCAGATACGGCCCCGCAGTTTTACAACATGGTGAAAGAGCTGGCGCAGAATGCCCAGTTGCCCATGCCCAAGGTCTACATCATTGACGAAGACCAGCCGAATGCCTTTGCCACCGGGCGTGATCCCGAGCATGCTGCCGTGGCAGCGACTACCGGCATCATGCGCATACTGACCGAGCGCGAATTGCGTGGTGTAATGGCGCATGAGCTGGCTCACGTCAAACATCGGGACACCTTGATTTCCACTATCTCCGCCACCATTGCCGGTGCCATTTCATCAATTGCGCAATTCGGTATGCTGTTTGCCGGCGGGCATGATCGTGAACGCAATGTGCATCCGGCAGTGGCGATTCTCATCATGATTCTGGCGCCGATTGCTGCCATGCTGATCCAGATGGCGATTTCGCGCGCTCGCGAGTTTGAGGCTGACCGTGGCGGTGCCGAAATCAGTGGTGACCCTACCGCGCTGGCGGCTGCCTTGAAGAAAATACATGATTACGCCCATCAGATTCCGCTGGAAACGGCTGAGCAACATCCGGAGACCGCGCAGATGATGATCATTAATCCATTGTCGGGCGAAGGCATCAAGGGATTGTTCAGCACCCATCCGCAGACCCAGGAGCGGATCGCGCGCCTGATGGCCATGGCCTGATCAATATCCACCCGCGGCCGCAGAGCTCAAGCCCTGCGGCTTTTGTTTTTCAGACTTCCCCGAAAGGCCGCTTTGCAACTCGCACAACAACTCGCCGCCGAAGCCGTGCATCAGGTGCTGACTGGCCGTAATCTTGGTGTCACGCTAGACGCCATCTTCAGCCGCCAGCGCAGCCTGACACCGCAGCAGCGGGGCATGACGCAGGATCTCAGCTATGGCTGCCTGCGGCAGTATGGGCAATTGCAAGCCGTGCTGAATCAGCTGTTGCAAAAGCCCCTGCAGGATGAGCGCTTGCGCTGCCTCTTGCTGGTGGCGATCTACCAGTTGCAGCAGGCGCGTGCCGCCAGCCATACCATCGTCGATCAGGCCGTTCAGGCTTCTGCGCAATTCAAAAAGCCCTGGGTCAAAGGCCTGACCAATGCCGTGTTGCGCAACTTCCTGCGCCAGCAGGAGACGCTGCTCAAGAATATAGACCCTGCCGATGATGTGGCGCGTTATTCCTACCCACAATGGTGGGTGGAGAAACTGCGGCAGCAATATCCACAAAACTGGGAAGCCATGCTACTGGCAGGCAATCAGCACCCGCCCATGACCTTGCGTGTGAATTGTCGGCACCTCAGTGCTGAAGCCTATTGTCAGCAACTGGCCGATGCTGGTGTGGCTGCCCATGCGCTGGGGGAGAGTGCGGTTGCCCTGGCCCAGCCCATGCCGGTTGAGCGTATTCCTGGTTTTCTTGAAGGGGATGTTTCGGTGCAGGATGCTGGCGCTCAATGGGCCGCTCGGTGGCTGGACCTGGCCCCCGGGATGCGGGTGCTGGATGCCTGTTGCGCGCCGGGCGGCAAGACCGGGCATATTCTTGAGCTAGCGGATGTGGACCTGGTCGCCATGGATAGCGACGCTGGCAGATTGCGCCGCACTGAAGAAAACCTGCAGCGCTTGAAGCTGAATGCCAAGCTGGTCGCGGGGGATGCAGCGGACGCCTCCGGCTGGTGGGACAGTCAGCTCTTTGATCGCATATTGGCCGATGTGCCGTGCACTGCCTCCGGCATCGTGCGCCGCCATGTGGATATCAAATGGTTGCGGCGCGAAGCTGACATTGCCTCCTTTGTTCAGCAACAGGCCCGCATTCTGCCGCAACTGTGGCAGTGCCTGGCAAAGGGTGGTAAATTGCTTTACGCAACATGCTCGGTTTTTCATGAGGAAAACCAACAGCAGATTGACCGGTTTCTGCAGCAGCACGCCGATGCGAAGCAGTTGCCGCTGAGTCAGGATGCTTCGCCTCATGCTCGGCATGGACAACTTTATCCTTGTGCAGCACATGACGGCTTCTTTTATGCCCTTTTACAAAAAAACTGATTTTCGTCGTTTATTTGCCACGCTGCTGATCGGCAGTTTTGTTCTTTTCATATTGACGACGGCATACGCTGTCGCCAGCAATCTTCACATTCGTAATGCCGAACTGGTGCCCACCGAAGACAGTTATTTGCTCAATGCCGATTTCGATGTCAGCTTGAGCCCCACGGTAGAAGAGGCCCTCAACAAAGGCATTCCGCTGACCTTCCTGATCGAGTTTCAGCTGACTTCGCCGCGCAAATACTGGTTTGATGATGAAATCGCCACCGTCAGTACCTATGTCACCCTGAGTTATCACGCCTTGTCCCGGCAATATCTGGTCAATCTCAACAATCATCACCAGCGTTCATTTGCCTCCTTGCAGGATGCCAAGCAGGAGCTCTCGCGGCTGGAGCAATGGCCGGTATTCGACAAAGCCATGCTGAAAAAAGGCGAGGCTTACAAGGCGGCCCTGCGCGTGCGGCTGGACCAGACCAAACTGCCGAAAGCCCTGCAGGTGGACGTGATCGGCGGCTCCGAGGACTGGAATATGGTTTCCCAGCGTTATCGTTGGGTACCTGCGCTGTTTTAGCATGCCCTTGCACCAATGAAATACATCGTTTTTATCAGTGCCCTGCTAGGTGCAGTTCTGCTGTACCTGCTGTCGCATGCCAGCACCAATACGGCCGCCTCGGGTAATTACTACACCTTGCTGCTGGTGTTGAATGGCGCCCTGGCGGTGGCATTGATCGTGATGATCAGCATGCAGCTCTGGCGGCTTTATCGCCAGATGCGGGCGCATGTCATGGGCAGTCGCCTTACCCTGCGCTTGCTGGGCGCCTTTGCCCTCATGGCCATTATTCCCGGCATGATTGTGTATGCGGTATCCGTCAACTTCCTCACGCGCTCGATTGAGTCCTGGTTTAACGTCAAAGTCGAAGCGGCGCTGGAAGGCGGTTTGCGCCTGGGGCAGAGTGCGCTCGACATCATGCTGTCCGATATTGAGGAAAAAGCCGAAAGCATGGCGGTGTCGCTGGCATTTCAGCCTTCTAATTCACACTTGAGTGTATTGAATGATCTGCGCGAAAAGAGCGGGGTGGAAGATGCGGTATTGCTGACCCTGCAGGGACGCATCCTGGCTTTTTCCAGCAATAATCCGGCGACCTTCCTGCCGGAGTTGCCTAGCATTCCGCAGCTGCGCCAGGCGCGGCAGCACGTGTACGGCACCATAGAACCTATCCCGGACAAAGGCCTGTATCTGCGGGTACTGGCGCCTATCGTCATGCCGGATCTGGCCGGGGAAACCCGCATATTGCAATTGCTGCAGCCGGTGCCCAAGAGTTTGTCCACCACGGCCGAATCCGTGCAGGATGTCTATCAGGATTATCAGGAGCTGTCGCTCAGCCGCGAGTCGCTGAAAGAAGTATTTGCCCTTACGCTTACTCTGGTGCTAATGCTGGCGATGTTATCGGCCGTGTCGATCGCCTTCGTGCTGAGCCGCCGCTTGTCAGCGCCGCTGGGCGTGCTGGCCGAGGGCACGCGCGCGATTGCTCGCGGCGATTACGGCACCATGCTGCCGGTACATGGCAAGGATGAGCTGGGCATTCTGGTGCAATCCTTTAACAGCATGACGCGGCAGCTGGGCGATGCCACGCTGGCGGCAGAGCGTAACCGGGCCCGGGTAGAAGCAGCCCGCGGCTATCTGGCCACTATCTTGGCGCACTTGTCTTCCGGCGTGCTGGCGCTGGATGACCGGGTGCAATTGCGTACCTGCAATATGGCGGCTTCCAATATTCTGGGTGTCAACCTGAGCAATTTCCTGGAACAGCCTTTTGTGCAGCTGGGACAGACCCATGTGGCGTTGGAGCCTTGGGTGGAGCTGATCCTCTCGCATTGCGGCGACGACGACACCGGCGAGTGGCAGGAGGAGCTTGAACTGGTCACAGCCCAGGGCAAACGTATTTTGCTGGTGCGGGGGACGCGTCTGCCGCAGACCGCAGATAGCGGCTTCCTGATCGTGTTTGACGATATCACCACCATGGTGCAAGCGCAGCGCGATGCGGCCTGGGGAGAGGTGGCGCGGCGGCTGGCCCATGAGATCAAGAATCCGCTCACGCCGATACAACTTTCGGCCGAGCGCCTGGAGCATAAGCTGGTGGCCAAGCTCGAAACCGAGGATGCCGATATGCTACGGCGCGCCACCAATACCATCGTCACGCAAGTGGCGGCCATGAAAACCATGGTGAATGAGTTCAGCGAATACGCACGCGCGCCAGCGCTCAATCTGAACGAGCTGGCGCTGAATGATCTGATCAACGATGTACTGGCCTTGTACGAGCCAGCCGATATCCAGCTTGATGTGAGCCTGACGGATGGTTTGCCGTCGGTCATGGGCGATGCCACCATGTTGCGGCAGGTGCTGCATAATCTGCTGCAAAATGCCCAGGATGCCCTGGAAGGCCGATCAGACGGGGTGATACATATCAACACGACGTCTGAGGCGGAGATGGTCAAACTGGAAGTAAGAGACAATGGCACGGGTTTTCCGCTGGAAATCCTCAGCCGGGCTTTCGAGCCCTACATGACCAGCAAGCGCCACGGCACCGGTCTGGGCCTCGCCATCGTCAAGAAAATCATAGAAGAGCATAAAGGCCACATTCATATTGAAAACCTGGCAAAGGGGGGCGCAAGCATCACTGTGACTTTGCCGGCAAAAACGAAAAGGGTGGAGTAACTGCAATGACCGCAAGACATGTGCTAGTTGTCGATGATGAAATCGGCATACGTGAGCTACTGTATGACATTCTTCAGGACGAAGGCTATCAGGTAAAACTGGCTGAAAACGCGGCTGAGGCGCGGCTGTATCGCGAGCAGATGCGCCCGGACCTGGTGCTGCTGGATATCTGGATGCCGGATTGTGATGGCATCAGCCTGCTGAAAGAGTGGGGCAACAGCGGCTTGCTGACCATGCCGGTCGTCATGATGTCCGGACACGGCACCATTGATACCGCTGTGGAGGCAACCCGCATCGGCGCATTTGATTTCCTGGAAAAACCCATCGCCCTGCAAAAACTGCTGAAAACCGTCAGTGCTGCCTTGAAGCATGGCGAGCAATTACCGCGCTCGGATATGACGCTGCTTAACCTGGGCAAAAGCCCGGTGATTAGCGAGTTGCGTCAGCGACTGGAGCAGATTGCCGGGGTCAAGACGCCCCTGTTGCTGATCGGCGAGCAGGGCAGCGGCGCCGAGTTGTGCGCCAAGTTTCTGCATCATCCCGATAGCCCCTGGCTGACACTGACCGACTACGAGCAACTGGCCATTGCCCCGCTGGATATTCTGGAGCAGGTGCAGGAAGGCATGCTGTTCATTCCCGAAGTGGCAGACCTCAGCAAGAACCAGCAAAAGGGCTTGCAACTGTTACTGGCGCGCGCCGACAAATATGGTGCCCGCGTCGTCTGCGTCACGGCGAAAAGCCTGCCGCAACTGGTGGTGGCCGGTCGTTTCGATAATCTTTTGCTGCAGACCATCTCGGCGACCAGCCTGCGTATTCCCAATTTGTCTGATCACCGCGAAGACATTCCCGACCTGGCGCGTGCCATGGCGGCATTATTGGTCGATAGCGGTGAAGTGCTGTATCGCGAGTTTGATGTGGCAGCGCTGAATGCGCTGCGCAATGCAGAATGGCCGGGCAATATCACCCAGCTGGATAGCGTGATACGCAACCTGATGCAGACCAGTCTGGGCGAGAAAATCACCTTGGCGGATGTGAATCGCGTGCTGGAGCAGTTTGCGGCGTTTCAGGCGGCCTTGCCCATTGTCGAGACATCTTCTGCCAGTGCCGGGCTGGCTGCGCTGAACATCGACAAGCCTCTGCGCGAAGCGCGGGACGATTTTGAACGCCTGTATTTTGAACACCATCTGGTCAAGGCCGGGCATAACATGAGCCGGGTGGCAGAAGCGGTGCAGCTGGAGCGTACCCATCTTTATCGCAAGCTAAAGCAGCTAGGGATCAAGGCGAAATAAAGCAGCCGGTCAGCCTCCGTCCGGGCTGGCTGTTGTCCGCTGCTTGCGCTGTCTGGGTTTCAGCGGTTTGCTGCGTAAAGCCGCTGCATAAGCCTTGCGTCCCCAGCTGGCGGCCAGCTCACGGTCCTCCAGAATGAAATCCGGGGCCTGATAATATGGCAGGTCAATCCAGCGCCCCTGTTTTTCATAGCCGAAACGCGGCAGGGCCAAGGCTTCAAAGTCCCGCGCATTTTCTGCATCCGCCTTGAGATACAGCGTTTCTTCAAATACCAGTCCGAAAGTCAGCCCCTGATGATAGAGCGCATGGCCGCCAAACATGCGCCGCATGCTGATCGGCCCCAACAGAGCAAAGATATCAGGCAGGTAGTCGGTGAATTCACTCATTGCACTTAACTATTCCATACGCGGTATTTAATACGGCGCCAACCATTTAAGCCCTGCGTTGCGCTGGGATTCACGCTGGCGGATTCAGTTCCAGCACCACCGGCGTATGATCCGATGGCCGCTCCAGCTTGCGCGGTGCCTTGTCTATCCAGCTGGCCTGGCAGGCTGCCAGCAATGGCGTGCTGACCAGTATATGGTCAATGCGCAGGCCCAGATTGCGGCGGAAGCCGGCCATGCGGTAATCCCACCAGCTAAAACTGCCGTCCGGCTGCTCAAACAGACGGAAACTGTCATGCAGGCCCAAGTCCACCAGTCCCTTGAATGCTGTGCGTTCCGGCTCACTCACCAGCACCTGGCCCAGCCATGCCGCCGGGTCATGCACATCGCGGTCTTCAGGGGCAATGTTGTAATCGCCCAGCAAAGCCAGCCTGGGGTGTGCTGCCAGCTCCCCTTGCAGATGGGTAGTGAGGGAGGCCAGCCAGTTGAGCTTGTACTGGTATTTGTCCGAATCCAGGCTCTGGCCGTTGGGGATATAGGCGCAGACGATGCGAATCCCTTGAACCGTGGCAGCAATCAGTCGTTTCTGTTCATCAGCAAAGCCGGGAATGCCGTAGCTGGGCTCTTCCAGCGGGTGGCGGCTCAGAATCGCCACGCCGTTATAGGTTTTCTGGCCGCTGTGGATGGCGTGATAGCCAATCGCGGTCAGGGCTTCATAGGGGAATTTGCTGTCTTCCTGCTTGGTTTCCTGCAGGCACAGGACATCAGGCTGGTTGGCGGTACACCAGTCCAGCACATGCGGTAGCCGGACATTGAGGGAATTGACATTCCAGGTGGCGAGTTTCACGTAAAGCTCCTGTGGATGCGTGTGCGCATCTCTTGATAGATGCCGTTGACCGGGGTCGTGGCGAGTTTAAGGGGATTTGGCCTCAGTGGCCGGTGGTTTGTCAGCAGTGGCTTTGGCTGCCTTGGCAGGTTTTTTGAAGTCCGCCATGGGATTGCTACGTGGATACCCCGCCTGGTCGAGTGCCGCATTCCAGGTGGCTTCGTCAAACCCCAGCTGCGGGCTTTTGCCTACCATCAAGAACGGCACTTGCAGGCGGCCAGTGAGTTTCTGTAGTTCCAGCTTGTCTTCATCCTTGCTCTTCAGGGTATAGGGCGCGCCGCGTTTATCCAGAAAGGCTTTCGCCTGGTCACATGGACCGCCGCACTCTTTGAAGATATACAGGGTGAGCGGATTCTTTTCGACGGCGACCTTGATCTCATAAGGCTCTTTGTCGGTTTCCACCACATTCAGGGTTTGCTTCAGCTTGGCCACCGAGCGATTTTTGGCGGGTGGCGTATCCCCATAATTCACGCTTTCGGCATCGTTCCATTTATATACATCCGCCAGGCAACAATTCATGCTGCCAAGGGTGATCAGGAGCCATGCACAAAAGCGCATCATGGTGAAATCCTTCAGCTGGTCATGCCGTTATGGCGCAGCAGAGCATCAATATCCGGTGCCCGGCCACGGAAGGCGATGAAGGATTCCAGTGCCGGGCGCGAGCCGCCCTGCGCCAGAATCTCATCCCAGAAGCGGCGGCCGGTTTCCTCGGATAATACCCCGTTCTCTTCAAACAGACTGTATGCATCGGCAGACAGCACTTCTGCCCATTTGTAGCTGTAATAGCCCGCGCCGTAGCCGCCTGCAAAAATATGCGAGAAGTTATTCGGGAAGCGATTCCACTTGGGCGGCCGCACCACGGCGACTTCATCGCGCACTTCTTCGATGAGGTCGAGCGAGGTCTTGCTGCCATGCGGGTCAAAGTCCCCATGCAGGCGCATGTCAAACAGCGAAAACTCGATCTGGCGCACTGTCTGCATGCCAGCCTGGAAATTCTTGGCGGCGATCATCTTGTCGAACAGCGCGCGCGGCAATTGCGCGCCGGTCTCCACATGCTTGGTCATGTGACGCAATACATCCCACTCCCAGCAGAAGTTTTCCATGAACTGGCTGGGCAGCTCCACCGCATCCCACTCAACGCCCTTGATGCCGGAAACACCGTAATCATCCACTTGTGTCAGCATGTGGTGCAGACCATGGCCGAACTCATGGAACATGGTAATGACTTCATCATGCGTGAACAGTGCAGGTTTATCGCCCACTGGCGCTGAGAAATTGCAGGTGAGGAAAGCGACCGGCGTTTCGATGCCATGCGACTTTTTGCGGCGCGTAATGGCTTCATCCATCCAGGCACCGCCGCGCTTATTGTTGCGGGCGTAAAGGTCCAGATAGAACTGGCCGACCAGCTTGCCTTGGTGATCGGTGATTTCGTAAAACTCGGCATTTTCATGCCATACCGGCGCGGCAGATTTGCGTACATGCACGCCAAAAATGGTTTCGGTGACCTTGAACAGGCCATGCAGCACTTGTTCTTCGGGGAAATACTGTTTCACCTCCTGGTCGGAGAAGGCGTATTTTTCCTCGCGCAGTTTTTCCGAGGCATAGGCAATATCCCAAGCTTGTAGCTCAGTGAGGCCGAGTTTGCTGGCAGCGTATTCACGCAGCTCCTGCATATCACGCTCGGCAAACGGCTTGGCGCGCTTGGCAAGGGTTTGCAGGAATTCTTCGACCTGGGCCGGGCTTTCTGCCATCTTGGTGGCCAGCGATTCTTCAGCATAATTCCGATAGCCCAGCATGACAGCAGCCTCATGCCGCAGCTTGAGTATGTCGGAGATCAGCGCGGTGTTATCCCATTCCGGTTTGCCAAATTCAGAAGCGCGGGTGGCATAGGCGCGATAGAGCTGCTCGCGCAGGGCGCGGTCATCGGCGTATTGCAGCACAGGCATGTAGGACGGGAAGTGCAGGGTGAATTTCCAGCCGGTTTTGCCGTCTTCGCGGGCGGCGTCCTGCGCCGCTTGCAAGGCATCTGGTGGAATGCCACGCAAGGTGTCGGCTTGGTCGATATACAGACTGAAATCGTTGGTGGTGTCGAGCAGATTTTCCTCGAACTTGGCCGACAGCGTGGATAATTCTTCCTGTATGGCCTTGAAGCGGGCTTTCTGGTCATCCGGCAATTCGGCGCCGCCGAGGCGGAAATCACGCAACTCATTGTCGACGATTTTGCGTTGGGTGGCGCTCAGGCTGGCATAGGCTGAGCTGTCACGCAGGGCGCGAAAACGTGCATACAGCCGCTCATCCTGCGAAAGATCGGCATAAAACGCGGTCAGCTTGGGCAGGTTTTCGTTGTAGGCTTCGCGCAACTCTGGACTATTGACCACGGCATTCATGTGGGAGACTTGCGACCATGCGCGTGAAATCTGTTCTTCCATGTCTTCCATGGGGCGCACAAAGTTTTCCCAGGTCGGGGTTTCCGTGGCGCTTGCCAGTTGCTCCAGTGTTTCACGGCCATGCTGCAGCAGGTGGTCGATGGCTGGGGTGACATGGGCGGCCTTCACTTCATCAAAGCGGGGCAGGCCGGAAAAATCCAGCAACGGGTTATCTTGCAAAGCCTTGTCGTTCACGTGAGCCATCCTTCTGGGTAATGCGAGTTGATCAAAAATTCAAGTATCAAAAATTCGGGTATGCGATTTAGTTAATCAGGCGCAGGGTAAACGGATAGCGGTAAGCTTCTCCGCGGCTCGCCGCCACGGCGGCCAGAAAGCTGAAAATAATGTTCAGCAGCCAGACCACGCCCATGAACAAAAAGCCGACCAGGATGAAAATCAGCGCCGAGCTAATGGCCTGGGCGATCAGTACTGTGATCTGAAAATTGAGCGCTTCGCGCGATTGCTGGCTGATATAGGGGCTGTCGTTGCGTTTCAGCAGCCAGACTATCAGGCTGGGAAATACGGAAAACAGAATACCGCCCAGGTGTGTCAGTACCATGATATTCAAGTCGTCTGCTGGAATGTCCTGTGCTTCGCGCTCGTGTTCTAGGTCTGTCATGTCGTTATCTCCTCTACTGGAGATTCAGTTTTTGCAGCAAAGGTTCAACCCGGTCTATATCCTGCGTGCCCAGAATCTTGCGCGCTATCGGCGTGAGCAAGGGTAAATCGCTCTGCAGGATTTCGCGTTTTACCGTCAGAATCTGCGATGGATGCATGGAAAACTGCCGCAAGCCAAAGCCCAGCAACAGCCGGGCGAGTTTGGCTTCGCCGGCCATTTCGCCGCACACCGAAACTGGTTTGCCGAGCTTGTGCCCCGCGCGTATGGTCATTTCCACCAATTGCAGCACGGCCGGGTGCAATGGGTTATAGAGATGCGAGACCGTGTCGTCGGTGCGGTCAATCGCCAGCGAATACTGAATCAGGTCATTGGTACCGATGGAGAGAAAATCCAGTTCGCGGGCAAAGGCCTCGGCACACAATGCCGCAGCCGGGATTTCAATCATGCCGCCAACCTGGATAGATTTATCGTAATGCGCTTTTTCCGCATCCAGGCTTTGCTTGGCGCGCTCGATCAGCGCCAGCGTTTGCCGCAGCTCGGTAATCGAAGACAGCATGGGGATCAGAATCTTGATCTTGCCGAAATGGGAAGCGCGCAAGATGGCGCGCAGCTGCGTCAGGAAAATCGCCGGTTCCGACAGGCATAACCGAATGGCACGCAGACCCAAGGCGGGGTTGGTGCAGGTGCGCGCCGTATCCGGATTCATCTCCTTGTCCGCCCCCAGATCCAGTGTACGGATGGTGACCGGCAAGTCCTTCATGGCCTCGGCCACGCTGCGATAAGCGGAAAACTGTTCTTCTTCGCCCGGCATCTCGCGCCGGTTCATGAACAGGAACTCGGTACGATAGAGACCGATGCCGGTAGCGCCAGCGGCTCGGGCATGGCTCACGTCTTCCGGCACTTCAATATTGGCATGCAATTCAATCGCGGTGCCATCCAGCGTCACCGCCTTGGTGAGCTTGAGGCGTTTCAGCTTTTGCTGCTCGATTTCCCATTGCTCTTGCCGCAGCTTGTATTCGGCCAGCGTGTCCTTGTCCGGATTGACAATGACCACGCCCTGATTGCCGTCGACAATAATCAGCTCGCCGTCCCGTACCAGGGTACGGGCGCGCTGCAAGGCGACAATCGAGGGAATATTCAGGCTGCGTGCCAGAATGGCGGTATGCGAGGTGGCGCCGCCGACATCGGTGATGAAAGCGGCGAACTGATGTTGCTTGAACTGGATCGCATCGGCTGGGGAAAGATCATGCGCGACCAGAATGATGGCGCTTTCCTGCGAGCGCAGAGGCACCTGGCTGGGGTGGCCCAGCAGCACCTTGATAATCCGCTCGACGACCTGGATGACATCCTGCTTGCGCTCGCGCAGGTATTCGTCTTCAAACTTCTCGAACTGGGCAACAAGGTCTTCCATCTGCTGCTTAAGCGCCCACTCGGCATTGCAGCCTTCCGCCTTGATCATCTGCTTGGGCGTCTCGGAGAGCGCAGTATCCTGCAGGATCATCAAATGCGTGCTGATAAAGGCGCTCAGCTCAGGCGGTGCTTTTTCCGGCAACAGGCGGCGCACGGTTTCCAGGTCATGCTTGACGGTCTTTACTGCCTTGTCGAAACGCGCGATTTCGTCGGCGATCAGGGCTTTGGGCACCTGAAAGTGCACTACCTCCAGCAGGGCGTGCGAGACCAGATGGGCATGGCCAATGGCAATGCCGCTGGATACACCAACGCCATGAATGGAAAAACTGACTTTGGAAGCGAGGCTAGTGGCGGCCACGATGAACTTATTCCGGTTCGCCAAACTTGCCCGAGATCAGCGTCACCAGCGCCTGCATGGCGGCTTCTTCGTCGGCGCCATTGGTTTCCAGCACGATCTTGCTGCCTTTGCTGGCAGCCAGCATCATCACGCCCATGATGCTCTTGGCATTGACTCTTCTGCCGTTGCGCTCTATCCAGATTTCACTGCCAAACTGGCTGGCGGTTTGCGTCAGCTTGGTAGATGCGCGGGCGTGCAGGCCGAGCTTGTTGATGATTTCTATTTCTTGTTTAGTCATGGTGCTTGCATGCTTCCTCAGTAAAATGGATAACGCCTTCGCTACCCCCGCTTAACGCTTTTTGTACCAGCAGCTGAATATCGCCATTGCGATAAGTCAGGGTGCGCACCAGCATAGGCAGATTCACCCCCGCCACGCCCTCCACCCGGCCCGGCTTCAGCAATTTTCCCACCATATTACATGGGGTTGCGCCGTAAATGTCCGAGAGGATCAGCACGCCGCTGCCTTCATCCAGTTCATCCACCAGTTGCTGCGCCTGCGGCAGCATGGCCGCCGGATCGTCGTGGGTACCTATGCCCAGTTGCTTGAGCAGTGGCGGGCGTGTGCCCATCACATGGCTGGCACAATGTATCAGGCTTTCACCCAATGTGCCGTGTGCAATAATCAGTATACCTATCATGAAAGCGTCCTGTTGCCGGGGCCCGGCTTCGTCAATTTAAACAAGCCTTTACTCAAGCTCGCGGTGCCTGATCAGCACTTTTTGTTGTTTGTCCTTGAAATACTGGCTGAGCTGCTCGACAAAAAATACCGAGCGATGCTGCCCGCCGGTGCAGCCGATCGCCACCGTCAGATAGCTGCGGTGATCGCCATCAAAGCAGGGCAGCCAGCGTTCCACATAGCTGCGGATATCCTGCAGCATCTCGAGCGCCATGGGCTGTTGTCGCAAAAAGTCCTGTACCGGCGCATCCTTGCCGGTGAGCGGGCGCAGCACAGGGTCGTAATGCGGGTTGGGCAGGCAGCGTACATCGAAGACAAAATCGGCATCCAGCGGAATGCCGTGCTTGAATCCGAAGGAGGCAAACAACAGCGTCATCCCCGTACTCTGCTGCACAACAAAATCACGCACCCAATTGCGTAGGGTGTTAGCGCTGAGGTTGCTGGTATCAATGCGGTGATCCAGATTGACCAGGCGATTAAGCAGCTGGCGCTCGTATTCTATGCTCTCGGCCAGCGTGGTTTTTTCATCGCTGAGCGGATGGCGCCGCCGTGTTTCACTAAAGCGCTTGACCAGGGTCTCGGCATTGGACTCCAGATAGAGCACCTGCACTGAAATCCCTTTATCGCGCAGGGCCTGGATATTCTCCGGCAGGGTTTCCAGCGCTGCGCTGCGGGTATCGATGCTGATGGCCACGCGCTGCTGGGTGGCGGGAGCCAGGTGCTCGGAAATCTGCGGCAGCAGCGTGGCGGGCAGGTTGTCTATGCAATAGAAACCGGCGTCTTCCAGGGCACGCAGTACGATACTTTTGCCCGAACCAGAAAGGCCGGTGACGATGATGAGTCGCATATTGCTGGTGGCCAAGTTAACTCTCCACTTGCTGCTGGCGTTTCATGGCTTTGCTCATCTCGCGATGCTGGCGCTGCATGAACTGCTTGGTGCCATTGATGCCGCGCAGCAACAGCATGTGGTTGCGTACGGCAACCTCTACCAGTACCGCAATATTGCGGCCGGCGGCCACCGGGATCATGACTTTGGGGATTTTTACGCCGAGGATCTTCTCGTGGTGTGACTTGATTTTCAGCCTGTCCAGCAATTGCGGGGCCAGGGTGTCGGCCATTTCCAGCTGAATAATGAGATCCAGTGGCTTGGTGGGCTTGACCGCATTATCGCCAAACAGGGCGCGGATATTGAGGATGCCCAGGCCGCGCACTTCCAGGAAATCCTGCAGGATGGGCGGGCAGCGACCCTCGAGCCGGTCCGGCGCAATGCGGAAGAAATCGACAATATCATCGGCCACCAGGCGGTGTCCGCGGGAGATCAGTTCCAGCGCGAGTTCGCTTTTGCCAATAGCGGGGTTGCCCTTGATCAGGATGCCAAACCCCTGCACTTCGATGAAAACGCCATGCGAGCTTTCCGATTCGGCAACCGCCTGCGCCAGATAGTGGCTCAATACATCCATCAATCCCGGGCTGCGCATGGGCGAGGTAAATAACGGTGTCTGGAAATCATCCGAGGCGGCATTCAGCTCGGAGGGAGGTTTTTCACCATTGGCGACGACGACGGCGGCCAGGTCGGTAGAAAACAGATTGTGAATGGCTTTCTTGAGCTCCGGCTTGGGCAGGCTGCGCAAGTAATCCATCTCGGCACATCCCAATACCTGTACGCGGTTGGGATGCACAAAATTCAGGTGGCCTATCAGTGCCAGCGAGGGTTTGGTCACCGTTTCACTGGTGAGCAGATTTTCACCGCCATTCAGCCCGGAAACCCAGGTGAGCTTGAGATTGCGACGCATATCCCGGTAAAGCTGTGCAACACTGATGGTAGCCATGTGATTACCTTATGTTCGGCGGGGACAAGGCGTGTGCGGCGCACGCATTTGAGTACGCGCCCTCGTCCTGTCCCCGATCAGACCTTTATTCCGCTGCCGCCTGGTGCTTAAGTGCACCATTGGCTTTGTGATGGTCGCTCACTTTTTCCTTGTGTTTCAGAACCTGGCGGTCCAGCTTGTCGGCAAGGGTGTCAATTGCGCTATACATGTTTTCACCGGTGCTTTCAGCATGGATGTCGTGTCCCGGCACATGGATGGTAGCTTCCACTTTTTGCACCAGCTTCTCTACGCTCATGGTGACTTTGACATCAATCACATGATCGAAGTGGTTGCTTACGCGCTCAAGCTTGCTCTGAACATAGTCGCGCAAGGCTGGGGTAACGTCGAGATGGTGTCCGGTAAGATGCAGGTTCATGATTGACTCCTTCTGATAATACGCAGATCAAAGCGATCTGCGCTGGTTGGCCGCGGGTATCTGCAAAGACTCGCGGTATTTGGCAATGGTGCGACGAGCAACGACGATGCCCTGTTTACCCAGAATATCCGTAATCTGATTATCTGACAGCGGCTTTTTCGGGTTCTCTTCGCTGACCATTTGTTTGATCAGGGCGCGTATGGCCGTTGCGGAACACGCCCCCCCGGATTCGGTCGCCACATGGCTGCCGAAGAAATATTTGAGCTCATAAACCCCGCGCGGGGTGAGCATGTACTTGCGTGTGGTCACGCGCGATACCGTGGATTCATGCAGGCCGAGCTCATCGGCAATCTCGCGCAATACCAGCGGGCGCATGGCGACTTCGCCGTGCTCAAAGAAATTGCGCTGGCGGTCCACAATCGCCTGGGAAACCCGCAGGATGGTGGAAAAGCGCTGCTGGATGTTCTTGATCATCCATTTGGCTTCCTGCATCTGGCTCATCAGGTATTGGCTGGAGCTTTCGCGGTTGCGCTTGAGTATGCCGGCATACAGCTGGTTGATGCGCAGCTTGGGCACCACTTCGTCATTCAGATGCGCCAGCCACACGCCCTTGATTTTCTTCACCACGATTTCATGCTGGATGTAGTGATCCGATGTGATCTTGCTGAATTCGCCACCGGGACGCGGATTGAGCTGCAGCACCAGTTGCTGTACTTCACGCAGCACGTCATCGTCGCAGGCCAGCAATTTTTTCAGTTTGGCGTAGTCGCGGGCTGCCAGTAGCGGCAAGTGCGTTTCGGCTACCTTGATGGCGAGCTCCACATACGGCGTATCGGCCGGCAAAGCACGTAATTGCAGCGAGAGGCATTCCGCCAGATTGCGGGCGCCTATGCCGGGCGGGTCGAGGTTCTGGATATGCTTGAGTGCAGTCTGCAATTCCAGCATGTCGATTTCGAGCTCAGGGGGCAGCATGTCTGCCAGCTCTTCCAGTGACTGTTCCAGATAACCATCATCGGTAATGGTATCGACCAGCAGCATGGACAGCGTCTGGTCGCGCTCCGACAGCGGCAGCAGTTTGAGCTGACCCAGCAGGTGGTCACGCAGGCTCAGGCTGACGGCTTCCTGATAGCTGAAGTCATTGTCATCGTCATTGCCGGAACTGCTGTCCTCCCAACGGTTACTGCCGCTACTGCCGAATTCAAAATAGTCATCGCCGCCAAAGTCTTCCTGGCGCGGCGCCTCTTCCGGCGTGGCGGCAACGCTGGGTTCCGGAGTCACGGGAGCAGAAATAAAATTGTCAGGGATTTCCAGCGGCTCTTCGATCTTGTCAGCGCGCTCCAGCAATGGATTCGCCTGCAGCAGGGTTTCCAGCTCCTGGTTGAGCTCCTGCGTCGAGAGTTGCAACAAGCGGATAGACTGCTGCAGTTGCGGAGTCAGCGCCAGGTGTTGCGAAAATTTGAGTTGTAAGCTTTGCTTCATACGTGGGGGCCGCCAAATGTGTGCTTAGAGGCGGAAGTCCTTACCAAGATACACTTCTCTTACGCTGTCGTTGTGAATAATTTCACTGGGCTTGCCAGCCGCGAACACCCGTCCTTCATTGACGATGTAGGCACGGTCGCAAATGCCCAGGGTTTCCCGCACGTTATGGTCGGTGATCAGAACGCCAATATTGCGCTCGGTCAGGAAGCGGATGATCTTCTGGATGTCCAGCACGGCGATCGGATCGATACCGGCGAATGGCTCATCCAGCAGGATAAAGCTCGGGTTGGTGGCCAGGCAGCGGGCAATCTCCACACGGCGGCGCTCACCACCGGACAGGCTGACTGCCATACTGTTGCGTATATGCGTGATATGCAGCTCCTGCAGCAGCGATTCCAGCTGGTTTTCCATCTGTTCCGGCGCCAGCTTCTGCAGCTCCAGAATCGCCATGATGTTTTCCGCCACGGTCATCTTGCGGAAAATCGAAGGTTCTTGCGGCAGATACGCCAGGCCAAGGCGCGCACGACGGTGTATGGGCAAGCGGCTTAAATCCTTGCCATCCAGCAGAATACGGCCATCGTCCAGGGCCACCAGGCCTACCATCATGTAAAAACTGGTGGTCTTGCCGGCGCCGTTAGGGCCCAGCAAGCCGACCACTTCGCCACTGTTTAGCTGCAGCGAAATATCCTGCACCACGGTGCGGGATTTATATTTCTTGCGCAGACCTTCTACGATTAATTGGCTCATGTTTACTCAGGTATATCGTGTTGCATGCCATGCCAACCAGGTGTCGGCAAAGCAGGTTAATTGGCTGGGGTACCGTCCGTGCCAGCAGGTTTTTTCTTGGGCTGGATGACGGCGCGCACGCGTCCGCTTGGCGTGGCCGGCGTGGCGGCCTGGCTACCGCCGCCTATCACTTCAGCGTATTCGGCATTGGCGTCATACATGATGTAATCCCCATGCACGATGTCGTCGCCCTTTTTCACCCAGGCTTTGGTATAGAGCTGTACCTTATCCATACGTCCATCGTACTCGATACGTTGACCGCTGCCTTCCATATATTCGTTTTTGCCTTCCATTTTCTGCTTGAAGGTAGAAGGGGTCTGCGGATTGCCGTAGGTGGTGCTGTGCTGAAAGCCTTCTTTATCCTCGCGCACCACCAGTTTGTCACCACGAATGATCAGTGTGCCCTGCGTGAGGATGACATTACCTGTATAGATGCTGGTTTTTTTGGCATCGTTCACAGTGACGGCATCGGCTTCCAGATTGATAGGCTTGTCCTTGTCCGCCTTTTCGGCATGCGCAGGCAGGCAGGCCATCATCAAGAGTAGCGGCAAAAAGCTACGGGGCAGGGTTGTCATATTTTCTCCGAATCCGGGCTTGGTTATTGGTACTGGTGTTTCGTTTCGCCTGTGTAGCCTGTTTTTTAGCGGGGCTGGCGCTGGTCTTGGCATTTTTCTGCGGCGCCGTCTTGCCGGCTTTGGCCGGCGGGCTGCCAGTCGCTTTGCTGGCGGCTTTCTTCGTTACGCTGGGCGACACGTAATGTGCCCGTACGCGGCCCCGCAGATTGACGGTCTGGTTTTTCTTGTTGAATACCATGCCATTGGCGTGAATCACCGTTTCTGGCGCCTGAGTAATCACTACAGGTTTGTCCGTGATGGCGACTTCCTGCTTGGGGAACATCTTGAGGTACTGGGTACGTACGGTCATCTCCCCTTTGTCCTTTGATGCCTGCCGGATGACGATCACATTATCCATGAATTCCACGGTCTCGCCATCGCTGGAGACGTTGCCGCGCTGCCCCTCGATCTGTGTATAAGGCTTGTTGACGGCGTACTGGGTGAACCGAGGCCGCTCCAGCTCGGTGGTGTCGTCGTCCGGGTAATGCTTCATTTTGACAGCTGCCAACACGTAAGCCAGGGCCCCGTTCACATTGGTACGCGTCGTCACAAAGTTATCCAGCATGTAATCCGGGTCATGGCGCAAGTTGGCATCCGGCCGCCGCTCGGGAGGCTGGACGCTGCGATCAATCCAGAACGTGAGCAGCGCCAGCAGGGCGAGCAGCACGAGCGGAAACACGACGGTTGGACGTCCCAATATTCAGTCCTTACTTCAGGAAACGGGCCATCTGCGCGTCAAAGGTGCCTTGTGCCTTCATCAGCAGCTCGCACACTTCACGCACGGCACCATGGCCTGCGGGGCGGCTGGTGATGTAATGCGCATATTCTTTCACCAGCGGCATGGCATGCGGCACGGTAATGCCGAGGCCACCATAACGAATAGGCGGGATGTCGATGACATCGTCACCCATGAAGGCGCACTCTTCGCGGCTAAAACCAAACTGCGCACGGACTTCGTCAAAGGCTTCCAGTTTGTCTTCCACACCCTGATGAAAATGCAGGATGCCGACATTGGCGGCGCGCTTGACCACGACTTGCGATGTGCGGCCAGTAACAATCGCCATGTGCACGCCGGTGGCTTTCAGCAGTTTCATGCCGAGGCCATCATGTGAGTGGAAAAACTTGTATTCCTGACCATCGTCGCCCAGTCCCAGGCCGCCGTCGGTCATGACGCCGTCGACATCGAATACCACGAGTTTGATGCGCTTGGCGCGTTCTTCTACGGACAACAATTCAAACCACCTTTGCAATAAGAAGATCGTGCATGTTCAATGCGCCGATCAGGGTTCCCTGCTGATCAGTGACCAACAGGCTGGTAATTTTTTTCTGCTCCATCATGGCCACGGCATCTACGGCCAGTTGCTCCGGGCGGATCTGCTGCGGCGATGTGTGCATGACATCGCGCATACGAGTGGTATGCACATCCACTGCGTTCTCGAATGCCCGGCGCAAATCGCCATCGGTAAACACGCCTACGGCGCGTTGCTCTGCGTCCACAATCGCCGTCATGCCCAAGCCTTTACGCGACATTTCCAGCAGGCCTTCTTTCAGGTCAGCTTCTATCCCTACGCTCGGGATGGCGTCGCCTGTGCGCATGACATCACTCACATGCAACAACAGCTTGCGTCCCAGCGTACCGCCGGGGTGCGACATGGCAAATTCTTCGGCCGAGAAACCGCGCTGATCCATGACGGCAAGCGCCAGGGCATCGCCCAGGGCCAGCGAAGCCGTGGTGCTGGCGGTCGGCGCCAATGCCAGTGGGCAGGCTTCTTCGGTTACATGGGCATCCAGGCTTACATCTGCCGCTTTGGCTAGCGTCGAGAGTGGATGGCCGGTGATGCTGATCAGGCGTGCGCCCATGCGTTTCAATGTGGGCAGGATCACGCGTAATTCATCTGCCTCGCCGGAGTTGGACAGGGCAATGACCACGTCCTTGCCGGTAATCATGCCCAGGTCACCATGGCTGGCTTCTGCAGGATGCACAAAAAAGGCGGGGGTTCCCGTGCTGGCAAAGGTGGCGGCGATTTTGTTGCCGATATGACCGGATTTGCCCATGCCGGTCACCACAATGCGACCCTGGCATTGTAAAATGAGTTCGACGGCGCGCGTGAAGCTGTCATCCAGCCTGCGGGCTAGTGCTTCCACCTCGCGTGCTTCAATTAACAGGACTTCCGTTGCCAGATCAATCGGTGTTTTGCTTGCACCGATTTTTCGTATTTTTGATGGTTCCATACCCAGCAAGTATAAAAGGGAATGTCCGACGAATAAAGGATTTATACGTAATCCGTGCCGACTTTTGATAAAGTCGGCATAAATTTTGCCTGTGGGTTTTTTCTAGGGGAGGCGTGCATGAAAAGGGTTGTGTCTGAAGATCGAACCAGCTGCCAGAGCGTATTTGCTGACCGTCCATGCATGACGGTCAGCCTTGTCTGCTTTTCCCTGTTTTCCAGTCCTTGCAGCCCTCTTTAAATGTTGAGTTCCTTCAAAGCCATTTTAATGCACGATACTTTGCCCGCCATTCTCATTCTCCTGACTAGCTCGGTGTTGGCTGTTGCCCTGTTCCGGGCCCTGCGCCTGCCTGCCATGCTGGCTTATTTTCTGGTCGGCCTGGCGCTGGGGCCGCATACCTTCGGTATTTTGCCGGATACCGAAGCCAATCGTGAGTTGGCCGAATTCGGCATTGTTTTCCTGATGTTCAGTATCGGCCTGGAATTCAGTCTGGCCCAGCTGTATGCCATGCGCAAAACTGTACTTGGCCTGGGCGGCATGCAGGTATTGCTTACCATGCTCGCCGTCATGGTGGTCGGCATCGCCTTTGGATTAAGCTGGGAGACGGCCTTTGTCATTGCGGGCGCCTTGTCCATGTCATCTACGGCCATTGTTTCAAAGATGCTGGTGGAAGGCCTGGAGCTCAATTCGCGCCATGGTCGCCTTTCCATCGGCGTGCTGCTGTTCCAGGATATTGCCGTGGTGCCCATGCTGGTACTGATTCCGGCGCTGGCATCGCATGGTGGCGATCTCGGCCAGGTATTGCTGATTTCTCTGCTCAAGGCAGCGGTGATGCTCATCATCCTGTTTGTGTTCGGCAAGTCGCTGATCAATCCCTGGTTCAGCCTGGTAGCCCGTCAACGCTCGCGCGAGCTGTTTGTGATGAATGTGCTGATGGTGACCTTGATGCTGGCTTTTGCTACGAAGCTTGCCGGGCTTTCGTATGCATTGGGTGCTTTTATTGCCGGCATGCTGATTTCTGAAACGCGGTACCGTTATCAGGTGGAATCCGATATTGCGGCATTCCGCGATATTCTGCTGGGCCTGTTTTTCATTACGGTCGGCATGTTGCTCGATATGCACGAGCTGGCCGCAAACTTTGGGCTGGTGTTGCTGGTGACGGCGGGGTTCATCCTGTTCAAGGGATTGTTGGTGGCTGTCCTCAGCCGGGCATTCGGTCACGAACCGGGGGTGGCTATCCGCACGGGCATTACCTTGGCGCAAGCGGGTGAATTCAGCTTTGTCCTGTTGTCATTGGGCCTGGGTCGCGGCCTGATTGATGGGCAGGCCTTGCAGGTCGTGCTGGCGGCGTCCTTGATTTCCATGGTGGTTGCGCCCTTCATCATTCAGCATAACGAGCGTCTGGGTGAATTGCTGTCGCGCAGCTATGTGCGCAATCGCGAAAAGCAGATTCAGGATATCGAGAGCATAGGCAAAGAGCTGGTCGACCACGTGATCATTTGCGGTTTCGGTCGTAGCGGGCAATATCTGGCGCGCTTTCTGAGCGAGGAAAATATCCCCTTCATCGCGCTGGATATTGACCCATCGCGAGTACGCGAAGCGGCAGCGGCGGGTGAAAACGTGATCTATGGCGATGCTGGTCGGCGTGTGGTACTGGCAGCGGCGGGTGCGGCGCAGGCCAAGGCGCTGATCATCAGTTATGATGATGCGCCATCTGCCATGAAGATTCTGCATGTGGTGGAAGACAATTACCCCAAGCTGCCGGTCATCGTGCGTACGGTGGACGATGCCAATATGGAAGGTTTCCGCAAGGCGGGGGCAGCAGAAGTGGTGCCGGAAGTGCTGGAAGGCAGCTTGATGCTGGCATCGCATGCCCTGGTCTTGCTTGGCGTGCCGCTGAATCGGGTGGTAAAGCGCATTCGATTGTTCCGTGAAGAGCGCTACAAGATGTTCCGCGGCTTCTTTCACGGCATGTCGGATCTGGACGAAGAGGCCCAGGAAGCACCACGCCTCAATTCTGTGCTGATTACTTCTTCTGCCTACGCGCTCAACATGCGGCTGGGGGATATCAATTTCTCAGGTCTTAATGTCGAGGTGAAGTTTATACGTCGCCTGAATCTGAAACCCTGGACCCCCACCTCCGAATCGGTCTTTATTGAGGGCGATGTGGTGGTCTTGCTCGGCACACCCAAAGATCTGGTCCTGGCTGAAAAAGCCTTGCTGCAAGGCCGCTAAAGTCCCACACTTTTGATTTACACCCAATTGCACATCTTATGAGCCGTAACATTATCGTAGCAGGGGGCGGCATACTCGGCTGTATGACCGCCATGTCCTTGATTCAGCATGGCCACCGGGTAACCCTGGTGGAACGCGGCCAGATTGGCGGGCATGCCCGCGGCGAGGCTTCGTGGGCTGCCGCCGGCATTCTTTTTCCGCTTTTGCCGTGGGCTTATGTTGAGCCTGTGAATCGTCTGGCGGTGGCCAGCATGTGCGCCTATGGCGCGCTTTGCCAGCGGCTGTTGGAAGATACCGGCATAGACCCCGAGTATCAGCAGGATGGTATGCTGCTGTTGCCCGATTACAAGCGCGAGCAGGCTCTGGCATGGACCGAGCAGTATGGGTTTGAGGAGCATGCCGCAGCGCCTGTGGATAGTTTTGCGGCAGATCGTCCGCATGCGATGTGGTTGCCAGAAGTGGCGCATGTGCGCCCCCCCGTTTTACTGGCAGCGCTTCGGCAATGGCTGATTCAGCAGGGCGCCACCATCCTCGATAACACCGAATTGTTGCCGCTGGCAGCTACGCAAGAAGCAACCCATGTGACGCACTGGCCGACACGGGCTGGCCGCGATCTCGAAGCCGATGCCTTTGTGCTGACCGCAGGTGCCTGGAGCGGCCTGCTGCTGGCCGACCAGCAGCCTTTACCGATCAAACCCATGCGCGGTCAGATGCTGCTGTATGCGCAACCGCCAAAACAGAAGCTGACGCATATTGTGTTCCGCGAGGGCTTTTACATGGTGCCGCGACGCGATGGCCTGATTCTGGCGGGCAGCTGCCTGGAAGATGTTGGCTTTGATCATGCAGTGACCGATGACATGGGTCGTCAGCTGGCAGGCAAGGCCGCCGCCTTGTTGCCCGAGCTGGCCGATGCGCCGGTACTGGCGCACTGGAGTGGCTTCCGCCCAGGCTCTCCCGATAATGTACCCACTATTGCCGCGCATCCGCGCTATCAAAATCTGTACATCAATAGCGGGCATTTCCGTTACGGCCTGACCATGGCACCTGCGAGCGCTGAATTGCTGGCGAATCTGGTGCAGGGAAGTGCTACAGGGGACGAACTGGCGGCTTACGCCTACCGCGCCGCTGAATAGCCGCGCGGAGGCAGGGCCCGGGCAGGCTTATTTCAGCTGCTTGATGATTTTGTCAGTAATGTCGACGCGTTTGCCGACATAAGCCGAGGTGTTGTAGAACACGATGTCGTAGCCTTCGCTTTGGGCGACGGCCGTCACGGCCTTGTTGATGCGGTCCTGCAGACTTGCCAGCTCGTCTTTCTTGCGTTGCTCGAACTCTTCCTGCAAGGCGCGCTGGCGGCGCTCCAGGTCAACACGCTGGTTGTTGAGGTCGCGACGTTTGGTTCTCGCCACGCTCTCCGCCATGGTCAGTGAATCCTTGGTGAAAGCGGTTTCGCGGTCTTCCAGTTGTTTATAGGCTTGTTGCAGCTCGGCGTTGCGTGGCTTGAACTCGGCCTGCAGTTTTTGGCCGGTGGCGAGAAACTGCGGTGATTGCATCACCGTTTGCAGATGTACATAGCCGATCTTGATCTCGGCGCTGGCATGCATGGAGGCTAATACCAGAGTGGCGGCGAGGGCAATTTGCTTTAATGTTTTCAAACGATCTCCTTGTGACATAGCGCAATAAGCTGGCAATAGGATACCCCTTCATGCCCTCACTTCCAAATCAGCGCGCTGGTGCTATGCCGATTTATGCCTGGTCACTGGCCTGCCAGTGACCGGATTTCCCGCCTTGTTTTTCCAGTAACTGCACATTGCTGATCACCATGCCGCGGTCTACCGCCTTGCACATATCGTAAATGGTCAACAGGGCCACACTGGTGGCGGTCAGGGCTTCCATTTCCACGCCGGTACGGCCGACGGTTTCTGCGGTGACCGTGCAGTGGATGGTGTGTTTCTCACTCTCGATCTCGAACTCAACCCCTACTTTTGTCAGCGCAATCGGATGGCAAAGCGGAATGAGATCAGCGCAGCGTTTGCTGCCTTGAATGGCGGCAATGCGTGCTATACCCAGCACATCGCCCTTTTTGCTGTTCCCCTGCTGAATGCGTGCGAGCGTCTCCGGCAGCATGCGTATGCTGCCCGTGGCCACGGCAATGCGCTTGGTCTCGGCCTTGTCGCCGACATCGACCATATGGGCCTGTCCGCTGCTGTCAAAATGGGTGAATTGCGTCATGTGGGGCGTACTCCGAAACGGTGAACTTGCTTGAGAATGCCGTTATCATAGCAACAATGAAGCTTGTTTATACCTCTGTCGCTGCCGTCATGGCGCTGTTTTTTGTCCCTGCATCCCCGGCGGATGGCCTACCCGATCTGGGCGATGTTTCCGCCACTGTGCTTTCCCCGCTGGATGAAAAGAAAATTGCTGACCAGATCATGCGCAGTGTCATGGCCAGTGATGACGTGGAGCGGGACCCTGAGGTGCAGGACTATGTGCAGCAATTGGGTATGCGCCTGGTGGCCGCCAGTTCGGACAAGCTGTTGCCATTCAAGTTTTTTGTGGTGAAAGATAATTCCATCAATGCTTTTGCCATGCCGGGCGGGGTGGTCGGCGTGCATACCGGCCTGATTGTCGCTGCCGAAAATGAATCCGAAGTGGCCGGGGTGCTGGGCCATGAAATCGGCCATGTGGTGCAACGCCATCTGGCGCGCATGATGGCGCAGCAAAAGCGTGATTCCATCATCAGCATGGCGACCATGGGGCTTGCCTTGCTGGCGGCGCGCGCCAATCCTCAGCTGGCCAGCGGTGCCATGATGTCTGCCGGTGCCGGATCCTTGCAGAAGCAGCTGGATTACACCCGCGAGCACGAGCGCGAGGCAGATCGCGTCGGCTTGCAGATCATGGGCGATGCCGGCTTTGATACGCGCGGCATGCCGGCGTTTTTCGAGATACTGCAACGCGGCACGCGCTTTATTGACGGCAGTGCACCTTCCTTCCTGCGCACCCACCCGCTGACCACCGAGCGGATTGCCGATGTGCGTTCGCGCGTGGAGCAGGGAGCCTACCGCCAGGTGCAGGATAGCGCCGAATTTCAGTATGTGCGGGCCAAGTTGCTGGCTAATCTGGGTCCGTCGCGGCAAGCCATGGAAATGTTCAGGAATAATCTTGCGCAACGCATGTATACCAACGAAGCGGCCCAGCATTATGGCCTGGCGATTGCCAGCCTGCGCGCCAATGACCTGGCCTCGGCGACCGCCGAGCTGCAATGGTTGGGCCAGAATGCCAGTCCGCACGCCATGTTCGCCAGTCTGGCGGCCAATATCGAGGTGGCGAAACAGAATACGGCGGGTGCTACGCGCCTGTTCCAGCAGGGGCTGGAACACTATCCACGTTCGCGGGCCCTGATATTCGGCTACGCCGAACATTTGCTGCGCCTCGGCCAGACGGACGCGGCACTGGCTCTGGTGACTCAAAACATAGACCTCTACCCGGATGATCCCTATTTTTATGAATTGCGTTCAAAGGCGTATACCATGCAGGGCAAACGTTTGTTGCGGCATCAGGCGCAGGGTGAAGCCTATGTGCGCAGCTACAACCTGCCACGGGCGATTGAGCAGATGGAACTGGCGGCTAAGGCCGGTGATGGCGATTTTTACCAGCAATCGATTGTAGAAGCGCGGCTCAAGCAGTTGCGCCTGCAGCTGAATGACCCCAAAGACAGGGGCTAGAGGATAAAGGACAACCATGAAAAGACGCGGATTCATCCTGGCGACGGGGGCGGCATTGCTAAGTGGAATGTTACTGCCATTGCGAGCGCTGGCGGCGGTATGGAACAAGGCGGCGTTTGAGGCAACCACGCTGGCCGGCGCTACCCAGGGCTTGCAGGTCGACAAGGAAACCCCGAGCGCGGATATTACCGTTAACGCGCCGGATCGCGCTGAAAACGGCGCCGTGGTCCAAGTCGAGGTGACCAGCCGGATTCCTGGTACAGAAGCGATTGCCATTGTGGTCGAGCATAACCCGACGCCGTTAATTGCCAACTTTCTGTTTGCTGAAGGCGCGGAGCCCTATGTCGTCACCCGCATCAAAATGGCGGAAACCGCCGAGGTAAAAGCCATTGTAAAAGTCGGTTCGCGCTATTTCACGGCGGGCAAGCAGGTGGAAGTGCTGGAAAACGGCTGCGGCTAGGAGGCAATATGGCAGACAACATTAAAATGCGGGCGCAACTCAAGGGTGCGCTGACCGAACTGAAAGTGCTGATGACGCACCCGATGGAAACCGGACGGCGCAAGAACGATCTGGATGAAGTGGTGCCTGCGCATTTTATCCAGCTGGTGACCATCAGCCTGAACGGCAAGGTGGTGACGGAAGCGCAGTGGGGAACGGGTATCTCCAAGAACCCCTATCTGACCTTGCATCTGCGTGGTGCCAAGGTCGGGGATATGGTTGCCGTGGTCTGGCACGACAACCGCGGGCAGAGCGCCCGCCATGAAATTGCAGTCACGGCGGGCTAGTGACCAGGGCAACTTAGACAGGAGCTAAGTTGCCAGCTCGGCTACTTACAGGTCAGCTTCCCAGGCATTGCCGTAGACTTTGCCATTGCGCGACATGATCCACATCTGATACATGCTGGTAAACCACATGAAGGTTGACGCAACGCTGTAACCCAGACCGCCAATAATGGTGAGCCAGGCAAAACCGGGGTTCAGCTTGGTCAGCCACCACGACAGCACGTCCAGAATCAGGAAGGCAAACGGGAAGGCAATCGCCAGAATCTTCAATTTGCGCGGCACATTCACAGCAAAGCTGAAAATCAGCGACATGAAGAAGAAGATGAACGCAATGCCGAACAAGTGAATGTGCGATACCCGTGTCAGGCTTTCGATGCTGGCGCCTTCATTCACCTTGGCGACTTTTTTTACTTCATCAAAATGCGTGAAATTGGGAATGCCAGGCACATTGCTGTGGCACATCACACAGTGCTGGGCGAATACTTGCTTGAAGTGCGGCTCCCAGTCTTTCTCCGGTGCGCCTTCGCGCGCCCACTTGATGATGTCCAGGCGGACTTCAGGCGGAGCCTTGTCTTTCATGGCGCCATTCAGCATGCCTTCCAGGCGGCTGCCGCTACGGTCACCGTAGTAGCTGTAGACGATATCGTCCTTGGATAAACCGATTTTGCCATCGGCCATGCCGTGGGTCAGCATGATCTGCAAGCCTGCCATACAGAGGCCAACGCCGATCACCAGCAAATAGCCGGAAAACAGAACCTTGACAGGGGTGGGGAGGTTGGGAAGGTTGAACCAGTCCATTGGTGATGTTGACTTCATTTGATTCTCATAAAGCAGGTTGAAAAAGCGGAATGACGGCTGCGTATTAACGTGGCATTACCTGGCTCTTTAAAGCGAGGTATCAGGCACAGCAGTTTCAACGAAAGAATACCTCAAACTTTGCCGCCTGCTACAAAATAAACAGCATTTTTCTCAGTGACAGATTATTTTGCATCGCTATCTTTGAAAAATAACGGAACAAATCGTTCTATACAGGGTTTAATCAACATGCCGCAGCCAGCGCGGCATTTACTTATTTTGATATGTAAAATATATCAAATATATTTAAACAATCAATTTTTATTATTTACTGGCTTTCTCTATACTGAGCTTCGTTTCCAAACCAACCCAAAAGGAGATTTACATGAGCACCTTGATCAACACTGAAGTCAAGCCATTCAAAGCCCAGGCATTTCATAACGGCAAGTTCATTGAAGTGACCGATGCAGCTCTGAAGGGCAAATGGTCCGTGCTGATTTTCATGCCAGCCGCTTTCACCTTCAATTGCCCAACTGAAATTGAAGATGCTGCTGACAACTACGCTGAATTCCAGAAGGCGGGTGCCGAGGTTTACATCGTGACCACCGATACCCATTTCTCGCATAAGGTATGGCACGAAACATCGCCAGCCGTGGGCAAGGCCCAGTTTCCACTGGTAGGTGACCCAACGCACCAACTGACACGCGCTTTCGAAGTGCATATTGAAGAAGAAGGTCTGGCACTGCGCGGCACCTTCATCATCAATCCAGAAGGCGTGATCAAGACGGCTGAAATCCATGACAACGCGATTGCGCGTGATGTGAAGGAAACCGTCCGCAAGCTGAAGGCAGCGCAATACGTGGCCAACAACCCAGGCCAGGTTTGCCCAGCCAAGTGGAAAGAAGGCGAAAAGACCCTGACACCTTCTCTGGATCTGGTAGGCAAGATCTAAGGCGGGATTAGCGCCTGACAACGTTCCTGCTACGGCAGGGCGTTGAGCACAGGGCATGGAAGGCCAACCGCCAGCCGTGTCCTGCCCTCGACGCGATCCCTGGAATAAAACGAAACCAAGCCAGCGCCAAAAGCGCCAGGCGGGGGTGAACTCACCCCGAACAACTGGAGAACACCATGCTTGACGATACACTCAAAACGCAACTTCAGACCTATTTAGGCATGCTGCGTCAGCCTATCCGGCTGATTGCATCGCTCGATGACAGCGACAAAGCCACCGAAATGCGCGAGCTGTTGCAGGACATCGCTGCCCTGTCAGAAAAGGTCAGCCTGGACCTGGCTGGCAATGATGCGCGCAAGCCTTCCTTCGTGATTGCACGCGAAGGGGAAGCTACGGGCGTGCGCTTCGCTGCGATTCCACTGGGCCATGAGTTCACATCGCTGGTGTTGGCCTTGTTGTGGACCGGCGGTCACCCGCCCAAGGTGGAAGCGGATGTGATCGAGCAGATCAAGGCGCTGGATGGCGACTTCCGCTTTGAGGTGTACATGAGCCTGTCCTGCCATAACTGCCCGGATGTGGTCCAGGCAACGGCGCTGATGGCTATCCTTAACCCCAGGGTGCAAACCACCGTGATCGATGGTGCCTTGTATCAGGAAGAGGTGAATGGCCGCAACATCATGGCCGTGCCGACCACTTACCTGAATGGCGAGCCATTTGGTTCAGGCCGGATGACGGTAGAGGAGATGCTGACCAAGCTGGATACCGGCGCGGCCGCTCGTGAAGCTGCCAAGCTGGATCAGAAGGCACCGTATGACGTGCTGATCGTCGGCGGTGGTCCAGCAGGCGCCTCGGCTGCTATCTACGCCGCTCGCAAGGGCATACGTACCGGTATCGTGGCCGAGCGTTTTGGCGGTCAGGTGATGGATACCCTGGGCATCGAAAACTTCATCTCGGTGAAGGAAACCGAAGGCCCCAAGCTGGTAGCCGCCCTGGAAGAGCACGTGCGTAGCTACGATGTCGATATCATCAATCTGCAGCGCGCGGAGTCGATCAGCCGCGGCGAGCTGGTGGAAGTCAAGCTGGCGGGAGGCGCAACACTCAAGAGCAAGGTAGTGATTGCCGCTACTGGTGCTCGCTGGCGCGAGCTGAACGTACCCGGTGAAAAGGAATACCGCGGCAAGGGCGTGGCGTATTGCCCGCACTGCGATGGTCCGCTGTTCAAGGGCAAGCGCGTAGCGGTGATTGGCGGCGGTAACTCAGGCGTGGAAGCGGCAATTGATCTGGCCGGGTTTGTGGGTCATGTCACGCTGATTGAGTACGACATTAAGTTGCGTGCGGATGCGGTGCTGCAGAACAAGCTGTTCAGTCTGCCCAATGTCACCGTGATCATTAACGCGCAAACGACCGAAGTCACAGGCGATTCCCAAAAGGTAAATGGCCTGGTGTACAAGGACCGCGCCACAAGCGTGGATCATCACCTGGAACTGGAAGGTGTCTTTGTACAAATCGGTCTGTTGCCGAATACCGACTGGCTCAAGGGCAGCGATGTTGAGCTGAGCAAGTTCGGTGAGATCAAGGTGGATGCGCATGGACAGACTTCCATGGCGGGTGTATTTGCGGCCGGTGATGTGACCACCGTGCCTTACAAGCAGATCATCATTGCCATGGGAGAAGGTTCCAAGGCTGCGCTGGGCGCATTTGATTACCTGATACGCCAGTAAGCGTGAAGCTGGACTTTCTTTAATGGCAATCTCGGTTGCCATTAAAGGCCAGGGCCAGTGTTCTTTCCCGGGTAGGGGAGAACACTGGCCCTGATTTTTTTGGTTTTGCCGAAGTTTACAGCTCAAGCATTTTTAAGGTTTTTAAATGGCTTGAGAGATGACAAATGATGGGTATTGGTCAAAGAAGGTGACTCTGACGTTGAAACCCAGATCACGGGCCCGTTGTGCGAGCAGCGTGAAAATGTGCAGTTCATTCTTCAGGGGAATCAGGAACACATTGTCGGCAAATGCCTGGGTAGACTCCGACTTGTGCTGCTCCTTGTTCAGCTGAATGATGTTTTGACTGCTAGTGATGAAGGTAACCCAATTCTTGTTTTCATGATTGGGGTTCGGCCGGTCTACGATCAATAGTGCTGAGTGCATTTTATATCTCCTCGTTTTTATAAAAGACCTACAGTTTCCGTACTTAAAAAATCAAAAACCGTGAAACTAGCATTACAGGTCTCTACAAGAAAATCAATACTCGCAAGATGGATATAGCTTTAAATTTTTATGATTCTTCTGCTGAAGCCCGTCAGGACAGGCTTAGCAGCTGACGCAACAAAGGCAGGGTTACCGGGCGTTTGTAGCTCAGCGACCACTCATCCAGGGCATCCAGCGTGGAAACCAGGGTGGGCAGGTCGCGGCGCAAATGGCGCAAGCAATAATCCAGCACTTCATCCGGCAGGCGCATGCCGCGTGCGGCCGCATGCTGGCGCAATGCCAGGGCTTTTTCTTCATCACTGAGTGGGTGCAGCTGATAGCTGAGGCCCCATGCCAGGCGAGTAGCAAGGTCATCGCGCAACTGCATGGCGGTAGGGGCGGCGATGCCGGCGGCCACCAGCACGCCCTCACCAGCGCGCATGTGGTTGTAGCTGTCAAACAGGGCAATCTGCTCTTCATCGCTCAGCAGATGTACATCGTCAGCGCAGATCACATGCACACCCAGGGCTTCCCCCGCGCGATTGCAGGCATGCAAAAGATGGCTTTTGCCGCTGCCGGTTTCCCCCCACAGGTAGATGAAGCGCTGCGAACTCTGGCCTTCCAGCGCGGTACGCAGGCTATGCAGGGCCTCTGCATTGCGACCAGGGACAAAATTATCCAGGCTGGGCAAGGCCGAAGGTTGAATGTCGAGCAGTAACTGTTTCATGGCATGTAGCCGCAAGGCGGCAAGAGTCGGGCCTGCATTTTATGTGAACCGGCTTAATGCAGGTAGATATCGCTATCAAGATAAGCGCGTTTGGCATGGCGGAGGCCAACCGCAATCGCGGCGCTGACAGGCAAGGCCAGCAGGATGCCGGTAAAGCCGAACAGCTGGCCACCAGCCAGTAAGGCAAAAATCACCATGACCGGATGCAGGCCGATGCGATCGCCGACCAGCCATGGCGTGAGCCACATGCTTTCCAGCATCTGGCCAATACCAAATACCGCGATAACGGGGACGTATTGGGCAAAGGTTGTGAACTGCAGTACCGATGCCAGTGCGGCAAGCAGCATGCCGGTGCCAATACCCAGGTAGGGCACGAAGCCGAGCAAGCCTGCAATCAAGCCTATCGGCAACGCGAGCTCCAGCCCTGCAAGCCAGAGGCCGGTCGCATAAAAGGCGCTCATCAGCAGCATGACAGAGAGCTGCCCGCGTAAAAACTCGGCCAGCATCATATCGACTTCGCGGGCAATTTCCACGGTTTTGGCATACCAGCGGCGTGGCAGCAGTTGGTCAAAGCGATTGAGGATGTCGTGCCAATCGCGCAACAGGTAAAACAGCACAATCGGAATCAGCAGCAGATTGGCCAGCCAGGCAAACAGTGCCAGCCCGTGGTCGCTGAGTGCCAGCAAAAACTTGCCGACAAAATCACTGGCGGACTTCCAGTTGCTGGTAATGACTTGCTGGACTTTAGCCGCATCAATATTCACGGCAACGCCAAAATGATGAAGTAGCCAGGGTTCAATGCGGGTGCGCAAGCCGGTGATATAGGTCGGCAGCTTTTCCATGATCAGCATGAATTCGCGTTGCATCATAGGTACTACGATCAGCAGCAGTATGCAGATAATGGCGACCAGCATCAGCATGACCATCAGCGAGGCGATGGTGCGTCCTAATGTGAATTGCCAGAGGCGCACCTGTGCCAGTCTGTCGACCAGCGGATTGCAGATGTAGGCGAAAATGGCGGCAATCAGAAACGGTGCCATGATAGGCAGCAACAGATATACCACCAGCAGGAAGAGGCCGCCGAGCAAAATCACGCGGTAATCAGGCAACAGGTTTTCTCGTTTGGCGGTCATTTCGGGTAAAATTATATTTAATTACTGTAATTTATCTTGTGGAAAGCGAGAACTCAACTTGAATTCTGATCAAACCAACGGCGGAGCCGCACCAACTTCAATGAGCTACCGCGACGCTGGCGTCGATATCGAAGCCGGCGATGCGCTGGTCGAGGAGATCAAACCGTTCGCCAAGCGTACCATGCGCCCTGAGGTTTTGGGCGGAATTGGCGGATTCGGCTCGCTGTTCGAAGTCCCGAAAAAATTCAAAAACCCGGTACTGGTTTCCGGTACCGATGGCGTGGGCACCAAGCTCAAGCTGGCGTTTCAGCTGAACAAGCATGACACCGTGGGTATCGATCTGGTGGCGATGAGCGTAAACGATATTCTGGTGCAAGGCGCCGAGCCACTGTTTTTCCTGGATTATTTTGCTTGTGGCAAGCTGGAAGTCGGCGTGGCAGCTCAAGTCATCAAGGGCATTGCGCTGGGCTGTGAGCAGTCTGGCTGTGCCCTGGTTGGCGGCGAAACCGCCGAGATGCCCGGTATGTACCCTGCTGGCGAGTATGACCTTGCCGGGTTTGCCGTAGGTGCGGTCGACAAGGAAGCCATCATCGACGGCACTACCATCGCCGCCGGCGATGTGGTGCTGGGTCTGGCGTCCAGTGGCGCCCATTCCAATGGCTATTCCCTGATCCGCAAGCTGATCGAGAAGTCCGGCATTGATATGGACAGCGATTTCCATGGCAAGCCTTTCCGCGATGTGGTCATGGCGCCTACGCGTATTTACGTGAAATCCTTGCTCAAGCTGCTGGCTGCGATGCCGGTCAAGGGCATGGCCCACATTACCGGTGGCGGCATTACGGAAAATATTCCGCGTGTATTGCCCGCCGGCCTCACGGCGGAAGTTCGCCGAGACGGCTGGACCTTGCCACCGCTGTTCAAATGGCTGCAGACGCAAGGTAATGTCGCCAACGACGAGATGTACCGTACATTCAACTGTGGTATTGGCATGGTAGTGATCGTATCGGCCGCCCAGGCGCCGGAAGCAATCAAGCTGCTGGCCGACGCGGGCGAGCAAGTCTGGCAGATTGGCGCGATCCGCGCCCAGCAGCCAAACGAAGCGCCTACGGTCGTGGTGTAATTGCCGGAACGAAACCAGGTCACTATCGTCAGATGGACATCGCCCACTTCAAGTAGACATCATGCGCTATCTTTCAATACGCAATTCCATACTCTCCGCTTGCTGCCTGCTGGCAGCGGCGGTCGTCCAGGCGGCGCCACGCCAGGTTGAGCTGGTGTATGAAGCCAGCCGTAATGGTCAGCCATTTGCGACGGTGACCGAGACATTTCATCAGGAAAATGGACGGTATCGTATTGAAAGCGTTACGCAAGGGGTGGGCGTGTATGCCTTGTTTGGCAAGCGTCGCTTGCTGAGCGAGGGTGAAGTGACCGAACAGGGGCTGAAGCCCAGCCATTTTGAGCTGCATCAGGGCGATAACGAAAAGCGCTCGCTGGTAACGGATTTTGACTGGCCCCAGAACCAGCTCAACATGCAGGTAAAAGGTAAAACAGTCACAGCACCTCTGGAAGCAGGCGCGCAGGATCTGGCCAGCTTTATTTACCAGTTCATGTTCCGTCCCCCCGTGGGCGCCGATGTGAATATGCCGGTGACCACAGGCAAAAAGCTGCGCAGCTACCATTACCGCGTGACTGAGCGCGATGTTCCGCTTGACCTTCCTGGTGGTCATTTCAAGACGCTGCACCTGGTAGATGCCACACCGGACGGGGATGAAAGCAAGGAATTCTGGCTGGCGACGGACCGCTACCACCTGCCCGTGCGTCTGGAAATGCGCGATGACAAAGGTGCCAAAATCGAGCAGATTCTGACCAGCGTGCATGCGGAATAAGCAAGACGACACTCAGCGCAAGTATTACCTCCGCTATGCCCTGGCCCTGCTGATTTCATTGCTGTTGCATCTGGTGGTGCTGGGCGGGTTTGATCTCAGGCTGCCGGCCTTGCCCACGGCTCCGGAAACTATGCAGGTCAATATCATGCCTGCGCCATTGCCCAAGCCACTGCCGCCAGTGGTCAGACCCAAACCCAAAAAATCCGCCCCATCCAGCGTGCCTGCTGCGACTGAAGCGGCGCCAGGTCCTCTGCAAGCACCAGTTGAGGCTGCGCCAGCTGAAATGCCCGAGGCGGGGACCGACAGCGTGCCTGTCCTCGAGGAAAACGAGCCTCCCGAAGAAGTAACCGAGGCTCCGCCTGACCTTAACAAGCCCGACCCGGTCAATTACGTGGAAATGGATTACGAGGTCAAGCGTGGTGAGCAGGCTGGGGTATTGGGCCGTACGCATGTGCTTTTCAAGGTGCATGAGGAAAATCGCTATACCCTCACCAGTGAAACCGAGGCGCAGGGTCTGGCGTCGCTATTTGTGACCGGTAAGCTGGTGCAGCGCAGTGAGGGCCGGGTGACCGAACACGGCTTGCAGCCGCTCCATTTTTTTTATCAGTACGGCAATAATGAAGCCAAAGCGCAGCGCGCCGAACTGGATTGGGATAACCATACGATTGCCATGCATAGCAGCAAGGGGCTGGTAACACAATCCCTGCCAGCCGGGACCCAGGACTTGCTGAGCTTCATGTATCAATACATGTATCAGGACCCGCTGGCACAGATGCAAGTGGCGGTGACCAATGGCAAACGCTTGCGTACATATACGTATAGTTTTGAAGGGGAAGAGCAGGTGCAAACCCGCATGGGCGAGATCCGTGCTCTCCATATTGCAAAATCCACGGGTAACGAAAAGACCGAGTTGTGGCTCGCGGTCGACTATCGTTATCTGCCTATTAAAATACGTAAAACAGACGAGGACGGTACAGTGCTTGAGCAGATGATGACCAGGCTGAATACCGATATCATGAAATGAAAAACATCCATCCCCAATTACTCCGCTTTGCTGGTACGGCACTGGCTGACATTCTGGCGGGCACCGGCCCGGCAGACGCCGTGCTTGGTTCTTTTTTTCGCAATAATCGCGAACTGGGTACCAAGGACCGGGCCTTTGTGGCCGAGTCCGTCTATGGCGTGTTGCGACGCAAGCGCCTCCTCTCGTATCTTGCCGATGGCGATGATCCGCGAAAGTTGCTGGTGGCCTGGATGGTGCGCGTGCAAGGCATGAGCCTGCGCGATCTGGAAGACACGCTCAATACGCAGCAAAAGGAATGGGCGCAGGAAATCAAAGCCAAGAACACGGACAATCTGAGCCTGGCCATTCAGGCCGATATGCCCGACTGGCTATGGGAAAAACTAAGTGCTCAATACGGTGATGAGCAGGCACTCACTATTGCACGAAGCATGCAGCAGCAGGCCATGATGGATCTGCGGGTGAATACGATCAAAGCCACGCGTGAAGATGTTTTAGCCAAGTTCATCAGCGAAAATACCCAGCTGAATCAGGATACCATCCTGCCGACGCCGCTCTCCCCTACCGGCATACGTTTGCCACAACGCTTGAACATCAGCCGCCATGTCCTGTTTACCGAAGGCAAGGTTGAAGTGCAGGATGAAGGCAGCCAGCTGCTGGCACATCTGGTGGCGCCACGCCGTGGTGAAATGATCGCCGACCTCTGCGCTGGTGCCGGTGGCAAGACGCTTGCCATGGGCGCATTGATGCGCAACACCGGCCGTTTGTATGCGTTTGATATCTCCGAAAAACGCCTGACCAATCTGGGGCAGCGTCTCAAGCGCTCCGGCCTCTCCAATCTGCATAGCCAGCTGATCAGTAGCGAGCAGGATGCCAAGCTTAAGCGCCTGAATGGCAAGTTCAATCGCGTGCTGGTGGATGCGCCTTGCAGTGGTCTGGGGACTTTGCGCCGCAATCCTGATCTCAAATGGCGTCAAACACCGCAGGATGTGCTGGAACTCACTGGCAAGCAAGCGTCCATTCTGGCGCGGGCAGCGAAACTGGTGAAGGCAGGCGGTCGGTTGATTTATGCCACCTGCAGCTTGCTTTCTGATGAAAACGAAGCCATCGCCGAGGCATTCCTGGCAGCGCATCCTGATTTCAAGCTGATCCCTGCCAATGAAGTCCTGGCCCAGCAGCAGATTCCCGTGGATACCGGGGTATATCTGAAGCTATTGCCGCACTTGCATCAGACCGATGGCTTCTTTGCTGCCGTGTTTGAAAAAGCGGCAGCCAGCACAGAAACACCCGAAGCCTGATCGTCTTGCCAAGCTGATTTGAGCGCTTGCGTGCCTCGAATCAGCGCTAGGCAGACTCGGACAGCTACGGTAAAGTCATTTCATGCAGTATTAGCTGCATGCTGGCGTACTTAATCCTTAGCTGTTTGTCTCCGAGGTTCCAATGAAGCTTAGTCTCAACACCCAGATATTTACTGGTGCCGCCATTGGTGTGTTCATTGGCATGGCCATCAGCTCGCTCGCGCCGGAAAGCGAGCTGCGCTTACAATCGCTTTATGCGCTGGGGCTGGTGGGCGGCGTATTCATCGACCTGCTCAAGATGGTGCTGATTCCCCTGGTATTCACTTCCATTGTGGTCGGGGTCGCCAATCTGCAGGCGCATCGGCAGGTGCACCGGGTGTGGACCAGCACGCTGGGATTTTTCATGGTATCCATGGCGCTGGCGATTGCCCTGGCACTGGCGGCCAGCAATATCTTCAAGCCCGGTGAAGGCATGCAGCTGGCCATGTTCCAGGATGCCATGCAGAATTTCGAAGCCCACCGACTCACGATGCCCGAGTTCTTCAGGCAATTTCTGCATGAGCTGTTCATGAATCCGTTTGCCGCACTTGCCAATGGCAAGGTGCTGGCGGTGGTGATTTTCGCCTTGTTCATGGGGATCGCCCTGGTGGTAGGCGGGGAGCGCTACCAAAACATTCACAAGCTGCTGCAGGAAGCGCAAGAGCTGGTGATGCGGATTGTGGGCTGGATCATGCATCTGGCGCCGTTGGGCATCATGGCGTTGCTAGCACAGCTGGTTGCCAGTCAGGACCTGAGCCTGCTACAGACCATGGGCAAGTTCGTTACGCTTATCGTGGTCACCACGCTTATTCACGGGGTTATCATTCTGCCGTTGCTGTTGTATCTGGTCACCGGGGTTAGCCCTTTGCGCTTTTGGCGGGGCGCACGTGAAGCCTTGATCACCGCCTTTGCGACCAGCTCAAGCTCGGCAACGCTGCCGGTAACCTTGCGCTGCGTGGAAAACAAACTGCATGTAAAACCGGAAATCGCCGGTTTTGTCGTGCCGCTGGGCGCCACGATCAATATGGATGGCACGGCCTTGTATGAAGCCGCTGCGGCTTTGTTCATCGCACATCTGGCTGGGATAGAACTCGGCACTGGTCAGCAACTGGTGGTGTTTTTTACCGCCATGATTGCCGCCATGGGCGCGCCTGGCATCCCCAGTGCGGGCATGGTGACCATGGTGATGGTGCTGCAGTCGGTGGGCTTGCCCGCGGAAGCTATCGCCATTTTATTACCGGTTGACCGATTGCTGGATACCTTGCGTACTACCGTCAATGTGGAAGGCGATATGGTCGGCAGCCTGATTGTGCAAAAACTGGTGCAACGCTAGTTGGAGGGATAAGCTGGATATCCGTATGACGTATGCCTTGCGGTATCTGGCATACGGAGGTCGCAAGAGGAAGTCTGCAAGACCTGAGTTCAGCATCCTTAACTCAGGAAACTCCGGAATCAGAAAGCCTCAATTCGCAAATCCCGAAGTCACAACCCCCCTCAGAGTCAGACCGTGCTATAAGGATGCCGCTGGTATTTCGGCAGGGTTTATATGATAATAATTCTCATTAGCCAGCGATGTCCCGCAGAAAAGCAGGGCTGTAAGCCAACAACTCCCTCTTTAGCTCTGTAAAAAAAGGACATTTCTTATGCGTTTATATCATTCCCTTGCCCTGGTGATTGCTTTCGCCTCTAATCATGCCATGGCGGCTGCCTGTAGCGTGGATATCGAAGCCAACGATGCCATGCAATTCAATACCAAAGCCATTGAAATCAGCAAAAGCTGTAAGGAATTCACGGTGAATCTCAAGCATACCGGCACTATGGCCAAAGCCATGATGGGGCATAACTGGGTATTGGCCAAAGCCAGCGATGAAAAAGCGGTGCTTGCCGATGGCGCGGCTGCGGGTTCGGCCAATGATTACGTGAAGGCAGGCGATGCACGGGTGATTGCGCACACCAAAGTGATAGGCGGCGGCGAAAAAGACAGCGTCAAATTTGCCGCAAGCAAGCTCGCGGATGGTCAGGATTATGTATTTTTCTGCTCCTTCCCCGGGCATGCCTTCATGATGAAGGGTAGCGTCAAACTGGTGAATTAACTCGCCATTCACCAAATCAGCTCAGGGCCGGGTAGCGCTTTTTCATATGCCCGGCCTTGACCTTGCGATAGCGTCAGTCGTATAGTGCTGCCTCCATGAAAGAACACATAGCGATCATTTCCGTCATTAACCGCAAAGCGCTGTGGCTGCGTGCCACCCAGTGCTGCGGTTGCTATTTGTCCTGAATTTTGCAACCGCGGGCTCTCCGCGGTTGACTACTGTCTATTCTCGTTGAGCCCAGAACTGGGTCAACGATGTCTACGTTTATCAGCACACGCTTTTCTTCTCCTGTGGCAGGTATTGCCATGGTTTTGCTCGCCTCGGTGGCGGTCTCATCCAAGGCCATCATCGTCAAGCTGGCCTATGTCTATCCGGTTGATCCGGCGACGCTGATTGCCTTGCGCATGGCGTTCTCCATCCCGTTTTTTGCAGCGCTGGCCTGGTGGGCTTCCCGGCAGGAGCATCTGGCACCGCTTTCCCTCCAGCAGTGGCTGGCGATAATGGGCCTGGGTACCATCGGTGGCTATGGGCCCATGTGGCTGGATTTTGCCGGGCTCGCGTATGTGAGTGCTGGCTTAGAGCGGATTATTCTGTTCCTGTACCCGACCATGGTATTGATGTTTTCTGCTTTGCTATTCAGGCAGGCCATTGGTCGGAGGGAGCTATTTGCCTTGATAACAGGGTATGCAGGTGTGGGGCTGGTGGTCGCGCACGATATCGAGTTCATGCACGGGACGGCGGATGCTACTTTTCTGGGAGCGATGCTGGTGTTCGCCAGTGCGGTGGTGTATGCCGCCTATCTGGTATTGAGTGGCAAGCTGATTCCGCAGGTGGGGGCGACAAGATTTACGGCTTACACCATGCTGGTGGCAACCATCGCCAGCGGCATGCATTACGTTGGGACTCAGCATGTGGTGAGCTGGTCTCAGTTGCCGGAAGCGGTATATGGACTGAGTTTGCTGATGGCGGTGGTGGCGACGGTGTTACCAGCGGTGTTGCTTAATATCGGTATCCAGCGGCTGGGCAGCAACCGTGCGTCGCTGATCAGCTCCATTGGCCCGGTATCAACCATATTTCTCGCCTGGATATTCCTTGGCGAACATATCACTTTGCTGCAATTGGGCGGCACGGCGCTGGTCATGGCGGGGGTGTTGGCCGTGAGTCTTGGTCGCAAACCTGGGTGAGGGATGCAAGGTGGGAGAGGGCAGCAGTTAAGTGATTTGTGACCAGTCAAAGCCCGGGCCGGGGTCGGTTTTTCGACCGGGAGCGATATCCGAGTGTCCGGCGATTCCGGCGATCGGATAGCGCTTTTTCAGGGCGGCGATCAATGCTCTAAGCTGCGTGTATTGCGCCTCGGTAAAAGTATCGGTATCGCAGCCTTCCAGCTCGATGCCCACCGAAAAATCATTGCAGCGTTCCTGGCCTTGCCATTGCGATGCCCCGGCATGCCAGGCGCGCAGCCCACATGGCACAAACTGCAGCACGGTGCCATCGCGCCGAATCAGGAAGTGCGAGGATACCTTGAGCGTATGAATCTCGGCGTAATAAGGATGGGCGGCCGGGTCGAGCTGATTGGTAAAGAGTTCAATGATGCCATTCCCGCCATATTGCCCGGGCGGCAGGCTGATATTGTGGATGACGACAAGCTTCACCTCGGCATTATCCGGCCGCGTGTCGAAGTTAGGCGAAGCAATAAACATCGCCTGCTTCAGCACGCCATCTGCGTTAATTTCGAGGGTTGTCATGTTGCCGTTCATGTTATCCGATAAAATCTTGAAATTCGTTGCGTGCCGCGTTGGTTACGTACCTTGACCGATATTGAAGAAATGGATGCATAACCATGGTGTTTTTTGAATTGTTCCTCATG
>DATMSO010000043.1:0-19919 GCA_035565335.1 Methylovorus sp.
TTCCTGTTTGCCACCGGGCCTGGCTCGGAAGTCCAGCGGCCGCTGGCAATTGTGGTGATCGGCGGTTTGATCACCTCCACCGTGCTGACGCTGGTGGTATTGCCAACGCTGTATCGCTGGTTTGAAGAACCCCGTGTTGAAGCATGAGGAGTGAACCATGAAAGAGATTAAAGCTGTAGTGCAGCCACACCGCTTGCCCAAGATTCGCTCCGCCCTGCGTAATATCAAGGGTTTCCCCGGCATGACGGTCAGCAAGGCGGATGGTTGCGGTCACCATCTGTCCAATACGTACAATGTGCGCGAAGAACTGACCGATTACAGCCCCAAGGTGCGTATTGAGCTGGTAGCCCCCGATGAGCTGGTCGAGGGTATCCTGCAGGTGCTGGTGGAGGTCGGCCATACCGGCCAGCATGGCGATGGTATCGTCTGGGTAACCCCGGTGGAGCGCATGATACGCCTGTCAGAAAAGATCATCGTGCATGATTGCTGATTAAGCGTTTATTTTTGTAACACCATGACTAAGGCCCGGTTTCGGGCCTTAGTCATGTCTGCCGCTAACATTGCTAAGCCCGCAGTTTATCCTGTACCCTTTGAGTCAAATCAACTCGCAGCGGTAACCAGCATGCACCTTGCCATGTCTGACCCTGCACGAATCATGAGGTAAGTTTTGATCGAATCTCTCATCCGTGGTGCCCTGCGGCAGCGCATTGTCGTGGTCGTTATTGCCGTTGCTCTTCTGATTGCCGGTCTGTTTGCTGTAAAAAAACTCTCGGTGGATGCCTTTCCGGATGTGACCAATGTGCAGGTACTGATAGCCACGCAGGCCACGGGACGATCGCCGGAGGAAGTCGAGCGCTTTATCACGGTGCCGCTGGAAATCGCCATGACCGGCCTGCCCGGTCTCACCGAAATGCGCTCGCTCAACAAAAATGCCCTGTCGCTGATTACCCTGGTCTTTACCGACGACACTGATGTCTACTTCTCGCGCCAACTGGTGATGGAGCGCCTGATGGAAGTGATGGACCGCATGCCGGAAGGCGTGACCCCGGTGCTGGGTCCGGTGTCGACGGGTCTGGGCGAGGTCTACCAGTACACCCTGGATAAACCCACCGATGGGAAAAAAGAACTCTCGGTGCATGAGTTGACCGAACGCCGTGCCGTGCAGGACTGGGTGGTGCGGCCCTTGCTGCGCGGGATTCCCGGCGTGGCAGAAATCAACTCGCAAGGGGGTTACGTCAAGCAATACCAGGCGCTGGTAAACCCTGACCGCATGAACCATTACGGCGTGAAGCTGCACGATGTTTATCAGGCTCTGGCGCGCAATAACGCCAATAGCGGCGGCGGCGTGTTGCCGCATTATGCTGAGCAATATCTCATCCGCGGCATCAGCCTGATCCAGAATCTGGACGATATCCGTAACATCATTCTCAAGGAGCAAAACGGCACGCCAGTGTACATGCGCGATGTGGCCGAAGTGAAGATGGGCTATGAAGTGCGGGTGGGGGCGATTCTCAAGAATGGCGATACCGAATCCGTCGGCGGTGTGGTGATGATGATGCGCGGCGGTAACGCCAAGGAAGTGGTCAGCCGGATCAAGGCGCGGGTCAAGGAAATCAACGAAAAAGGCATGCTGCCCGGTGGTTTGCAGATCGTGCCGTATTATGACCGCAGCGAGCTGGTGGACGCGGCCCTGCATACCGTCACCAAAGTGCTGATTGAAGGCATCGTGCTGGTGATCGTCATCCTCTTCCTGTTCCTGGGTGATGTGCGTTCGAGTCTGATTGTGGTGGGCACGCTGATTTTGACGCCGCTGATCACCTTTATGGCGATGAACTACTACGGCATCTCGGCTAACCTGATGTCGCTCGGAGGTCTCGCGATTGCGATTGGTCTGATGGTCGATGGCTCCGTGGTGGTGGTGGAAAACACCTTTCACCACCTGGGTCACCGCAAGGATGAAAGCAAGATCCGCGTGGTCTTTGAGGCCGCTGCTGAAGTGGCCACGCCGGTACTGTTCGGCGTGGGCATCATTATTCTGGTATTCCTGCCGCTGATGACACTGCAAGGCATGGAAGGCAAGATGTTTGCGCCCTTGGCTTACACCATTGCTATCGCGTTGTTTGTTTCACTGGTGCTTTCGCTTACGCTGACGCCTGCCATGTGCTCATTCATTCTGAAGGGTGGCAGCGGCGAAGATACCCGCCTGATCCAGGCGATCAAACGCCCTTATGTCAGCATGCTGAGCTGGGCGCTGTCCAATGAGAAGAAAACCATCATGCTGGCGGTGCTGGTGTTTATCGGCACGCTGGCGATTGTGCCACTGTTGGGCAATTCCTTTATTCCGGAGATGAAAGAGGGTTCCATCGTGCCCGGCATCAACCGTGTGCCGAATATCTCCCTGGAAGAGTCCATCAAAATGGAAAACGATGCCATGCGCCTCATCATGGAAAAAGTCCCCGGGGTGAAGTCGGCGGTGTCCGGAGTGGGGCGTGGCGAGAGCCCGGCAGACCCACAGGCGCAGAATGAGTCTACGCCTATCATCAGCCTGAAACCGCGTGATGAGTGGCCGGAGGGCTGGACGCAGGATGATATTGCCGAAAAAATGCGTAGCGTGCTGGCCGAGTATTTGCCCGGGGTGCAGATCATCATGGCGCAACCGATTTCCGATCGCGTGGATGAGTTGCTCACTGGTGTACGGGCCGATGTTGCCGTCAAGATCTTCGGCGAAGACATGGTGGTGCTGAAGGCCAAGGCCGATGAAATTTCGCGGATTGCCTCTACGGTGCGCGGCGCGACCGAAATCAAGGTGGAAAAAGTCTCCGGTCAGCAGTACCTCAACATCCGCATTGATCGGCAGGCCATTGCGCGCCATGGCATCAACGCCTCGGATATTCATGATGTGATTGAAACCGCGATCGGCGGCAAGGTGGCGACTGAAATTTACGAAGGCCAGCGCCGCTTCAGTGCTGCCGTGCGCTTTCCGGAAAGCTTCCGCGACAACGTGGATGCTATTGGCAATATCCTGATTACCTCGCCCAATGGTTCGCGCGTGGCATTGCGTGATCTGGCACATATTGAAGTACGCGATGGGCCGGCGCAGATCAGCCGGGAGCTGGCCAAGCGCCGGATTGTGGTCGGCGTGAATGTGAAAGACCGTGACCTGGGCGGCTTTGTTGCCGAGCTGCAGAAGACGCTGGACAAGCAGCTCAAGCTGCCTGATGGCTACTACATCGAATACGGCGGTCAGTTCCAGAACATGCAGCGCGCCATGAGCCATCTGATGGTGATCATTCCGGTGACCATAGGCGCGATCTTCTTCCTGTTATTTTTGTTATTCAACTCCTTGCGGTATGCCACCATGATTATCATGGTGCTACCATTCGCCTCCATAGGCGGGATTATTGCTTTGTTTGTCACGGGTGAATATCTCTCGGTGCCGGCCTCGGTCGGGTTTATTGCGCTGTGGGGGATAGCCGTGCTGAATGGGGTGGTGCTGGTGTCGTACATACGCAGCCTGCGCGATGAAGGCTTGCCGCAGATGGAAGCCATCATGCAGGGCTGCAAGCAGCGATTCCGGCCGGTGATGATGACGGCTACCGTGGCCATGCTTGGCCTGGTGCCGTTTCTGTTTGCCACCGGTCCGGGTTCGGAGATTCAGCGGCCGCTGGCGATCGTGGTAATTGGCGGCCTGATCACCTCCACCTTGCTGACGCTCGTGGTGGTGCCTACGCTGTACCGTAAATTTGAAGAGAAAAAAATAGAAGCCTGAGCGGGCTCAGGCGTCATCAGAATAGAGGTTTGGGATGAAAGAAATTAAAGCCGTGGTGCAGCCTAACCGCTTGCCCAAGATTCGCTCCGCCTTGCGCAATATCAAGGGTTTTCCTGGCATGACCGTGAGCAAGGTGGATGGCTGCGGCCATTTTCTTGCCAAGCCCTCGGGCGGCATACGCGAAGAGCTGACGGACTATAGCCCCAAGGTGCGCATAGAACTGGTAGCCCCGGATGAACTGGTCGAAGGCGTGCTGCAAGTGCTGGTCGAAGTCGGGCATACCGGCCAGGTCGGCGATGGCATCGTTTGGGTAACGCCGGTGGAGCGCATGATACGCCTGTCAGAGCAGATTACCGTGCTGGAGTGCTGAAGCCGGCGTCCGGCTTTCGATGCATGAATAACAGAAAGGCCCTGCGGGGCCTTTCTGTTATTCATGCAAGGTGGCGCGATTAAGCACTTTATCCAAGTTAGATGCCGCCCGTGAATGCACATATTTCCTCCGGAATTTCCGCGATTTTGCAGTAAAATCACGCCATGAATCTCTACTTCCTGGCCAAACCCCTGCTTTTCACCCTCGATGCCGAGCGTGCCCATGACCTGACCTTGCAAGCGCTACGCACCGGCGAGCGCTATGGCGTCAATCGGATATTGGGACAGGGCGCATTACCCGCTACGCCACGCCGCGTGATGGGGCTGGATTTTCCTAATCCTGTGGGTCTGGCGGCCGGTCTGGATAAAAACGGCGCCTGCATTGATGGTCTGGCGCGTCTTGGTTTTGGCTTTATCGAAGTCGGCACCGTCACACCGCGTCCACAGCCGGGTAATCCCAAGCCGCGCATGTTCCGATTGCCTGCGGCCAACGCCATTATTAACCGCTTCGGCTTTAATAATCATGGCGTGGATCAGTTGCTGGAAAATGTGCAGAATGCGCAATATCGCGGCATTCTTGGCATCAATATCGGCAAGAATTTCGATACCCCGAATGAGCGTGCGGTGGATGATTATCTGATTTGCATGCGAAAAGTCTACGCGCATGCCAGTTACATCACGGTCAATATTTCATCGCCCAATACCAAAAATCTGCGTCAACTGCAGGAAAAGGAAGCCCTGTCGCAATTGCTGGCCGCCTTGAAGCAAACGCAGCAGGAACTGGCGGATCAATATAGCCGCTATGTACCGGTGGCCCTGAAGATAGCTCCTGACCTGCAGGATGAGCAGATCAGCGAAATTGCCAGATTGCTCATGCAACACAAGATGGATGGCGTGATTGCAACGAACACCACACTGTCTCGTACGGCGGTGGAGGGCATGCCGCACGCCAGTGAGACGGGCGGCTTATCGGGTGCGCCTGTACGCAACCTTTCCACGCGCGTTATTCATGCGCTGGCGACGCAACTCGCTGGCGCATTGCCTATCATCGGCGTCGGCGGTATTTTGTCGGGAGAGGATGCCTGCGAAAAAATCGAGGCGGGCGCCAGCCTGGTGCAACTCTACAGCGGACTGGTCTATCGCGGCCCAGCGCTGGTGCGGGAAGCCTGTTCCGCGATCGGTTAAACTCGGGAGTACGTCATGCGCAAAAATGTAGGTTCAAACGATAGCGTGATGCGAATATTGTCCGGCGCAGCCTTGCTGGGGGCCATGTTCTGGGTGGAATCGCCATGGCGCTGGCTGGGCCTCCTGGGGATTGCCTACCTCATCACCGGCATATTCCGCTGGTGTCCCGCCTATGCTCTCTTCGGCGTCAGCACCTGCACGCCGCCTGTTGACGAGTAATGCCGCTGCCCATTCTTTATTCCTATCGTCGTTGCCCGTATGCCATGCGCGCGCGCATGGCGTTGCGATATGCTGGAATTGAAGTGGAGATTCGCGAAATCTCCCTGCGCGACAAACCGCAACACTTGCGCCAGGTCTCTCCCAAGGCAACGGTGCCGGTTCTGGTATTGCCGGACGGGCGGGTGATTGATCAAAGCCTGGATATCATGCAATGGGCGCTGCAACTGCATGATCCTGCGAAATGGCTGGGGCTGGGCGATAGCGTTGACGCTGCCATGCATGCGCTGGTGAAGCAGAACGACGAAGTGTTCAAGCCGGCTCTGGATCGCTATAAATACCCTGATCGTTATCCGGAGCAATCGCAGCAGGAATACCGCGCCATTGGCGAGCGTTTTCTGCAAGTGCTGGAGTCGGCATTGCACAAGCACACATGCCTGTTCCGGGCCGACCCTGCGTATGCAGATATCGCTATTTTTCCGTTTGTACGGCAATTTTCCATGGTGGACGCCGACTGGTTTGCGGAGGCTCCATACCCTCAATTGCGCAACTGGCTGGCTGAACGGATAGAAAGTCCGCTATTTGAAGCCATCATGGAAAAGCATCCCATTTGGCAGGCAACAGCCTGAAGATTATGTGCTCGGCTGAGGGCAGTGCCTCAGCGGGTCGCTTGCACCGCTATCCGAATTGCCCTATCCGGATCTATACCATCCCGTATTAAAAAAGCCCCCGTCCATTTCTGGAGCGGGGGCTTTTTTAATGCAGTCCGGCGTTATTCGGCCGTATGCGTCTCGAGTGCGGGGCTGTTATCCGTATCTCCTTCTGCAAAATGCAGCTTAATGGCGTCGTTTTCATCAATATCCACTTCCACGCGACCGCCATTGGCCAGACGGCCAAACAGCAACTCGTCGGCGAGGCCGCGACGTATGGTGTCCTGAATCAGACGCGCCATGGGGCGGGCACCCATCAGTGGATCGAAGCCCTTCTTGCCCAGGTACGCCTTGAGTGCATCGGTAAAGGTGACCTCGACCTTCTTCTCGTGCAATTGATCTTCCAATTGCATGAGGAACTTGTCGACCACGCGCATGATGATTTCCTGCGACAGCGGCGCAAACGATACCGTGGCATCCAGACGGTTGCGGAACTCGGGGCTGAACAGGCGTTTGATTTCCGCCAGGTCGTCTCCTGCCGTTTTACCCAGCGTAAAGCCGATGCCGGTTTTGGAGATGGCTTCCGCGCCCGCATTGGTCGTCATGATGATGGTGACATTGCGGAAATCTGCCTTGCGCCCATTGTTGTCGGTCAGGGTGCCATGGTCCATTACCTGCAGCAGAATATTGAAAATGTCCGGATGGGCTTTTTCAATTTCATCCAGCAACAGCACGCAATAAGGATGCTTGTTGATGGCTTCGGTCATCAGGCCGCCTTGCTCAAATCCAACATAGCCGGGAGGCGCACCGATCAGGCGCGACACGGCATGACGCTCCATGTATTCGGACATGTCAAAGCGGATTAGCTCAATGCCCAGGGTATAGGCCAGCTGACGGGCGACTTCGGTTTTACCGACGCCAGTGGGGCCGGAGAACAGGAAGGAGCCAATCGGCTTGTTGGTGCTGCCAAGGCCGCTACGTGCCATCTTGATGGCGGCAGACAGCGCTTCAATCGCTTTGTCCTGACCAAATACGGTCGCCTTGAGGTCGCGCTCCAGCGTTTTCAGTGCATTGCGGTCATCGCTGGAAATATTCTTGGGCGGAATCCGCGCTACCTTGGCAATGATGTCCTCGATTTCCTTGTTGCCGATAACTTTCTTCTGCCGGGATTTAGGCAGGATGCGCTGCGCAGCACCGGCTTCGTCAATCACGTCGATAGCCTTATCCGGCAGGTGACGATCATTGATGTACTTGGCCGCAAGCTCTGCCGCCGTGCTCAGGGCTGCCATGGTGTATTTCACACTGTGGTGCTGTTCAAAGCGCGACTTCAGGCCCTTGAGGATTTCCACGGTTTCGGCCACGGTAGGTTCTACCACGTCTACTTTCTGGAAGCGGCGGGAAAGGGCGTGATCCTTCTCAAAAATACCGCGGTATTCCTGATAAGTGGTGGCCCCTATGCATTTCAGCGAACCATTGGAAAGCGCGGGCTTGAGCAGGTTGGACGCATCAAGCGTGCCGCCACTGGCAGCGCCTGCGCCAATCAGGGTATGAATTTCATCAATGAACAAGACGGCGTCAGGCTGCTCGGCCAGTTTTTTCATTACGGCCTTCAGGCGTTGCTCAAAATCGCCGCGGTATTTGGTGCCAGCCAGCAGGGCACCCATATCCAGCGAATAAATCACGGCATTGGCCAGCACTTCAGGCACATTGCCTTCGACAATCCGACGGGCCAGGCCTTCTGCAATGGCAGTTTTGCCTACGCCAGCCTCGCCTACCAGCAATGGGTTATTCTTGCGGCGACGGCATAAGGTCTGGATGACGCGCTCAATCTCATTGCCGCGACCGATCAGCGGATCAATCTTCCCTGCCAGCACTTGCTGGTTCAGATTGAGCGTAAAGCTTTCCAGCGCGCTACCAGGCGCGGCTTCGGTTTCTGCTTCCTGCTCGGTTTCTGCGCGTTTGCTGGTGTTGTCGGTGACCTTGGCCACGCCATGCGCAATGAAATTCACCACATCCAGGCGGGTAATGCCTTGCTGATGCAGGAAGAAAACGGCATGCGAATCCTTTTCGCCATAGATGGCAACCAGCACATTGGCACCGGTGACTTCTTTTTTGCCGGAAGATTGCACGTGCAGGATGGCACGCTGGATCACGCGTTGGAAGCCCAGGGTAGGCTGGGTATCGACTTCGTCGGAACCTTCTACAATGGGTGTGTGCTCTTCAATGTAGTGCACAAGTTCGGAACGCAAAGTGTCGAGGTTAGCACCGCAGGAGCGCAGTACATCGGCCGCGGTCGGGTTGTCTATCATGGCCAGCAGCAGGTGTTCCACCGTGATCAGCTCATGGCGTTTTTGCCTGGCGTCCATAAAGGCCATATGTAGTGAGACTTCAAGTTCCTGGGCGATCATTTTGCACTTCCTCAGACTTCTTCCATTGCGCATTGCAACGGATGTTGATATTCACGGGCGTAACCCAATACCTGATTTACTTTGGTTTCGGCGATGTCGTGCGGATAAACGCCACAGATGCCTGCGCCTTCCGTATGAACTTTGAGCATGATTTGCGTCGCCTGTTCACGGCTTTTGTTAAAAAAACGCTGAATCACTTCTACAACAAATTCCATGGGGGTGTAGTCGTCGTTTAACAGAATCACTTTGTACATCGACGGCGGTTTGGGCCGCGCCGTTTGCTTTTCTGTAACGATTCCCTCTTGATGCTTCGTACTTGCCATAGTGATGCCTATTTTGAGCCGAATCAGAAATAATTCAAGCCTGAATTAAATGTGGGTAATTCAGCTAATTCGACTGATTGATATGAATGATGCAAATTTCGCGCCTACCCCGTCATGGCAAGGAAAACAAACCTCGGTGCTAGGGGTAAATGCGGACACTCTTGACGATACGATCATGGGTTTGCACGATTTCAAGGGCGTGCGTGCCAATCTTGAAGCTGGTGCTCGGCTCCGGAATATCTTCAAAATGCTCAAGTACCAATCCATTTAATGTTTTGGGGCCATCCAGCGGTAAATTCAAGCCCAGTTTGCGATTAAGATCGCGCAGGCTGCTTGAACCATCGACCAGCCAGCTGCCATCTTCTTCGCGGATATACTTGCTGGTGCGCAATGGCGACTGGGTCGTGAAGTCACCAATGATCTCTTCCAGTATGTCTTCGAGCGTGACCAGGCCTTTCAGTTCACCATATTCATCAACCACCAGCCCCATGCGTTGCTGCTGCTCCTGAAACTGTTGCATCTGGGTGTAAAGCGGGGTGCCGGAAGGCACAAAATAGGGATCGACAATGATTTCCTGCAGGGCTTCCTTGTCCAGTTCGCCGCCCCGTAGCTGATTGATAACGCGCCGCACATGGATAAAACCGATAATGTCTTCGCCCGGCCCCTGCTTTACCGGCAGCTGGGTGTGATGGCTGCTGGAGATATGCTGCAGGATGTCATCCAGCGGAGCATCCATGTCGATTGTATCGATCAGCGTGTGGGCGGTCATGACATCGTCCACCGTGATTTTTTCCAGCTCAAACAGGTTCAGCAAGATCGTGCGGTGCTTTTTGGGAATGTAGCTGGCCGAGTCGGTGACGATGGTGCGTAGCTCCTCCATGGAAATGGCGTGGCTGTGGTCGGCGAAGTTGACGCGTATGCCGAGCAAGCGCAACAGACCGCTGACAAACAGATTTACAAACCAGACGGCGGGGTACAGCACCTTAAGCAGGGGGTAAAGGATGTAGCTGACGGCAAACGCCAGTTTTTCCGGGTGGGCAGCCGCGATCACCTTGGGGGAAATTTCACCGAACACGAGAATGAAGAAGGTGACACAGAGCGTGCCCGTCATCAGCACCCATTCGCCTTCGCCCAGCAACTGCACGCTGATCACGGTGACCAGGGTGGCAGAGGCGGCATTGGCGAAGTTATTACCCAGCAATATGACGCCCAGCAGCTTGTCGGTCTTGCTAAGCAGATGACTTGCCAGGCGGGCACCGCGGTGGCCATTTTTTGCCAGATGTCGCAACCGGTAACGGTTAAGCGACATGAGGCTGGTTTCAGCGATGGAAAAAAAAGCGGAAATCAGAAGCAGCAAGGCAAGTGCGCCGAGCTGCATGGGTAAGGGGATGGTGTCCAAGGGGAAACTAGCGTTAAGCGATACTGCTAGTTTCCCTTTGATGCAGCGTTATTGTCAAGGCAAGCTGGACAGTAGCGTCCTGCGCTGCCTGCTGGTTCAAGGCTGAGCGTCAGCCGCGGCAGGTTTCTTTTCAGCGCCGGTCATCAGGTTTTCGCGCGATACACCGAGGTACATGGCAATCGGGCTGGCGACCAGAACCGAAGAATAGATGCCGAACAAAATACCGATGGTCAGCGCCAGGGCGAAGTTATGCAGTACTTCCCCGCCAAAAAACAGCATGGAGAGCACCATCAGCTGCGTGGAGAAGTGGGTAATGACGGTACGGGACATGGTGCGGGTAATCGCATTGTTGATCACTTCCGGCACGGTAGCTTTGCGCATCTTGCGGAAGTTTTCACGTACACGGTCAAATACCACCACGGATTCATTCACCGAGTAACCGAGTACGGCCAGCACAGCGGCCAGTACCGTAAGGTTGAATTCCCACTGGAAGAAGGCAAAAAAGCCGAGGATGATCACGACATCGTGCATATTGGCAATAACGGCGGCAACCGCAAAGCGCCACTCAAAACGCAGCGCCAGATACGCCATGATGCCGATAGACACCAGGAGCAGTGCCAGTGCGCCATTTTCATAGAGCTCCTGGCCCACCTGTGCGCCCACGGATTCGACGCGGCTCATTTTGACATTCGGGTCTGCCTTTTGCAGGGCGGTCAGCACTTGCTCGGACAGTGCCGAGATCGAAAGCTCAGGCTTCAGTGGCAGGCGGATCAGCACATCGCGGCTGGTGCCGAAGTTCTGCACGGTGGCATCTTTCAGGCCCACGCTGTCGACGGCTTCGCGGATTTTGCCGATATCCGCCGCTTGTGGATAGCTGACTTCCATCATGGTGCCGCCGGTGAAGTCGACGCCAAGGTTGAGGCCGCGGTGTGCCAGGAAAAATACCGACAGCAGGAAGGTAATGAGCGAAATTGCGGTCGTCAGGCGACCATAGCTCATAAACGGTATGTCTTTTTTAATCTTGAAAATTTCCATGATCTTTACTCGTATCTAATCGTTTACGTGAGGTCGCATCAGCCGATGGACAGCTTGCTGATCTTGCGGCGGTAACCGTAAATCAGGTTAACCAGCGCGCGCGAGACAATCACGGCGCTGAACATGGAAGTCAGTATCCCCAGCACATGCACCACGGCAAAGCCCTTGACCGGGCCGGAGCCGAACATGAACAGCGCCAGACCGGCGATCATGGTGGTCACGTTGGAGTCCAGAATGGTGTCGAAAGCGCGGTCATAACCAGCGTGAATCGCGGCTTGCGGCGTATTGCCATTGCGCAGCTCTTCGCGAATCCGCTCGTTGATCAGCACGTTGGCGTCAATTGCCATCCCCAGTGTCAGCGCAATCGCCGCCAGGCCGGGCAGTGTAAGCGTGGCCTGCAACAACGACAGCACCGCGGTCAGCAGCAGCAGGTTGACGCCCAGGGCCAGTACCGACACGCTGCCAAACAGCATGTAGTAGATGATCATGAACACGGCAATCGCAGCAAAGCCCCACAGGGTGGAGTGCCAGCCGCGCTTGATGTTTTCTTCACCCATGCTGGGGCCAACGGTACGTTCTTCGATGATATCCATCGGTGCAGCCAGGGCACCCGCGCGCAGCAGCAGCGATACATCGGTGGCTTCCTGCACATTGGCCATGCCGGAAATCTGCACGCGACCGCCGCCGATTTCCTCACGGATCACCGGCGCGGTGATCACTTCTGCCTGACCCTTTTCGATCAGCAGAATCGCCATGCGCTTGCCCACGTTTTCTTTGGTGGCTTGCTTGAAGATGCGAGCGCCACGGCCATCCAGCGTCACATGCACAACAGATTCGCCGTTCTGCTGGTCAAGGCCGGGGCCGGCGTCGGTGATGTAATCACCGGTCAGCACGACGTTCTTCTTCACCAGAATAGGCTGGCCATTACGTTCGATGTAGAACTCATCGCCAAAGGGCACCTGACCCTTGCTGGCTTTGTCCAGCGTGGTCATGTCGCTCTTTTCTTCATCCACCATGCGGATTTCCAGCGTGGCGGTGCGGCCGAGAATTTCCTTGGCCTTGGCTGTATCCTGTACGCCAGGCAGCTGAATCACGATGCGATCCAGGCCTTGCTGCTGGATGATAGGTTCGGCGACACCCAGTTCGTTCACGCGGTTGTGCAGGGTTTGAATGTTCTGCTTGAGGGCAAACTCCTGAATGCGTTTTTGGGCTTGCAGGTTGAGCGTGGCGATCAGCAGTTTGTCGTTGCCGCTATCCAGCGTGCGGAAGGTCAGGTCAGCGTATTCCTTGTTCAGGATTTTCTGGGCTTTCGCCAGTTCGGCAGCGCTGCTGAAGCGTACCTGCACCGCCTGGCCTTCACGGCTCACGCCCAGATAGCCCACGCGTTCCTTGCGCAATGCGCTGCGGAAGTCGCCGACATAACGTTCAGCCGCCTTGTCCAGCGCGGCTTTCATATCGACTTGCAGCAGGAAGTGCACGCCACCGCGCAGGTCCAGGCCCAGATACATGGGCAGCGCGCCTATGCTGCGCAACCAGGAAGGCGAGCGCGAGATCAGGTTAAGCGCCACCACATAATCCTTGCCAAGCTTGCCTTGCAGCACATCCTTGGCATTGATCTGCGTGTCCGCATTTTCAAATCGTACCTTGACGCCATTCGCGTCAAGAAATACCGCTTCATACGTGATTTTTTCCTGTTTGAGGATATCTTCTACCTGGCCCAGCAATGCCGGGTCCAGTTTTGCGGAGCTCTTTGCGGTCGATACCTGGACAGCGGGCGACTCACCAAACAGATTAGGCAGCGAATACACCACGCCGAGCACCAGGGCGGTCAGCACGAGTAGGTATTTCCATAAGGGGTAACGATTCATAATGCGGCTCGAAAAAAACGCATTCCGTCCTCAGGCTCGGTCATACATGGCAATGCAGGAATGTATGAAGGTGTGCGGAGCATGGGACGGAATGGCGGGGTGGTTTAGATTCAGATGGACTTGATGGTGCCTTTGGGCAGCAGGGTCTGGACGGTTTGCTTTTGCACGTTGATGCTGACTTCAGGCGCGATCTCGATGGACACATAAGCATCACCTACCTTGGTGACCTTGCCGACGATGCCGCCAGCAGTAATGACTTCATCGCCTTTTTGCAGGGCTTCCAGCATGCGGCGCTGTTCTTTGGCCTGCTTCATTTGCGGACGAATCAGCATGAACCAGAACAGAACGAAGATCACGACCAGGGGCAGGAAACTGGTCCATTCCGGGGTCGGGGAGGCCGATGCGGCATAAGCTGAGCTGATTAACACGGAAGCTACCTTTCTATTACTTGAAATGAAATTGATACTGTTGATACTAAAGCCAAAAATTCTAGCATAGAGCGCCTTGTGGTGTTCTCACTAAATTTTTCTGACATGGCATGCTGGATGCGCCCAGTGATATCAATCACTTCGCATCCAATGCCGTTACCGGGCTTTCTGTTTTGAGCCGTTGGCGCTTGGCTTTGAACTCTGCAACGAACTGCGTGAAGCTGCCATTTTCTATGGCGCTACGCATGCCGGCCATTAACTGCTGGTAATAATGCAGGTTGTGCAGGGTATTGAGGCGGGCGCCGAGAATCTCCCCGGTGCGGTGCAAATGGTGCAGATAAGCGCGGCTGAAATGGCGGCAGGTGTAGCAGCTGCAGTCCGCATCCAGCGGGCCGGTATCCAGTTTGTAGCGCGCATTCTTCAGTTTGATATCGCCATACTGGGTGAATAGCCAGCCGTTACGCGCATTGCGGGTAGGCATCACACAATCGAACATGTCCACGCCGTGGCTGACGGCATCAACCAGATCCTCGGGTGTGCCCACGCCCATCAGGTAGCGCGGTTTATCCTGTGGCATCTGTGGTGTGGTGTGAGCGAGTATCCGCAGCATGTCTTCCTTGGGCTCGCCTACCGACAAGCCGCCAATGGCGTAGCCATCAAACTCGATATCGGTGAGACCTTTTAACGAGACATCACGCAGGTCTTCATACATGCCACCCTGAATAATGCCGAACAGGGCATTAGGATTCCCGGCATGGGCATCCTTACTGCGGCGTGCCCAGCGCAGGCTGAGTTGCATGGAGCTCATGGCTTGCTCATGCGATGCCGGATACGGTGTGCACTCGTCAAAAATCATCACAATGTCGGAGTTGAGCACGCGCTGTATGCGCATGGATTCTTCAGGCGTCAGAAAGCAGCTGTCGCCATTGATCGGCGAGCGGAATTTGACGCCTTCTTCGCTGATCTTGCGCAGGTCGCCCAGGCTCCATACCTGAAAGCCGCCAGAATCGGTGAGGATGGGGCCATCCCAGCCCATGAAACCGTGCAGGCCGCCATGCGCCTCAATGACATCGAGACCGGGTCGTAGCCATAAGTGAAAGGTATTGCCGAGCAGAATGTGCGCGCCAATGTCATGAACTTCCTGCGGGGAGAGTGTTTTGACCGAACCGTAAGTGCCGACAGGCATGAAAGCGGGTGTTTGTACCTCGCCGTGGGCCAGGCTGACGGTACCGCGACGCGCGGCGCCATCCTGTTTGTGCAGAGTAAATTGCATGGTGCTAAGCGTATTGAAATCAATACGCGAGTCTAACATAGTCAATCCATCCGGCTTTGATATACTAGCCGAAGTTTAATTTCAGGAAGTTTCGCAATGGCTGATGCCAAACCTCGTCTGCGCCGTACCAAACCCCTGGTTGAGCAGAGTCTGCGCGAGCGCAGCATCTATCTATTACCCAATCTGTTTACCACGGCGGCGCTGTTCGCCGGGTTTTATGCGATTGTGCAGGCGATGAGCGGCCGTTTCGAGCATGCGGCGGTGGCGATTTTCATTGCGATGGTGCTCGATGGCCTGGACGGCCGCGTTGCTCGCATGACCAATACGCAAAGCGCTTTTGGCGCAGAGTACGACAGTCTCTCGGACATGGTCTCCTTCGGCGTTGCCCCGGCCTTGGTACTTTATGTGTGGGCCCTGCAGCCCATGGGCAAGCTGGGGTGGATTGCGGCCTTCATCTACTGCGCGAGTGCGGCCTTGCGTCTGGCACGTTTCAACACCAAACTGGATGAGAGCGACAAGCGCTATTTCCAGGGACTGCCCAGCCCGGCGGCGGCCGCCTTGCTGGCCGGACTGGTCTGGATTTCCTTTGATAACGGCATTGCCGGCGACGAGATTTTCTTCGGCTGGGTCAAGATGAAATGGCTGGCCTGGACCATTACCGTATTTGCCGGCATCTCCATGGTGAGCGATCTGCGCTTTTACAGCGGCAAGGATATCAACCTCCGCAGCAGTGTACCCTTTGTCGTCATCCTGCTGATTGTGCTGGCCTTTGTGCTGATTTCCTACAGCCCGGCCGAAGTTTTATTTGCGGTTTCGCTGCTTTACGGCTTATCCGGGTATGTCCTGTGGGCATACCGCAAGCTCAAGCGCCCGCCAGCCGCTGCCAACTGAATTTAGTTATCCCTGCAAATGCATTTCGCTGCACCCGCTAATGCGGCGATCATCAAGCTTATGGACCCGACACCATGTCAGACACGATAAAAGACAAGCAATTAATCATTTTTGATACCACCTTGCGCGATGGCGAACAAAGCCCTGGTGCCGCCATGACCAAGGAAGAAAAGATCCGCATCGCCCGCCAGCTGGAGAAGCTGGGGGTGAACGTGATCGAAGCCGGTTTTGCCGCTGCTAGCCCGGGCGATTTTGATGCGATTCATGCGATAGCCGAGATCATCAAGGAGTCCACCGTCTGTTCGCTGGCGCGCGCCAATGAAAACGACATCCGCCGTGCTGGCGAAGCCATCAAACCGGCCGCCAAAGGGCGCATTCACACCTTTATTGCCACCAGCCCCATCCATATGCAGAACAAGCTGCGCATGACGCCGGAGCAAGTGCTGGAGCGGGCAGTGCAGGCCGTGAAGTGGGTGCTCGAATATACCGATGATGTGGAATTCTCCGCTGAGGATGCCGTGCGCTCGGACATGGATTTTCTGGTGCAGGTATTTACCGCGGTGATTGATGCCGGCGCCAAAACCATCAATGTGCCGGACACGGTTGGCTATTCCATCCCCGCCTTGTGGGGCGAGCGCATGCAGCAGCTGATAGCCCGCGTACCGAATTCTTCCAAGGTGGTCTGGTCCACGCATTGCCATAATGACCTGGGCATGGCGGTGGCCAATTCGCTGGCTGCGGTCATGGGCGGGGCACGCCAGGTGGAGTGCACCATCAACGGCCTGGGCGAGCGCGCAGGTAACGCCAGTCTGGAAGAAATCGTGATGGCGGTGCGTACGCGCCGCGATGTGTTTAATCTTGAAACCAGCATTGATACGACCCAGATTGTGCCGACCTCCAAGCTGGTTTCCACCATCACCGGCTATCCGGTGCAGCCCAACAAGGCGGTGGTCGGTGCCAATGCCTTTGCGCATGAATCCGGCATCCACCAGGATGGCGTGCTGAAGCACCGCGAAACCTATGAAATCATGCGTGCCGAAGATGTGGGCTGGGGCGCCAACAAGCTGACACTGGGCAAACTGTCTGGTCGCAATGCCTTCCGCACCCGGTTGAATGAATTGGGAATACAGCTGGATGGCGAAGAGGCGCTGAATGCTGCCTTTGCCCGCTTTAAGGAGCTGGCCGACAAGAAATCCGAGATTTTTGATGAAGACCTGCATGCGCTGGTGAGCGATGATGTGCTGGGTGAAGCCAGCGAATCCTACAAGCTGGTTTACCTGCAGGTATGTTCGCAGACCGGTGAAATCCCGCATGCGATTGTGACGGTGGCCGAGCATGGGGTGGAAAAACGCGCCGAGTCGAATGGTGGCGGACCGGTTGATGCTGCCTTCAAGGCCATCGAAAGTATCGTTAATAGTGGCTCCGAGCTGCAGCTTTATTCGGTCAACAACATTACCAGCGGTACCGATGCCCAGGGTGAAGTGACTGTGCGCTTGTCCAAGGGCGGCCGTATCGTCAATGGTCAGGGTGCGGATACCGACATCGTGATCGCGTCGGCCAAAGCGTATCTGAATGGCCTGAACAAGCTGCAATCGAACGCTGAACGGGCGCATCCGCAACCACTGTAAGCGCTACGCGGGCAGGGTGCATGCCCCTGCCTGAGTCGGTCTAGCTGACTTATTTGGTTTTGAGGTAACGTTTATCGTTGAAGGTCGATAGCCAGCGCGGGCGGAAAGCGGCCATTAAGGTGACGGCCATGCCGGTCAGCATGGCTTCCGACCATGCCATGAAGATGTAGTAAGGCAGGTAGTGTTCGCCCAGGTATTCGCGCTTGTAGATGGCACTTTCCGACAGCACAAAACTGCTGGCCAGCCCGCACAGGGTGATCGCCGCGCCCGCACAGAAAAAACCGACCACGAAGATATACACGAACAAATGGTTGGGCAGTTTGCGGTCTACCCAGCGGAATACGCCCCAGCTGAACATGGCCGGAATCACCACCATGAGCATGAGATTGAGCCCGTAGCTGAGCCAGCCCGCCATGCCAAACACGGTAATACCGAGCAGCACCAGGGCCAGGGCGATAATGGCCAGCTGTGGTCCAAACATCAGGCTAAGCAGGGTGGCACCCAGCAAATGAAAGTTGAGGCCGGGTTTGATGCCTGCGTTAACCGCCCATACCAGCATAACCCCGACGATACCCGCCATGAACACATTCAGCAGGCTGGTGTCTTTCAGATGACGCCAGGGAGCGCTTTTCAGGCAGGCCAGGATAATCGCCAGGCTCAAGGCATTGGCAGCCCAGCAGAGCTCGGTGGGTAATAAATGGTCGGGGAAGTTCATAGCGTAATGACCTTGATGGCGTCAGCGAGTTCTTGAAGTATCCATTGCTCAGTAGCGACATGCACAAGGTTACTTTACCTATTTTTGAAACGCCGTAACAGAACGGAGATGATTTTGCAGCTTGCACTTTTTGATTTGGATAACACCCTGCTGGCCGGGGATAGTGATTTTCAGTGGGGGCAGTTTCTGATTGAGCAGGGTTTGCTCAATCGCGATGAGCACCTGGAAAAAAACCTGCAGTTTTATGAAGATTACAAGGCTGGCAAGCTCGATATTTATGCGTTTCTGGCATTTCAGCTCAAGCCTTTGAGTGAGCATCCGCGCAGCTTCCTGGATGAACTGCACACGCGTTACATGCAGGAGAAAATCGCGCAGATGATCACAGATAAGGCGCGGGCGTTAGTGGAAAAGCATAGAGCCAATGGCGATTTGCTCATGATCATCACCGCGACCAACAGCTTCGTGACCGGCCCCATAGCCAAGGCCTTTGGCATTGATAACCTCATCGGCACATTGCCGGAAGAGATTGATGGCCAATTTACCGGACGCAGCACCGGCGTGCCGAGTTTTCAGGAGGGCAAGATTACCCGCCTGAACAGCTGGCTGGAGGAACGTGGGCAAACGCTCAAGGATTTTGAGCAGAGCTGGTTTTACAGTGATTCGCACAACGATTTGCCACTGATGAAACTCGTCGACAAACCCGTGGCCGTGGACCCGGACCCAACGCTGAAAGCGTATGCCGAAGGTGCCGGCTGGCCGGTGATCAGCCTGCGCTAGCCAGAGACAGCAGGCTAGTCAGAAAGCCAGCTGCGCGTGCTGCGAAATCTAGCGATTCAGCAGGACTTCCAGCACGAATTTGGTGCCGGCGTAAGCCAATAGCAAAATGACAAAGCCGCTCAGTGTCCAGCGGATGGCGGTTTTGCCGCGCCAGCCATAGGCCTGGCGGCCTAGCAGCAGGCCGCCGTAAACCAGCCAGGAGATAATCGCGAACAGGTTCTTGTGGTTGAACTTCAATGCCTGGCCGAAAATCTGTTCCGAGAACAGCGCGCCGCTCAGCAGCGTGAGGGTGAGCAGGAAAAACCCCAGCGCAATGACGCGGAACAGCAGTTTTTCCATGACGATGATGGGCGGGAACTCCGGCAGGCGGCTCAGGCTGGATTTTTGATGCAGCTTGCGCTCGGCAAATGCCATCAGGCCGGCATGCAAGGCGGCAAAGGTAAACAGGCTGTAAGCCAGGATGGCTATCACCAGGTGCACCATGAATAAAGGATTTCCCAGATAGGGCAGTACATGGCTTTCATGCATGCCATATTGCAGTAACACGAAAAACGCCGCTGGCGGTAGCACAAAAGCCTGCAGGCTTTGCAAGGGATAGCGCAGATTGTTGACCCAGTAAATCAGCACGGTAAGCCAGGCAATGGCGGATAGCGCATTGTCGAAGCTGAGATTCAGACCTTCGGTAAACATCGCGTCATACAACAGGCCCGCATGCAGCAGAAGACCAATCGCCAGCACCCGGCTGTGCAGCTTGCGGCGGTTGGTGGGGTCTGAGGCTTTGACATTACGCCAGTAGTCGATGGCGACCAGGCTGTAAATGAGGGCGGTGAGCAGAAAAGGAATGAGGGCAACCATTTAGCTGTCTTGTGTCTTCAGGTCTTGGGTTAGAATTAAGTAAATACTATAACACGCGGTTTCAGCCCCTAAACGCTGGCCCGCATTACATTCGGCACGGATTATGTTTGAAAATTTAAGCGGTAGATTA
>DATMSO010000044.1:0-3836 GCA_035565335.1 Methylovorus sp.
GAGCTTTGGAATAACTCCAGGAAAGTTTTTGTTCAACATAGAAATCAATAAAAATGGTTCTGAACTAATCGAATACCTGGACGCTTTAAAACGAACTGTCGCCTTAACGTGGAGTGGGATGGCATTTGGCGTGCCATTTCTCAGTACCGTCGCGCAATACATGGCCTACAGAAGGCTAACGACAACTGGTGAGACAAGCTGGGATAAATCATGTGGGTTTACAATCACGCATCACCCTATTGGCTGGGGAAGAAAAATCGGACTTATAACAGTTTTCTTAATTATGACAGTCGCTATTATTGTCATTCAGCGAAGCCCAGTCGGCCAATGAAATAACTGAATGAGTTTAGTATTGAGAGATGGTCGGGGTGAGAGGATTCGAACCTCCGGCCTCCGCGTCCCGAACGCGGCGCTCTACCAGGCTAAGCTACACCCCGGAAGCCATCGGGGAGATGGCGAAAGGAGTAATTATTATCCTAGTGCCAGGAGCAAAATTCAACCGATGGCCGCATCCAACCGGATAGCGCGACCTGGTTAAAATCTCAGGCGCGGTTAAGCCAGAAGTAGCGGTAAACGAAGCCGGGGAAGGCGAAGACGAGGAACAGGCTGCCGGTGGTGGCGTAGAATTCCCAGCCCTGGGGGAAAGCCTGGCCCATGGTGGATATCTCGGCGTAGTGGGCAATGCCACCGGTGACGAAGTACATCACGATGAGTTCGAGCAGGCACCAGCCGGTGTGCTTGGTGCCGCTTTTAAACGGAATCACGAAAAACAGGCGTTCAGAAAACCAGGGCATATTCGCCAGCACCAGGGCCAGCAAGAGCAAAATCGTTTGTGTCATGTGGGCTACTTATTGAAAACTGTGGGTGATGGCGTAAGCGCAAATATCCATCAAGCGTTGCGGGAACATGCCGAGTGCGAGTAGCAGCAGCGCATTGAGGCTGAGGAGCACTTTCATGTCGATCGGTGCTTTGATCGGCGTGTTATCCAGAGGTTCGTCAAAATACATCAGTTTGACCACGCGCAGGTAGTAAAAACCACCAATCGCCGCCATAACAACAGCAAAGATGACAAGACCGACAAAGCCTGCCTGCAGTGCCGCCTGCAGCACGGCGAATTTCGCATAGAAGCCTAGTGTGGGTGGCACACCGGCCATGGAGAACATGACCAGCAGCATGAGGAAAGCATACCAGGGGCTGCGCTGATTCAAGCCCTTCAAGTCTTCCAGATTGTCGGCCTCAAAGCCTTTGCGCGAGAGCAGCAGCATGATGCCAAAACCGCCCAGTGTCATCAGCACGTAGGACATAATGTAAAACATGGCGGAAACATAGCCATTGGTGCCGGCACTCATGAAGCCATATAGCAGATAACCAACGTGCGAAATGGTGGAGTAGGCCAACATGCGCTTGAGATTGGTTTGCGCAATGGCAGTGATATTGCCGATGAGGATGGACAGCACGGCCATGATGGCCAGCATGCCTTGCCAATCAATCGCCAGCACGTAGAGGCCCTGGATCAGCAGGCGGATCATGAAGGCAAAGGCGGCCAGCTTGGTCACGGAGCCAATGAACAGCGTCACTGCCGTTGGTGCGCCATGGTACACATCAGGTACCCACATCTGGAAAGGCACAGCGCCCAGTTTGAAGCCCAGCCCGGCAATCAGGAATACGACGCCCAGCACCAGCACGGCGTGGTCAGGCGCACCTTGCAGCAAGGCATTGGCTACCTCGGATACATCCAGCGAGCCAGTAACCCCATAGAGCATGGACATGCCATACAGCAGCATGCCGGAGGACAGCGCCCCCAGCACAAAATACTTCATGGCGGCTTCAGTGGCCCGCGGATTGTCGCGATCCATGGCGACCAGCGCATACAGACAGAGCGACAGCAACTCCAGCCCCATGTAGAGCGTGAGGAAGTGCTGGCCGGACACCATGATCATCATGCCCAGCAAGGCAAACAGTGTGAGCGCAAAATATTCGCCACGGAACATGTCGCGCAGGGACACATATTGCCGTGTATAGACCAGCATCACCGACGTTGTCAGGTACATCATCAGCTTGAGTACATCGGATAACGGGTCATCGACGAACATGCCATTGAAGGCATAGCTGACCACCGAAACATTATGCGTGCAGGCAGTGACCACTGCAGCGGCTGCGAGGCCCAGCTGGGTAAAGATGTAGATCAGGGAGCGATTGTGTGACTTGAGGAAAAGGTCCAGAAGCAGCACGAACATCGCCATACAGAGAATGATGATCTCCGGCAAGGCGGCATACAGGTCGGATTGAATCGCGTTCATGGGCTGGTTCGCTTGTTATATAGGCATTATCAAAGCAGCTTGCTCTGCGCCATATGCGCAAGCAGGTTGTTTACGGTGGCGTGCGTCATTTCGGTAATCGGTTGCGGATACACCCCGAACCCGATCACCAGCACAGCCAGCACCGACAGGATGAAAAACTCGCGTCGGTTGAGGTCTTTCAGGGCAGCCACATGGGCATTGCCGATTTCCCCATAGAACACGCGCTTCACCATCCACAGCGTATAGGCCGCGCCCAGGATCAGCGTGGTGGAGGCGAGGAAGGCAAACCAGAAGTTGGCTTGCAGCGCCCCCAGAATCACCATGAACTCACCCACGAATCCCGAAGTGCCTGGCAGGCCGGCATTGGCCATACCAAACAGCACGGCAAAGGCAGCAAAGGTTGGCATGGTGTTGACCACACCGCCGTAATCGGCAATCTGGCGGCTGTGCATGCGGTCATACAGCACACCGACCGACAGGAACATGGCGCTGGAGACAAAGCCGTGCGAAATCATCTGCACGATGGCGCCTTCCATACCCAGCGGGTTAAAGATAAAGAAACCCAGCGTGACAAAGCCCATGTGCGAGATCGACGAATAGGCGATCAGCTTTTTCATGTCTTTTTGCACCAGGGCCACCAGGGCGATATACACCACCGCAATCAGCGACAGCGTAATCATGAAGCCGGAAAGGTAATGCGCGGCATCAGGTGCAATCGGCATGGCAAAGCGCAGGAAGCTATACCCCCCCAGCTTGAGGGCGATGGCCGCCAGCACTACAGAACCGCCGGTAGGTGCCTCCACGTGGGCATCCGGCAGCCAGGTATGCACCGGCCACATCGGCACCTTAACGGCAAACGCCATGAAGAACGCCAGGAAAATCAGGATCTGCGCCTTGAAGCTCAGCGGCAGCTGGTAGTAGTCCACCAGCTCGAAACTGTTGCTCTGGTGATAAAGATAGATGAAAGCCACCAGCATGAGCAGGGAGCCGATAAAGGTATAAAGGAAAAACTTGATGGTGGCATACACGCGGTTCGGGCCGCCCCAGATACCGATCACCAGGAACATCGGGATTAGCATGGCTTCCCAGAACATGTAGTAGAGAATGGCATCCAGCGCGGCGAATACGCCGATCATCAGGCCGGACATGATGAGGAAGGCCGCCATGTATTGTGCGACACGCTTCTCGATGACTTCCCAGCCGGCAATGACCACAATCACCGTGGTAAAGCTGGTGAGGATGATCAGCGGCACGGCCAGGCCATCCACACCCAGGTGGTAATTGATATTGAAGGAGGTGATCCAGCGATGTCCTTCCTGGAACTGGAAGCCGCCATCCATCATGTTGAAATGGGTATACAGCGGCAGCGTCACCAGGAAAGCCGCGATACTGCCAAACAAGGCCAGCCAGCGCGCCAGACGTGCGTTTTGATCACCGCCCGTGCACAGCACCAGCACCCCGGCGAAAATAGGTACCCAGATACTTAGACTAAGAATAGGCCAATCCACCGCTTATACTTTCATGAACAAGGACAGT
>DATMSO010000045.1:0-21303 GCA_035565335.1 Methylovorus sp.
GGCGGCGGAGGTCATGAAGTACCTGAGCCCGAAAGAGGTGCAGAAGCTTGGGTCGGCCATGGCGGGTATGAAGTCGGTTGAGCATGACCAGATTGAAGCCGTGGTGACGGAGTTTCTCGATATTGCTGACCAGAAAACCTCTATCGGCCTCGATTCCGACGAGTACATCCGCTCCGTGCTGACCAAGGCACTGGGCGATGACAAGGCAGCCGGGCTGCTGAACCGCATTCTGCAAACGCGCGACGCCAGCGGCATTGAAAGCCTCAAGTGGATGGATGCGCAGACCGTGGCGGAATTCATCAAGAACGAACATCCCCAGATCATCGCGACTATCCTGGTCCATCTTGAGCCCGATCAATCCGCTGAAGTGCTGAGCAATTTTACTGATCGTCTGCGGCAGGACGTCATGCTGCGCATTGCCACGCTGGATGGCGTAAAGCCGGTCGCGCTGCGCGAACTCAATGAAGTGATGACCAAGCTCCTGACTGGCAACGAAAGCCTGAAGAAGCAGCAGATGGGCGGTATCAAGGCGGCAGCCGAGATCATGAACTATCTGGGCGGCGACAACGAAGCCAGCGTCATGGAAGGCCTGAAGAGCTACGACGAAGACATGGCGCAGAAGATCATGGATGAGATGTTTGTATTCGATAACGTGATCGATATCGACGACAAGGGCATACAGGTCATGCTGCGCGAAGTGCAGTCCGAAACCCTCATCGTGGCACTCAAGGGTGCGACGCAAGAGCTGCGCGACAAGATATTCAAGAACATGTCCAGCCGTGCGGCCGAGATGATGCGCGAAGACCTCGAAACCAAGGGACCGGTCAAGCTTTCCGAAGTCGAGGCTCAGCAGAAGCAGATCCTGCAGATCATCCGCCGTCTGGCCGACGAAGGCCAGATTATCTTAGGCGGCAAGGGCGACGAGGCTTATGTCTAACGCCACCATCCCCAAGGAAAAACAGACCGCGTATCAGCGCTGGGAGCTATCCTCATTTGCCGAGGATAAACCCAAGCCGATGGCGGTCGCGAAATCGCCCCAGGAAAAAGAAGCCGACAGCGCCAAGCTGGCGCAGATGATAGACAAGCTGCGCCAGGAAGGTTACGCCAAAGGACTGGAAGAAGGCTATGCCGCTGGCATGGCGCAAGCCCTGGAGCAGGCGCAGGCCGAGCGCGAGCAATTGCAGGTGTTGCTTAACTCGCTGACCGAAGCCATGTCGGCCTCGGATGAAGCCGTCGGCGAACAATTGCTGGCACTGGCGCTGGATCTTGCCAAGGCCATGCTGAAGACCAAGATCGAAGTCGATCCGGCCGCCGTGCTGAGCGTGGTGAAAGATGCCATCCACTATTTGCCCTATGTGCAGCGTCCTGCCCGTATTCTGGTGCATCCCGAGGATGTGAAAACCCTGAAAAACTATCTGGTGGACGATATTGCCGAGCACCACTGGATGATCCAGGAAGATCGCAATGTCGAGCGTGGTGGCTGCATCGTCGAAACCGCCGCCAACCAGATCGACGCCACCAATGAAGTGCGCTGGAAGCGCATTGCCGACGCACTTTCCCAGCAGAATGACTGGCTGAAATAATGACCGCCGCCAATCCTCACGTGCAACGCTGGCATCGCTATCTGCGCGATTGCGGCGAGATACTGGAGATTGTTGAGCCGCTGGAAGTGGCAGGCCGTATCACCAAACTCACCGGGCTGGTAATGGAAGCCGTCGGCATCAAGCTGCCCATCGGCAGCGCCTGTGTGGTGCCACTGGCCGAAGGCCGCCGAGTAGAGGCTGAAGTCGTGGGCTTTGATGGCGATAAATTGCTGTTGATGCCGCAAAGCGGGGTAGAGGGTATCGTCCCCGGTGCCAAGGTGTTTGCCATGGACGTGTCCGATGCCTTGCCCAAACCCAGCCATTCCAATCCGCCACGCCGCCGTACCTCGGATCGTGCCCGCCATTTGCCGGTCGGCGATGGTTTGCTGGGGCGCGTGGTTGATGGTGCTGGCCGTCCGCTGGATGATCTCGGCCCATTGCTCACGCAGAACAGCGTGCCACTGAATACCCGTCCGCTTAATCCCTTGATGCGTGCCCCGATTACCGATGTGCTGGATGTGGGCGTACGCGCCATCAACAGCATGCTGACCGTAGGCCGCGGCCAGCGCATGGGCCTGTTTGCCGGTTCCGGTGTGGGCAAGAGCGTGCTGCTGGGCATGATGGCGCGTTACACCACGGCCGATGTGATTGTGGTGGGCCTGATCGGCGAGCGCGGCCGCGAAGTGAAAGAGTTTATTGAACAGATTCTGGGCACGGATGGCCTGGCCCGCTCGGTGGTGGTGGCGGCTCCGGCCGATGTGCCCGCACTGATGCGTTTGCAGGGCGCCAGCTATGCCACGGCAATTGCCGAGTTTTTCCGTAATCAGGGCAAGAATGTTCTGTTGATCATGGATTCGCTGACGCGTTATGCCATGGCTCAGCGCGAGATCGCACTGGCGATTGGCGAGCCACCTGCCACCAAGGGCTATCCGCCTTCGGTATTTGCCAAGCTGCCAGCGCTGGTGGAGCGTGCGGGCAACGGACGGCCCGGCGAGGGTTCCATCACTGCATTTTATACCGTGCTGACCGAAGGCGATGACCAGCAGGACCCGATTGCCGATGCCGCACGCGCCATTCTGGATGGACATATTGTGCTGAGTCGCAGCCTGGCAGAAAGCGGCCATTACCCGGCGATTGATATCGAGCAATCCATCAGCCGCGCCATGCATAACATAACCTTGCCCGAACATCAAAAGCTATCAAGAAGGTTAAAGCAGCTCAATTCGCGGTATACACGCAGTGCGGATTTGATTAATGTAGGAGCATACGAAGCTGGCAGCGACCCGGTCCTGGATGAGGCGATTGCCAAGCACACAAAAATCGAGGCGTTTTTGCAGCAGGATATTGCAGAGCGCTCCGATGTTGAACATAGCATTGCTGAGCTTGCCGCCGTGGTGGCAGGCTGAGTTAATCAGTAGGGGGCAGATATGACAGCACAATCACTGGTTCTGGTGACATTGACCGAGCTGGCTGGCAAGGAGGCCGATCAGGCCGCCGAAAAGCTGGTGGCACTCAACAAGCTGTTCGAAGATGCACAGGTCAAGCTCAATATGCTGACCGAATACCGCAATGACTACATGGCCAAGCTGGCGCGTGATCTCGAAACCGGCATGGATGCCCAGTCGTATCAGAATTTTCAGTCCTTTATCCGCAAGCTCGACCAGGCGGTAGGGGGGCAGCAGGAATCCGTGGAACTGGCGCGCAGCCGTGTTTCCGCCCAACGCATCGTCTGGCAGGAATGCCAGAAAAAGAAATTATCTTATGAGGTACTGGCAGAGCGCTCGGAAAAGAAAGCGCACCAGCAGGAGCAAAAGCGCGATCAGAAACTGATGGATGAGCATGCCATGCGCAGCAGCCGTCAGCCTGGCCGAGGCTAGCTCCCATACTGCGAAAGAGTGAATCATGCAAAATACCCCGTTACCGATCATTTCCAGCACCCCGTCCAGCAATGGCATGGGCTCCATGAATGCCCCCAAGTCCACGACGACGGACAACGCGGCGGCCACCAATAGTTTTCAGAAAGTGCTGTCCAACCAGGTGCAGCAGCGCCAGCAAAAGAACGACAGCCAGCAGGGCAAAGCCACGACGGCGAATGTGAAATCGCCTCAGGCCGAGCAAAAAGCGACGGATGCAAAGGCTTCAGATGCCAAGGCGGCTGAAGCCAAAAAAGATGCCGCAGACAGCAGCGCCAATATCGCCCCTGAATTGGCTGACCAGTTCAAGGACCTCGCCTTGCTTGCCAAGCAGGGCAAAGACCTCAAGGGCAAGCCTGAGAAGTCGGAAGAAACAAAAGAAACCACAGATGCCGCGTCCGTGGTGACTACGGATCCTGCCATTGCGGCACTGGCCGTGCCTGCCAACGTGCCGGTAACGCCTGCTGACAAGCCTGCCTTGACCACAGAAGATGCCGCCGCCGCCCCGAAGCCGCAGGTGGATACCACTGACAGCCGCCCTCGTGGCCGTCTGGATCAGGAGCTGGGCAATATGCTGGCTCAAAGCCGCACTGAGACTAGCGATACCAGCCAGATTGCGCAGGCTGGCAGTGACCAGGCCGATATGAGCGCATGGCTGGAGAAAATGCTGCCAGGCTTCAGTACAGGCGAAACCGCCAAACTGGCTGAACAGCAAGCGGCCAAGGTGGATAACACCGCCACCATTACCCAGGCGCAAGCTGTCGCAGCGACTACGCCCATGAATCCGGTGCAGGCGAGCGAAGCCGTCGGTAGCTCCAATACCATTACGGCGTACCCTGGCCGCGCAGGCTGGGATCAGGCCATCGGCCAGAAAGTGGCCTGGATGGTGGCGGGCGGCGAGCAATCTGCCACGCTGACCCTGAACCCGCCTGACATGGGGCCGCTGCAAGTGGTCATTCATGTGCACAATGACATTGCCGATGCCACCTTCATGTCCAACAACCAGGAAGTGCGCCAGGCGCTGCAGGATGGCATGTCCAATCTGCGTGACATGCTCAATGCCTCCGGCATCCAGCTTGGGCAGAGCAACGTCGGCGAGCATACGCAATCCCAGCAGCAACTGGCAGAAGCGGGTGGCCGTAGTGGCCGTGCTTCCGGCAATGCGGCGGAAGATGGCAGTGCAGCCCCTGCCGCCGTGCAGTCTACCGTGGTGCGTAGCGGCAACGGCATGGTGGATACCTTCGTCTAGGGCGTTTGCTCAGTCACGTAAGTCGGGCACATTCAGCCGGGCACCTTCAGTCGCCCTGATACACAGATCGGCATCCGCTCTGGCCCTCATACGGCCCGGATGCCCATCCAACCCTCCCCGCCGCGCTCTCTCTGCCCGATTTGGGCTATTTTTCTCCCTCTTTTCGGCGCATCTTGGTATCCTTGGATTTTTCATAATAGAAGCGTCCAGATAGACGCGGTTACAAGGGAAGAGCATTAGATGGCAAAAGATCCAAAAGCGGCAGCGCCCGCAGAAGAAGCACCTGCAGCGGGTTCCAAGAAGAAGCTAGTCATGATTATCGTGATTGCCCTGCTGGTGCTCGGCGGTGGCGGTGGGGCGGCAGCATGGTTCTTCCTGCACAAACCTGCCAAGGAAGAACACAAGGTCGAAGAAAAGCACGAAGAGGCGCCAAAACCGCCGGTCTTTGTCAGCCTGGAGACTTTCACCGTCAATCTGCAACCTGATCCTGAATCCCAGTTCCTGCAAGTCGACCTGACGCTTAAGGTGGCCGATGCCGAGCAGGCCGAGCTGGTGAAACTGCACATGCCGGAAATCCGCAATCGCCTGCTGATGCTGCTTTCCAGCAAAAAGCCATCTGAAGTCACCAGTATCGAAGGCAAGAAAGCCCTGAGCGATGAGATCGTGGCCCAGGTCAAACAGCCATTTTCGGGGGGCGAAAAGCCGCTTGAAGTCAGTGGCGTATTTTTCACTTCCTTTGTGGTGCAATAAACAGCCATGGCGGACAGTTTTTTATCTCAGGATGAAGTCGATGCCCTGCTGAAGGGCGTCGGTCTTGACCAGGACGAAACGCCGGTCGAGCAGGACCCGCACGGCATACGTGAATACAACCTGGCAACCCAGGAACGTATCGTCCGTGGGCGCATGCCGACGCTTGAGATCATTAACGAACGCTTTGCCCGTCTGTTGCGTATTGGCCTGTTCAACTTCATGCGTCGTAGCGTGGAAGTCTCGGTGGGCCCGGTGCGCATTTCCAAATACAGCGAGTTTGTGCGCAACCTGGTGGTGCCGACCAACCTTAATCTGGTGCACATGAATCCCCTGCGCGGCACCGGTCTCATGGTGTTCGATCCCTCGCTGGTGTTCTCCATCGTCGATAATATGTTTGGCGGCGACGGCCGTTTTCATACCCGTATCGAAGGCCGTGATTTTACCCAGACCGAGCAGCGCATCATCCAGCGTGTGCTGGCCATCGTGATCGAAAACTACGAAAAATCCTGGGAGCCGGTGTATCAGGTCAAGTTTGAATATCTGCGCTCTGAAATGAACACCCAGTTTGCCAATATCGCCACGCCCAATGAGGTGATTGTGGCGACCACGTTCAGCATCGAGCTGGGCCCGGCAGGCGGCGAAATCCATTTCTGCTTCCCGTATTCCATGATTGAGCCGGTGCGCGATCTCCTCACCTCCAGCCTGCAGGGCGAGGTGCTGGGCGTCGATAAGCGCTGGGTACGCCTGATGACACAGCAGATTCAGGCGGCCGAGGTGGAGCTGGTGGCTAACCTGGCCAAGACCAGAATGCAGCTGGGCGATGTATTGAACATGAAAGTGGGCGATGTGATCCCGCTCAATATTTCAGAAACCATAGAGGCGCATGTCGATAATGTGCCGGTGATGGAATGCAAATACGGGGTGTTTAACGGGCAATATTCCCTGCGCGTGGAGAAGTTGCTGCGCGCCAACGCCTCAGAGTACGTAAAAGGAGAAAAAAATGGCGAATAGCCCGGAAGACGAATTCGAACAAGCCGCTGCTGGCGCTGCCGCGGAGGATGACTGGGGTGCCGCCATGGCCGAGCAGCAACAGGCCGAAGATAACCCCTTGCAGGCCAAGACCGCCCAGGCGACGGTGTTCACCGAGCTGACCGGCAAGAAAATGAGCGATACCCAGAACGATATCGACTTCATACTGGATATTCCGGTACAACTGACGGTCGAGCTGGGCCGCACCAAGATCGCCATCAAGAATCTGCTGCAATTGGCGCAAGGCTCCGTGGTTGAGCTGGATGGCATGGCCGGCGAGCCCATGGATGTGCTGGTGAATGGCTGCCTGATTGCCCAGGGCGAAGTCGTGGTGGTTAACGACAAGTTTGGTATCCGCCTCACCGATATCATCACCCCGGCTGAACGTATCCGTAAAATCAACCGGTAAGCCGCGCATGAAAAAACTGGCTGTCCTCGCTGTTCTCTTGCTGCCCGTGCTGGCATTTGCCGCCGATGCAGCACCCACCCCCGCCACCAGTGCCCTCAAAATGACCTTTGGCCTGCTGGTGGTACTGGCCATCATGGCCGGCTTGGCCTGGCTGATCCGTCGCTTTGCCCCTGGCCGCACTGCGCAGAATTCCGTCGCGCGCGTCGTTGGCGGCGTCAGTGTCGGCACGCGCGAGCGCGTGGTGGTGGTGGAAGTGGCCGGGCGCTGGATAGTGGTCGGGGTTGCCCCCGGACAAGTGCGCGCGCTGGCCGATCTCGAAGCCGGTGACAGCCAGGTCGAGCAGGCCATGTCCACCGCCAATACGCAGCCATTTGCTGGCTGGTTACAACGATCTTCAGAGAAATTTCATGGCAAGAAGTAATTCCCTCCTGGCGCACCGGCATTGCCAAACACTACTTCGTCTTCTGCCATGGGCACTGCTGGCGATGCCTGCATTAAGCCATGCCGAAGCTGCCATGCCGCTGATCAATGCGGCGCCTGGCAACGGCGGCAGCCAGAATTACACGCTCAGTTTGCAGACCTTGCTGCTGCTGACCTCGCTTTCTTTCCTGCCGGCGGTGCTGCTGATGATGACCGGGTTTACCCGCATCATTATCGTCCTCTCACTGTTGCGCCAGGCATTGGGCACCCCGACATCGCCTCCCAACCAGGTGCTGGTCGGGCTGGCGCTGTTCCTGACGTTTTTCGTCATGAGCCCGGTGATGGACAAAATCTATACCGAGGCCTACCAGCCCCTGTCCGAGAACAGGATCACCCTGCAAGAAGCGCTGGAGAAGGGCGCCGCACCGCTCAAGACCTTTATGCTGAAGCAGACACGCGAGGCCGATATTGCGCTGTTCATGCGCATTTCGCGCAGTGAGGCGGTGGATGGCCCGGAGCAGACGCCCTTGCGCGTGCTGGTGCCGGCCTTCATGACCAGCGAGCTTAAAACCGCCTTCCAGATCGGCTTTGCCATTTTCATTCCTTTCCTGATCATCGACATGGTGGTCGCCAGCGTGCTGATGTCCATGGGCATGATGATGGTGTCGCCGGCCATTGTGGCGCTGCCGTTCAAGCTCATGCTGTTTGTGCTGGTCGATGGCTGGCAACTGGTGCTCGGCTCCCTGGCCGAGAGTTTTTACTGAGCCATAGGCTGGCTAGCCGGGATTTTTTACAGAGAAAGGTGCGGACATGACTCCAGAAGGCGTGATGACGCTGGGCCGCCAGGCCATGGAAGTGACCCTGATGGTATCGGCGCCCATGCTGATTGTGGTGCTGATCATCGGCTTGCTGGTCAGTATTTTTCAGGCGGCAACGCAGATAAATGAAACCACCTTGTCGTTCATACCCAAGCTGGTGGGCGTCTTTGCCGTGCTGGTGATCGCCGGTCCGTGGATGCTCAGTGTCATGCTGGATTACATGCGCGCCATCTTCACCAGCATTCCCTCCCTGGCGGGATAAGTCCACGCTGTGGTTTCTGTCGATACCGCCATCCTGCAATCCTGGATCGTGCTGCTGCTGTGGCCGATGACACGCCTCCTGGCCATGATCGCGGTGGCGCCGGTATTAAGCCATCGCTCCATCTCGGCCCGCGTCAAGATCAGCATGGCGCTGATGATGACCCTGACGCTGATTCCCAGTTTGCCGCCACCCCCCGCCCTCGATATTTTCAGCTGGAAAGGCATGCTGGTGCTGGCCCAGCAGATGGTAATCGGCTTTGCCATCGGGTTCAGCATGCGTATCGTGTTTGCCGCGGTGGAAATGGCGGGGCAGATGATAGGCATGACCATGGGGCTGGGCTTTGCCATGTTTTATGATCCGCAGACCCAGGGCCAGAGCAATGCTATCAGCCAGTTCATGGTGTTGCTGACCACGCTGATCTTTCTCAGCCTGGATGGACATCTGTTGATGATTTCTGCGCTGATGGAAAGCTTTGCCAATTTCCCCCTGAGTGCCGAATGGCAGGGCGGGCTGGATTTTATGAAGATGGCGAACTGGGGTGGCAAGATTTTCAGTGCGGGTCTGCTGATTTCACTGCCGGCAATTGCCGCGCTGCTGATCACCAACATGGCGCTGGGCATACTGACGCGTACCGCGCCCCAGCTCAATCTGTTTGGTATCGGCTTTCCGGTGACCATTGCCATTGGCTATCTGGTCGTGGCGCTGGTACTGCCCGGTATTCTGCAGCCTATCCTGCAACTGGTGCAGGAAAGCGCAGCCAACATGGCCTTGCGCTTCTAGCGCTTATCTCCCTGCAGCTGGGCATCTTTCAGCCCAGGCAGGTGTATTCCGTTTAGATGTATTTGAACAGGGTAAGGCCGGACAGCTGCACGTAGGACTGCTGAGCGGCTTCGAGGATGGTCTTTTGCTTGGTGATATCCGACAAGGCCTGGGCATAGTCCAGATCCTGAATATCCGATAGCTCGGCCTTGTATTGCAGATTACGGTCGTCGCCATTGTTATCTAGCGCGTCGATTTCCTTCAGCTTAGAGCCGGTGGCGGCACGCACGGTCAGTACATTATCCAGGCCCTTGTCCAGGCTGGTATTGGCCGATGCAAGGGCGGTATTCAGCGCGGCAGACGTGGTGGCGGGGTTGGAAAGCAAATCCACAATATTCGACAGCGTAGCAAAGACGTCATTGCCTTCTGCCTGGAACACATCCGGGCCATTTTCCGTGGTCGCCATGCGGCGCGTATCACTCACCTGCATATCCATCTGTCCATTGTCGCCGTTGTAGGTGGCGCCTGTGGTAGTGGCGGTATAAGGCTGGGTGGTGTTCTTGAAACCGCCAAACAGATAATTGCCGTTACCGTCCTTGGTGTTGGCCAGGCCGATCAGCTCCTGCAAGTCATTGCTCAGCTGGGTCGAAATGTAATTCTTTTCCTCGCTGGACAATACTGCATTGCCCGCACTTACCAGCGTGCTCTTGGCGGAAACCATCAGATCGGTCACGCTGGTCAGCGTGCTTTCAATCGAATTCAGATTGAATGAAGCCATGGCGCGGTTATCGGCATACTGGCTATTGATGCTCTGCGCCTGGCTGATGGTCAATGCGCGGGCAGCGCCGACCGGATCATCGGCTGGAGTCAGGATGCGTTTGCCGGAAGAAACCTGTTGTTGCAGCTTGTACTGTTCGCTCTGCAAGGAGCTGATCTTGTTGATCCCGGTCTGGTAAATGGTATTGGTGCTAATGCGCATGGTGATATTCCCTAGCGGATATTGATCAGCGTATCGAACATCTGGCTTGCAATCTGCATTACTTTGGCAGCGGCCTGATAAGACTGTTGATAACGCAGCAGGTTGGCGGCTTCTTCATCCAGGTTCACCCCGGAGTTGGATTCCATTTCGGCCTTGGCCTGTTCAAGCAAGGTGGTCTCTGCCGCCCCTGTCACCTGCAGTTCATTGGTTTTGTTGCCGACCGAGCTGACGATCTGGGCAAAGGCGGCTTCATAGGATTTGCTGCCGCTGACCGTGGCGGATGTCTGCAGCTTGGCCAGCAGCAATGCATTGGTATTGTTGCCCGCACTGCTGCCGGTGCTGGGCGTGAGGGTAAAGCTGTCGCCATTATTCGGCGTGCCGCCCATGGTAAAGCTGGCGCCTGCCACGGTATAGGTGGCGCCGGCGGTATAAGGCACAGAAGCGCCGGCCGCATAGGTGGTGGTCGTGCCACTGCTGGTGGTCACGGTCACGGCCTGGGTCGATGGAAAGCCGTTCAGGTTGCCAGTGGCACTGTCGTAGCTCAGTGTCAGCGCACTGCTGAATGGGCTGCCCATATAGGCACTGTTCACCGTGAGGTTGCTGATGGCGCCGCTACCGGTGTTGCTGCTGCTTTTGCCGGCAATCAGCGGCGATGCGGCGGCAATCTGGTCGGTGCCGGTGATGGAGACGGAAATCTGTCTGGAGGCATCCGCTGTCGGCTGAATCAGGAAGTTGTCGCCGGTGCTCATGGTGCCGCTGCTGACACTGATACTGACGCCGTCAATCGTGATCGGCATGCTGGTGAAGTTGGTGGTGGTGCCATCACTCAGGCGTTTCACCGAGTAATTGGTGCCGCCGTTATATGTCAGCGTGTAGTCGCTGGTCGTCACCGCCGAGGCATTGGTAAAGGTCCCGGCCAGCACGGCATTGCCAGTGTTGTTGCCATTGGATTTGATGGTGGGGCTGATGCTGTTGAAGTAGTTGACGCCGGCGTTGCCGTTGAGGTCCAGGCCCAGTTTCTGCTGGGCATTGAAGGTCTCGGTCAGCGTCACGGCAATCTGCCCCAGCTGGTTTTTGGTGGTGTCCAGCGAGTTGTTGCGGAACTGGATAAGGCCACCCAGTGTACCGCCGGTCACGCTGTTTTCCCCGAGGATAATCGGCGTGCCGGCCTTGCCGGAATACGCAACCTCCAGGCGGGTGCTGTCGGTTGGCGAGTTCACCACCGACAGGCTGTAACTTTCCTTGTCCACCACCAGCGGCAAGCCATTGCCGACAAACACGTTATAGCTGTCGCCGGATTGCACGATGGTGGTCTTGATCTGGCTGCTCATCTTGCTGACCAGCAGATCGCGCTGGTCCATCAGGTCATTGGGTGGGCTGCCGGTAGAACCAATAGCCTTGGTGATCGAGTCATTCAGCGAGGCAATCTGCTGCGCATAAGAGTTGACCAGTGAAGTACTGCTGCTCAGCTGCGAGTTGACCGAGTTTTCCATTTCGGTGAGGCGGCTGCTGAGGCTCTGGAAGCGGCTGGCCAGGGCCTGCGAGGAGGACAGCATGGCCTGGCGGCTGGCAGCCGACCCCGGGTTGTTGGTCAGGTCCTGAATACTGTCGAAGAAATCCTGCAAGGCCGGCGACAGGCCTGCCGAGGAATCGGCCAGCATGTTGTTGATGCTGCTGATCTGCGAGCTGTAAGTGGTGAGTTCCGTGCTGCGGGCCTGGCTGACATTGACCTGTTTGGCCAGCAGGGCGCTGTACACGCGCTCAATGCTGGTAACTTGTACACCCTTGCCAAGATAACCAAAGCCGACATTCTGCGAAGAAGAGGCCGACTGCGAAATCACCTGACGGTTATACCCTGCACTGGAAGCGTTGGCGATATTGTTGCCCGTCACGCTAATCCCAATCTGGGCTGCGTTCAGCGCACTTTTACCTATATTTAAAATATCGCTTCCCATGGTTCTTTTTTCCTAGACTATGGATTATTGACGGCAGAAGCCGTAGGAACTTTAATCGTGGGCATCAGGCCGTGGACACCTTCTTGATCACACTGATCAATTTGCTGGCGTATTCCGGGTCGGTGGCATAGCCGCCGTTTTGCAGTCCCTGCGCATAGGCATTGACGTCATTCAGATTGGACATGGCATTGCCATAGCGGGGGTTCTTGCTGATCATGCTGGCAAAATCCTTGAAGGAGTCTGCATATGAATCATAGGCGCGGAAAGTTTCCACGCGCTTTTGCTTCACGCCGTTCACATATTCGGTGGTGACCGCATCCACAGTCTTGCCGGTCCAGCCGGCGGTGGCTTTGATGCCAAACAGGTTGTAGCTGTTCTCGCCATTGGCACCCTTGATTTCGCGTTTGCCCCAGCCGCTTTCCAGTGCGGCCTGGCCCAGCATGTAATTGGCGGGGATGCCGGTGCTGCGGCTGGCTTCGGCGGCATACGGGGCCATAGTGGCCTGGAAGTTGTCAGCATTGCCATCGAGCTTGCTGCTGCCCGCGCCCTTGCTGGCGTCCTGCGATGGATCGGCATACATCTGCAGCGCCGTGCGGGGCACAAAGGGGCTGCTATAGGGCAAAGCCGCGCTCACACCGTCATCCTGTTCGGGGTTGGCGCCGGGGGTAACACCAGTTTTGCTCAGCTGTCTTGCCAGTACATCGGCCAGGCCTATGCCCTTGGATGCAATATTCTGACTCAACTGCTGATCCAGCATGGCAGTGAAAGTGCGGCTTTGTTCGTTGTCAAACATGCCCTCCTGGGGCGTGGCATCACGCATGCTTTTCAGCATCATGTTGACGAATACGGCTTCAAACTGTTTGGCGACGGCCTTGATCGCTTCTGGCGAATCATTCTTGCCGGCCAGTTTCAGCTGATTGAGGCTGTTGGCATCAAAGGCCAGTTTGCCGGTGCTGTCGGAAGGTGCGTTGACCATGGCGACAGGCCTAGATCACTTCAAGCTCTGCGCGCAGGGCGCCAGCGGATTTCATGGCCTGCAGAATCGCCAACAGATCCTGCGGGGTGGCGCCGATGGCATTCAGTGCCTTGATCACATCTGACAGCGATGCGCCGCCATCCAGCTTCAATACCTTGCCAGGTTCTTTTTCGATGGAGATTTCCGAGCGGGCGGTGCTGACGGTCTGACCGCCGGAAAGCGCGCCAGGCTGGCTGATGACCGGGGCGGTATTGATTACCACGGACAGATTGCCGTGCGAAACCGCGCAGTCTTCCAGCGATACCGAACGGTTCATCACCACAGAGCCGGTACGGGCGTTGAGGATCACCTTGGCAGAAGATTCGGCCGGATTAACATTGATGGACTCCAGCGCGGCCAGAAAGCTGACGCGGTTGCTGTCCACCGGTGCATTGACGCGAATGACGCGGCCATCCTGCGCGGCGGCGGTGCCGGTGCCAAAACGCTGGTTGATGGCGTCGACCACTTTGCTTGCGGTGGAGAAATCTGAATCTTTCAGTTCCAGGTTGATGCCGGTGCCCTGATTCAGCGCCACCGGAACCGCGCGTTCTACCGTGGCGCCAGCCGAAATACGGCCCACGCCCAGGTGGTTGATCTGGGTCTGGCTGCCATTGGCGGATGCGCCCACGCCGCCCACTACCAGGTTGCCCTGGGCCATGGCGTAGACCTGATTATCGGCGCCTTTCAGCGGTGTCATCAGCAGCGTGCCGCCACGCAAACTCTTGGCATTCCCCATGGACGATACCGTCACATCCAGCGCCTGCCCGGGCTGGGCAAACGGCGGCAGGGTGGCGGTGACCATGACGGCGGCCACGTTTTTCAGCTGCAGGTTGGTGCCCTGTGGCAGGGTGACGCCCATGCCTTGCAGCATGCTGATCAAGCTTTGTACGGTGAATGGTGTCTGTGTGGTCTGGTCGCCCGTGCCGTCCAAACCCACTACCAGGCTGTAGCCGATCAATTGGTTGGAACGTACGCCCTGGATGGTCGCCAGGTCTTTGAGACGCTCCGCTTCCGCTGGCAAGCTCATGCCCAGGCCGGCGGCCAAGAGGGCAGTCAGCAGGATATTCAGGCGGCGTTTAGCTAAAAGCGTGATCATGATGGCGTTCTCACAGCGGGATGAAGCTCAGGAAAAAGCGCGACAGGATGGAGGTCACCAAGGCGGCATCCACACGACTGTTGGTGCGGTATTCGATACGGGCATCGGCGACGCGCGTGGAGGGTACGGTATTGGCGGCGGTGATGGTATCGGGGTTCACAACGCCAGAGAGGCGTACAAACTCGGTGCCCTTATCCAGCGCCACCTGTTTTTCGCCGCCCACGACCAGATAGCCATTAGGCAGCACGTCGAGGACGGTCACCGCAATCGAGCCAGTAAAGACATTGCTGGCATTGGCAGCTGCGGCATCGGTATACGAAAGATCAGACGCGCTGTTGAATGCGGCACGTGGCATCGGGCTGCCAAACGACGCGGTGACGGAAGAGTCTACGCTGCCTTTTTTGCTGGCGGAGCTGCCGTTGGCCTTGGTGGCGGAGGTGTTTTCGGTGATGTTGATCATCAGCGTATCGCCGATCAGGCGCGCACGGCGGTCTTCAAACAGCGGCCGATATGCCGCCACGTTGTAAATTGCGCCATTGGTCGGCGGACGCGCCGAAGCGGGGTAGGGCTTGGTGGTCAGCGGACCTTCGGTGATGGAGGTCGGCGTGCATGCGCTCAAGCTCAGCGCAGCGGCTGCCAGCGAGCCCAGCATGGCGGGCTTGAGCTGAGCGGCGATATGACGAATGATCTTAAGCATGTTCAAACTCCCGGCCTTGCCATGACTATAGCTGCGATAGCCTTTGCAGCATCTGGTCAGACGTGGTGATGGCCTTGCTGTTGATTTCATAGGCGCGCTGGGTCTGGATCATGCTGACCAGCTCCTCAACGACATTCACGTTGGAGGTTTCCACGTAACCCTGATTCAGCACACCTGCGCCGTTGGCGCCTGGCGTATTGGTGCTGGCGGTCCCGGAAGCCGAGGTTTCGACATACAGGTTTTCGCCCTTGGATTGCAGGCCGGCCGGATTGATAAACGTAGCCAGCTGAATAGTGCCAATCTGCGTGGTGGCCACGGAGTTGGGCAGCGTTACAGATACCGTGCCATCACGACCCACGGTAATGCTCTGCGCATTGGCCGGAATGGTGATGGCGGGCTGTATGGTGTAACCGCTGGCGGTGACCATCTGGCCTTGGTTATCTACCTGGAAGGAACCATCGCGTGTGTAGGCGGTGGAGCCATCGGGCAGCAGCACCTGAAAGAAGCCTTCGCCATTGATGGCGAGATCCTTGGCGTTTTCAGTTTGCTGCAGGTTGCCCTGGCTGAAAATACGCTCCGTGGCCACAGGTTTGACACCGGTGCCCAGCTGCATGCCGGAAGGCAATTGGGTCTGCTGCGACGACTGCGCACCCGGCTGGCGGATGTTCTGGTAGAGCAGATCCTCGAATACGGCGCGCGAGCGCTTGAAGCCATTGGTGCTGACGTTGGCCAGGTTATTGGCGATCACGTCCATTTGCGTTTGTTGCGCATCCAGGCCGGTCTTTGAAATCCACAGTGAGCGTATCATGGTGATGTCCTCTCATGCCCGAGATGCATAAACGGGCGTTGGTATGACTGCATATTAACGTAAGCCTGATCAACCCAAACTGAAGAGTTGACCGGCTTTATTGGCGTTATTCTCGGCGTTCTCCAGCAGTTTCATCTGCGTTTCGAACTGGCGGGCCAGGCTGATCATGTTGACCATGGCATCCACCACATTGACATTGCTGCCTTCCAGCGCGCCACTGGCGATCTGGATATTGGCATCGGCCTGGGCTGGCTGGCCGTTCTGTGTGCTGAACAAACCATCGGTCCCACGCACCAGCGTGCTTTCGTCCGGATTCACCAGCTTGATGCGGCCCACAATATTGGTCGGGCTGGGGACCGTGACGCGCGACACGGTGGAAACCGTACCATCCTTGCCAATGGCGATTCTTTCGTCCGGGGGGATGGTAATCGGGCCGCCATCACCGAGTACCGTCAGACCGTCGGCAGTCTGCAAAATACCGTTTTCATTGACCTTGAGTGAGCCATTGCGGGTGTAAGCCTCGCTGCCATCCAGCCGCTGTACCGAGATCCAGCCGCGGCCTTGAATGGCAATGTCCAGATCGCGCGAGGTGCCGATAATGGTGCCGGGTGTAAAGTCGGTGGCCACCGTGGTATCGATGACGAAGGCCCGCGTGGGCAAGCCTTCGCTGACGATAGGCACGGCACGGAAAGAATCCACCTGCGCCTTGAAGCCGGTAGAGGTGGCATTGGCCAGATTGTGCGCCGTGGTCGCTTGCTGCTCCAGAATATGCTTGGCGCCTGACATCGCGGTGTAAATCATACGGTCCATACGGTCTCTCCTTTACGGCTTCAGTCCGGGCTCAATGCTTAACGCAGGTTGACCAATGTCTGCAAGACCTGATCCTGCGTCTTGATGGTCTGCGCGTTGGCCTGGTAATAGCGTTGCGCGGTAATCATGTTCACCAGCTCCGCCGTCAGGTCGACGTTGGAGTCTTCGGTGGCCGAGGATTGCAGCACGCCCAGGCCGCCGGTACCGGCTTTGCCGATCACCGGCACACCCGCATCGGCGGTTTCGGCAAACTGGTTGTTACCCAGGGCGGCGAGGCCGTTGGGGTTGGCAAACTTGGCCAGCACGACCTGTGCCAGCGACTTGGCCTGACCGTTGGTATAACGGCCAATGATGGTGCCATCAGCGGCGGTACTGAAGCTGGAGAGGCGGCCGGAGGCGTAACCATCCTGCACCTGGCTGTTCAGGCTGTAGTCGGAGCCGAACTGCGTGGAGGAGGCGAAATCGATGGTAATCGCTTGCGCTGCGGAAACGGTAGAGTTGGCTGTCGTCAGGCTGACCGTTTGTGTTGTCGTGCCGGTCAGCAAGCCGTTGGTGTCAAAAGTCAGCTGCGATGTGCCGACCACTGTGCTGCCACCGTCCACCGTAGTGCGCACGTCCCAGGTGTTGGCGGCGGTTTTGATCAGGAAGCTCTGCAGTGTGTGCGGATTGCCCTGACTGTCATAGACGGAAATCGGCACGACCTGGGTGTAGGTGGTCGGGTCGTTTGGGTCAAATGAAGCGATAGGCAGCACTGCGCTACGCGAATCCAGGTTGAATACGTCATTCACTTTGGTGGAAGCCTGTGGCGCCAGATCCGCGGAGTTGATCTTGATGTCGGTCAATGCGCCGGTTTGCAGGGCGCCATTGCTGTCGGCTACATAACCGGTCAGACGCTCGCCGCTGGATGTGACGATATAGCCCGCTTTATCCAGCTGGAATTGGCCGTTGCGGCTATAGGTAATGGCGCCGCTGTTGCTGAGGCGGAAAAAGCCATTGCCGTTGATGGCGATGTCCAGCGGGTTTTCGGTGTTGGTGATGTTGCCCTGGGTAAACTGGCGCTGAATATCAGCGACTTTTACGCCGATACCGGCAGAGCCGGTGCCGGAGCCATTCAGTGCGTTGGCATACACATCGGCGAATTCGGCACGCGATTGCTTGAAACCGACGGTGTTGGCGTTGGCTACGTTATTGCCAATGACGTCCAGACTCTTGGATGCGGCATTGAGGCCGCTTAACCCTTGTTGAAAACTCATGATGCTCTCCTTGTTGGCGTGATGACGTGCTTTGACTAGAAGACTTCCACGACGTCATCAATACCGATGGAGTCGAGTTTGCCCAGGTTAAGTTTGATGCCACTGCTGCTGTTGGATACGCTCATGACCTGATCGTACGACAACGGCGTGGCAGTGACACTGGTATTGGCCGTCGTGGCCGTGACTTCAAATTTGTAATTGCCGTCGGTGGCCTTGGAACCGTCGTCCTTGTAGCCATCCCAGCTCAGTGGCAGTACGCCGGCTTCCTGCTTGCCCAGGGTCAGCTGGCGCACCTGGTTGCCTGAGGCATCCTTGATGGTGACGGTGACCTTGTCTGCGCCCACTGGCAGGTTGACGCCCAGGTAGGATTTGTTTTCGGACAGCGTCAGGCTGTCGCCCTTGGTCAGCACATAGCGACCTATCATGTTGGATGCCTGGTAGGTCTGGCTGGACTGCACATTGCTGATCATGGATTCCATGGTGCTGTTCAGCTTGTCGATGCCGGTCACGGTGGAAAGCTGGGCCAGCTGGCTGGTGACCTGGGCATTGTCCATCGGGTTCAGCGGGTCCTGGCTTTTCATCTGGGTGATGAGCAGGGTCATGAAGCGGTCCTGCACATCGGAGGCGCTGGAGCTTGATGAGCTGGATGTGCGCGTGTTCATCGTGTTCAGCAGATCGGTGGAGATGGTCGTCATGGCGGGTTCCTTAGGGAAATTATTGTCCGATGGTCAGGGTTTTCAGCAACATGGTCTTGGCGGCGTTCATGGTTTCCACGTTATTCTGGTAAGCACGCGAGGCCGAGATCATGTTGACCATCTCTTCGGTCACGTTCACGTTCGGCATGGTCACATAGCCCTGGGCATTGGCCGCCGGGTGCTTGGGGTCATACACCACCTTGGGTGGGGAAGGGTCTTCAATCACCTGTTGCACCTTGACACCGCTGACGGCGGGGTTGTTGGTGGGCGTGGCGCTGAAGACCACTTGCTTGGCCTTGTAGGGCTGGCCATTGGCACTGGTGGCGCTATCGGCGTTGGCCAGGTTACTGGCCACTGCATTCAGCCGCTGCGACTGGGCGCTCATGGCCGAGCCGGATACATTAAATACATTGAACAGAGACATGATGGTGCTCCTTTATAATCCGGCTATTGGCCCTGAATCGCCGACAGCAGCTTCTTGATCTGGCCGTTGATCATATTGAGGCTGGCTTCGTAACGGATGGCATTATCGGCAAACTGGTTGCGCTCCACGTCCATGTCGACGGTATTGCCGTCTACACTGCCCTGAATCAGGGGGCGGAACATGGGTTCGCCGGGCTTGCCGGTGGGCACATAGTCGACACTGGTCGGGTCGCCATCCAGATGGGTGCTGGCGGTCTTGTTCACGCCCAGGCTGCTGCTGGCGTCGTTGCCGCTCAGGGCATTATTGAGCGCATCATTGAAATTGATGTCGCGGGCCTTGTAGTTAGGGGTGTCGGCATTGGCGATGTTGGCTGCAATCAGCTCCTGCCGTTGCGCACGCACGCGTAGGGCGGACTGCTGAAATGCCAGTGCTGCATCTAGTCTGTTCATGTGTACTGACCTCCTGTTTCGATCCGGCTCAAGTTTTTACCCAGCTCAGGTTTTTGCCGAGCTCAAGTTTTTGCTTAGTACAGCCGTTATCTATGATGAGGGCGAGTGTAGAGTGCGACCGTCAACTTCAATCAGGAGAGTAAAGGGGGAATTCTCGTCTTTTTCCACCCTTTGCTTTGTTCCCCGCTACGTAGAATGCAGGCTGTATCTTTCTCCGCAGTCGAGGAACGCATCATGGCAAGTCATTCTATCGTAAAGCAATTTTTGGCATTGTGCACAGGATTATTGCTCCTGGCTGGCAGTCTGTCTGTGGATGCTGAAGCGATGCCGAATACCGACCAGTCGCAGAATCTGAGTGCCATCCGCAAGAAAGTCGAAGAATTCCTGAGCGTGCAGACCGCGGGTTACCCGGGTCGCGTCACCGTTAGCGCCGGCGCCATCGATAACAATCTCAAGCTTGCCAAATGTCCGGCCCTGGAAGTCTTCATGCCACAAGGCAGCCGTGCCTGGGGCAAGACCAATGTCGGCGTGCGCTGCAATGCCCCGACCTGGACCATATACATGCAGGCCACGGTGAATGTGGTCGGCCAATACCTGGTCGCTGCTGCTCCGCTGGCCCAGGGCCGGGTGGTAGATAGCGGTGATCTGTTGTTTGAAAGCGGCGATCTCGCCCAGCTGCCGCCGGGTATCTTCACGGATCCCGACCAGGCCATTGGCCGTATCGTCAATGTCTCCATGAATGCAGGTACCGTGTTGCGCCAGGAGATGCTGAAAGCTTCGCCGGTGGTGCAGCAGGGGCAGGCGGTTACGCTGATTACGCGTGGCAAGGGATTCAGCATCAGTGCCGAAGGCCAGGCGCTGAATAATGCCACCGATGGTCAGCTGGTGCGGGTCAAAGTCGCCAATGGTCAGGTGGTAAGCGGGATTGCCCGCAATGGTGGAAAAATTGAAGTCAGTTTTTAAGCATGGAATTTTGCATCGAATGAATGTAAAGGCTGAAAGCGGCCGTTTCAAACTTGCTGATCGGTGTTAAAGTTTAATAAAACCCTGCCGATATGAGCCTTATAGAAGGCAATATGCACACACATTCATGCATGAGGAAAAACCATGAAGATCAATGACTCCATCCAGAAAACCACTGGGCTGGTGACCGAGAAGATCGAATCCGGCACCGCAAAGAAAACACCGGCTTCGACAGCGGGCGGCGCATCTGCCACTGAAAGCGTCACGCTTTCTCCCCTGTCTTCGCAATTGCAGTCGCTGGAAGCACGTATTGCGACGCAAACGGTATATGACACAGACAAGGTAGACGCCATCAAGACGGCGATTACCAACGGCCAATTCCAGGTCGACTCCGGCAAGGTTGCCGATGGCCTGATTGAAACCGTTAAGGATTTATTAACTTCAGCAAAATCGTGAGATAACCATGAGCACAAGCATCTCGTTCGAGCAGGATAGCCAGCTGGTCAATCAGCTGATCGTATTATTATCCCGTGAACAAGCCAGCCTGGTGAGAGCCAATATGGACGAGATCGAGCAGATTCTGGATGAGAAGGCACAGTTGCTGAGCCAGCTTGGCAGCACCGTGCAAAAGCGGCACGACGCCTTGGTCAGACTGGGATTTGAAGGCAGCGAAAAAGGCATGGCCGATTGGCTGGTAGCCCAGAAAACCGTTGCCGTGCAGCAGGCATGGATGCAATTTCACAAGATGCTGGTGCAAGCCCAGGAAATGAACCGCGTGAATGGCGTGCTCATCAACAAGCACTTCAGCCGTAACGAACAGTTTCTTAATGCGCTGCATGCGCATCACTCACCTGGCCAGATGTATGGTGCCAACGGCCAGGCCACGACGCAAAGTTATCTGCGGAGTGGATTACAGGCCTAGCGAACTTCCAGTTCCTCCAGAGGCGTTAAGTGTAGTTAACGCCCC